>DCJV01000063.1:0-17603 GCA_002320555.1 Ruminococcaceae bacterium UBA1691 | reverse complement strand
AGCATGCGCAGGCGGCGCTCGACCGCATGGAGATCGACCATCTGGGGCTCGACTCTGTCGACCGGCTGCTCCTGACCGCCATGATCCGCAATTATAACGGCGGGCCGGTGGGGCTTGAGACGATTGCTGCCGCGATCGGGGAGGAAGCGGTCACGATCGAGGATGTTTATGAACCGTATCTGATGCAGATCGGATTCTTAAGCCGCACGCCGCGCGGCAGGATCGTCACGCCGGCGGGCTACCGCCATCTCGGCCTTGAAATGCCAGGGCAGCAAAGGCTGTGATCAGATGTCAGACATCAGCTTTCAGGTTTGCTTCTGAATTCCACGTTTGAAATCTGATATCTGACATCTACAATCTAACTAAATTTGGAGGTATTTCATCGTATGGGAAGACTTTTTGGAACCGACGGCGCGCGCGGCGTCGCCAATAGCGAACTGACCTGCGAGCTTGCCATGAAGATCGGCCGTGCAGCCGCCATGGTGCTCACGGATGACACCCATTCCCGCCCCCGCGTCCTCATCGGCATGGACACGCGTATTTCCTCGGAAATGCTGGAGGCCGCCCTCACAGCGGGCTTTTGTTCCGTGGGTGCGGATGTACTGCTCTTAGGCGTCGTCCCAACTCCGGCGGTTGCCTATCTTGTGACGAAATACGGCTATGATGCGGGCGTCATGATCTCCGCCAGCCATAACCCCTGTGAATATAACGGCATCAAGATTTTTAAATCAGATGGTTACAAGCTGCCGGACGAACTCGAGGAGGAGATTGAAGCGATCATCCTCGATGAAGCGCGCGTTCCCCCCGTGAAGGTGGGCGGCGACGTCGGCAAGGTTACCCGCGCACAGTATGCGCTTTCTGACTATATCGGTCATATCATTTCCACAACGAACCTGCGCTTCGATGGGCTTAAAGTGGCTCTTGACTGTGCAAACGGCTCGGCCTCTGTCACGGCGAAGGAGCTGTTCACCACCCTCGGCGCCGAGTGCCATATCGTCAGCGCGGAGCCCAATGGCGTGAATATCAACGACCGCTGCGGCTCAACGCATCTCGAGCAGCTCAGGGCTTACACCGTGGAGCAGGGCTGCGACATCGGCCTTGCCTTCGATGGCGATGCAGACCGGCTGCTCGTCATCGACGAAAAGGGCGGTGTGATCGACGGCGACAAAATCATCGCCATCTGCGCGATCGACATGAAGCAGCGCGGGCAGCTTACCAAGGATGCAGCCGTCGTCACGGTGATGAGCAATATGGGATTCTTCGAGTTCTGTGAGAAAAATGGGATCCAGTGCAAGACCACGAAGGTCGGAGACCGTTATGTGCTCGAGCATATGCTTCGGCACCGCTATTCCATCGGCGGTGAGCAGTCCGGCCATGTCATCTTCCTCGACTTTGCGACCACGGGCGACGGACAGCTCACAGCCGTCCAGCTGCTCGGCGTGATGAAGCGCAGCGGGAAGAAGATTTCCGAGCTCGCAGCCTGCATGGAGGTCTTCCCGCAGGTGATGATCAATGTCCGTGTTTCCAATTACGGCAAGGTGCGTTTCGACAGCGACAAGGAAATTAAAATTGCCATCGCCGCCGCTGAGGAGGAGCTTGGCGACAGCGGGCGGGTCCTTGTGCGCGTATCCGGCACGGAGCCGCTTGTGCGGGTGATGCTGGAAGGGCGCGACCAGGCGCAAATTCAACGGCTCGGTGAAAGTATTGCCGAGGTGGTACGGGAAAGGTTAATTTAATATATGCGGATTGCAAACGGCTGGAAGGATTATGAATTGATCGATTGCTCGTCCGGTGAGCGGCTGGAGCGGTGGGGAAAGGTCACCCTGATCCGCCCCGACCCGCAGGTCATTTGGCGCACGCCGCGGGTGCATCCCCTGTGGAAACAGGCGAACGCCCGGTATCTGCGCTCCTCTACAGGCGGCGGGCGGTGGGAGGTGTACGGAGGGCTCCCCGATGTGTGGCAGATCGGCTATGATACGCTTCGCTTCAACATCAAAACCATGGGATTCAAGCACACAGGCCTTTTTCCGGAGCAGGCGGTCAACTGGGATCTCGTCCGTTCCGTCATCCGCTCGGCAGGACGTCCCGTGAGGGTATTGAACCTCTTTGCCTATACGGGCGGTGCGACGCTTGCATGCCTGGAGGCGGGCGCGCAGGTCGTGCATGTGGACGCATCGAAAGGGATGGTCGCCTGGGCGAAGGAAAATGCGGCGGTCTCCGGGCTTGCTGGTCGGCCGGTGCGCTGGATCGTTGACGACTGTATCAAATTCGTCGAGCGGGAAATCCGCCGCGGACACCGCTATGATATTATCATTATGGACCCGCCGTCCTATGGACGCGGGCCATCGGGCGAGGTGTGGAAGCTGGAGGATAAAATCTATTCCTTTGTCGAATTGTGCGCGGGCGTTTTATCCGACGACCCCCTGATGGTACTCGTCAATTCCTATACAACCGGCCTTTCCCCAGCCGTGATGGAGTATATCCTCGGCACGGTGGTGCAGCCGCGCTTAGGCGGGCTTGTTTCGTCCGACGAAATCGGCCTGCCGGCTTCTGCGTCTCACATGGTGCTTCCCTGCGGAGCGACTGCGATCTGGGAAAACAGATGACAGACGCCAGATATCAGACGTCAGGTTTGGACGCTAGGTCTCTTATTTCAGTGATTGAAGGACGAATACATGGACAATATCATTGAATTTCAAAATGTGAGCTTCCGCTACGACGGCGATACGGAAACGCCGCTGCCGTACATCATCGAGCACCTGGATTTTGCCGTGCGGAGAGGGGAGTTTGTTGCTGTGCTCGGACACAACGGCTCTGGTAAATCGACGCTGGCAAAGCTCAGCAATGCGATCCTCCTTCCCGAGGAAGGGCGCGTGCTGGTGGATGGAATGGATACGGCAAACGAGGATTTAAAGGACGATATTCGCCAGACGGTGGGCATGGTCTTTCAGAATCCAGATAATCAGATCGTTGCGACGATCGTCGAAGAGGACGTGGCCTTCGGCCCGGAAAATCTGGGGGTTGCGCCGCAGGAAATCCGCAGGAGGGTGGACGAAGCGCTGAAAGCTGTGGAAATGTACGATTTCCGCGAGAAGGAGCCGCATCGCCTCTCCGGCGGGCAGAAGCAGCGCGTCGCCATCGCGGGCATCATCGCCATGCGCCCGGACTGCATCGTCCTTGACGAGCCGACCGCCATGCTCGATCCGCGCGGGCGTGCGGAGGTGATAAAAACCATCCGCCGCCTGAACCGTGAGCAGGGGATCACGATTGTGCTCATCACGCACTTCATGGACGAAGCGGCGCAGGCGGGCCGCGTTGTCGTGATGGACGACGGGAAGATCCTGATGGATGACACACCGCACCGGGTGTTCTCCCGGGTGGGAGAATTGAAGCGTGTGGGGCTGGATGTCCCGCAGGCCGCAGAATTGGCCGATCTGCTGAACCAGGACGGTTTTGGGCTTCCGGAGGATATCCTGACCGTTGAGGAATGCGTGGACGCGCTCACGTCTGTGCTCCGCCTTTAATATTCTGCCGTCTGTTGCCTGATATCTGAAGTCTGTTTTGGGGGAATCGTAAGTGTCCGTTGTATTAGAGGCAAAAAACGTAACATACCGCTATGGGCGGGGCACCCCGTTTGAGGTTGCGGCCGTGGAGGATGTCTCCTTTGCCATCGAGCGGGGAGAGCTTGTCGGCGTCATCGGGCACACGGGTTCCGGAAAATCAACGCTGATCCAGCATTTCAACGGTCTGCTGCAGCCCACCTCCGGGATGGTCCTTCTCGACGGGGAGGATGTTTGGGCGGATAAGGCGAAGCTGAGAAGCGTGCGCTTTCGTGTGGGGCTCTGCTTTCAATATCCGGAATACCAGCTCTTTGAATCGACGGTCTATGCCGATATCGCCTTTGGCCCGAAAAACATGGGCCTGAGCGAGGATGAGATCGACAGGCGCGTGCGTCGTGCCGCGCAGTTCGTCGGGCTTAGGGAGGACTATTTCAAAAAGTCTCCGTTCGATCTCTCCGGTGGGGAAAAACGCCGCACCGCCATCGCAGGCGTGATGGCGATGGAGCCGGAAGTGCTCATTCTCGACGAGCCGACGGCCGGCCTTGATCCGCGCGGGCGCGACACCATTTTAGAGCTTGTTAAAAATTATCAACGGGAGACGGGCAGCACTGTCTTACTTGTATCACACAGCATGGAGGATGTGGCGCGTCTTGCAACAAAGGTGCTCGTCATGAACCATGCGCATCTTGCCATGTACGGCTCGGTTCCGGAGGTCTATTCACGTGGGGACGAGCTTGTTAAAATGGGGCTTAACGTCCCGCAGGTAACCCGTATTTTCATGGAGCTGAAAAAGCGCGGCTTCCCCGTCAGCGACAGCGTCTATACCGTTGCGCAGGGCAGGGAGGAGCTTCTGCGGCTAAAGCGGAGAGAGGGGGAGACTGAATGCTGAGCAATATCACCATCGGGCAGTATTACCCGGCCAAGTCTGTCCTGCACCGGCTGGATCCGCGCATGAAAGTCGTCCTGACGGCCGTCTTTATCGTGCTGATCTTTCTGGCGAATCAGTTTGCCTCTATGGCGCTCGTGCTCCTGTTTCTGGGCGTTACGGTCGCCCTGTCTCGCGTGCCGCTGAAGATGATCCTGCGGGGCCTCAAGGCGATCGTCATCATCGTCCTGTTTACTGCGGTGCTCAATTTGTTCTATGTCAAGGGCGGACAACCCCTTGTCGACTTCTGGATCATCCATATCACGACGAAGGGTGTTTATACCGCCGTATTCATGGCGATTCGCATCATGGCCCTGATTATCAGCAGCTCCCTGCTGACCTATACGACCACACCGACCAATCTGACCGACGGACTCGAGCGATTGCTCTCGCCGCTGCGGTATCTCCGCGTGCCGGTGCATGATATTGCCATGATGATGACGATCGCTCTGCGCTTTATCCCGACGCTCATCGATGAGGTCGGCCGGATTATGAACGCGCAGAAGGCACGCGGCGCAGATTTAGAAACGGGGAACCTGTTTCAAAGGGCAAAATCGCTGGTGCCGGTTTTTATCCCGCTCTTTATCTCCGCATTCCGCCGGGCGTATGATCTCGCGTTCGCCATGGACTGCCGCTGCTACCGTGGCGGGGAGGGGCGCACGCGGCTGAAGCAGATGAAGCTGGCGCTGCGGGATTACGCAGCACTTTTCATCATGGCCGCAGTCCTTGCGGGTGTGATTGTGATAAACCACTTTATCCCATCTTTGATTTAAACAGGCGACAGATACCTGATGTCTGAATTCTAAAGTCTGAAATCTGGGAAAGGTGGCGGCCATGCGCAATCTGTTGCTTATTCTGCGTTTTGACGGACAGGCCTATCACGGCTGGCAGGTCCAGCCCAATGGGATCACCGTGCAGCAGTGCGTCCAGGATGCCGTGGAGGCGGTGACGGGCGTGCGTGCTGCCGTGACCGGCTGCAGCCGCACAGACGCGGGCGTGCATGCGATGATGTACTGCTGCAATTTTCGCACGGAGCATTCGATCCCCTGCGATCGGCTGGTCTGTGCCCTGAATGCCCATCTGCCGCGCGATATCGCGGTATATGGCTGCAAGGAAGTTTCATTGGATTTCCATGCGCGCTATGCTTGCACGGGCAAAGAATATGTGTACCACATCTGGAACAGCCGCGTGCGCAATCCCTTCTGGGAGGGGCGGGCGCTGCATTATCCTTATGCGATCGACGCTGCCTATCTCAATCAGCAGGCCCAGGATTTTGTGGGGCGGCACGATTTTTCCGCTTTTTGTGCGGCGGGAGGAAGCGTGGAAGACAAGGTCCGCACCGTGCGCGCGGCCCACGTGATGCGGAAAGGGGAGATCGTCTCCTTTTATGTGGAAGCGGATGGCTTTCTGTACCATATGGTGCGCATCATGGTGGGCACGCTTTTAAATCTCGAACAGGAAAAGCTCGAGCCCGGCTCCATTCCAGCGATTCTGGAGGGGCTGGACCGCACTCGAGCAGGGATCACTGTTCCCGCGCAGGGGCTTTATCTCAACCGCGTATTTTATCAGGAAGTGCAGGCATAGAAATGATCGTCTGATCAGGAAATGAAATTTTGAATGGAGGGATACGGCATGAAAAAAAGGAAGGCTGCGGCTAACATGCCCGCACAGCGGCTGCGCGAAAGGCGCAGAAAACAGATCATTGCCGCCTGCGCCGCCGCAGCGCTGATTCTGACCGCTGCTGTGCTGATCTTTGTGAAGATCTTGCCTGGCAGGGATAACGTACAGAGCGGGCAGGAGCAGCAGAGCGAGGGCTTTCCGTATTCCATCAATGCCAATCTTGTGCGCGATATGCAGATGCTCGGCCCAGACGTGCTGCTCCTGACAGACGAATCGGTCACGGTGCTGGATTCCTCTGGTAGGGAGGTCAGCCGGATACCGCATACGTATAAGCGGCCCGCCATGGACCTGCGCGCGGGACGGCTGATCGTCTATGACCGGGGCGGCCGGAAGCTGCGCATCCAAAATCGCAAAAAGATCCTTTTGGAGAAGGAACTGGAAGCGGATATCATCACCTGCGCAGTGGGACGCAGCGGGAATTTCGCCGTGGCGACCCGGGCGGACAACGCGGCGAGCCTGCTGACGGTTTACGATAAAAATGTTAATGAGGTATTCAAATGGCGTTCATCGAAGGACTATATCATGGATATTGCTTTGTCCGATGATGGAAAATACGCCGCCGCTGTAGTAACGGGAAGCGCAGCCGGCAAACTGTATTCCAAGGCCTATGTTTTCGACTTATCGAAAGAAAAACCGCTCGCAGAGCTCGAATATCCGGATACCACGCTTTTCGACGCATCCTTTTCCGGGAAATCCACCGTTTTGGTCACAGGCGATACCCTGCGCGGCGCGATTGAGAACCGGACGAAAAAAGCCGAGCCCGTTTCCTTCGGAACGAATGAGCTGCGCTGCTTCTCCGCTTCAGAGGATGGCCTGAGCGCCTTGATCCTCTCGGAATATGGCAGCATGAATGCAAACGACCTGGTCGTTTACGATGAAGAGGGGCAGGAAAAGTTTCACCACTCCTTCGGGCAGGAGGTCCGCTGGGTATCCTGCGATGGAAGCAATACCGCCGTCCTGCTTGCGGGCAGTGTGCAGGCGTTTGACGCAAAGGGGAGGCAGATCGGCCATTTCGCTGTGCGCAGCGACGCGCTGCGCGTATTGGTATCCGGCAGAAACACCTATGTCCTGTCGATGGGTGAACTGGACCGGCTGAGCACGCGGGACAGGACGCTAGATGAATAAGGGTAATATATGGATAAAATGAGAACTATGTTATCTATTGTGATCATTCCGGGTTTATGTTATAATAACCTCTCAAAACACACACGAAATCGAAGATTTCTGGTGTTTTGGAGAACATTGGAATGGCAATTTGGACTTCGTCCTAGCAGCTTTCGCTGCACACCTTGCTTCTGCAAGGTGAAATTGCAAGAAAATAACCTCTCAAAACATACACGAAACCAAAGATTTCTGGTGCTTTGGAGAGCCTTATCAACGACATAAGAGGTGATCTTGTTGGGCATTGCGCTGGATATTGTGTTGCTTGTCATTTTGCTCGTGTGCATCATGGTTGCGGCGAAGCGTGGCTTTGTGCTTTCCCTGCTGGAATTTGCCGGATTCTTTCTTGCGGGCGTATGCGCGCTCTATCTCAGCGGCTTGATCGCACCGGCGCTATACGACCGGTTCTTTGCGCAGTCTGTCACGCAGGCAATCGCTTCTCAGCTGCCGGATCTATCCGGGGCCGCTACGGCGGCGCAGCAGGCGCAGGCCGTGTTACAGGGGCTTCCCGACACCGTGGTACAGTTTGCCGCCTCATTTGGAATCAATACCGCGTCTTTGACGCAGAAGATCGGCGCGGCGGACATCAGCGGCACGGCCCTTGCCCAAACACTGTCGGAGAGCGTTGCAAAGCCAATTGTCACAGCCCTGTGCAGGATTGTTCTCTTTGTCGTATTGATATTGGTGCTGGGAATTGTGTTCCGGATACTGGCTGCAGTGATCGATCGAATTTGCAGGCTTCCCGTTTTGCGCACGGCGAATGCTGCCCTGGGCGGCGTGTTCGGCGCGCTCAAGGGTTTGCTGGTGGTTTTGGTGGCGGGCGTTGCCCTGCAGCTTGTGGCAAATCTCTTTGGTACGCCGGGTTCTTCCTTCTATGAAGCTGTGGAAACCTCCTTCATCCTTGGAATAATCCGTGATATTTTGCCGGTGACCGGCATTGTATAAGAACGTCACGAAACACACAAGATCAGTGATTTCTAGTGTTTCGGAGAACATAGAAGCATCCATGTGCGAAGCGCAATGTTATTGTGGTATAACAGAGCATATTAAGAAAATGCTTGGAAAAAAGGGTGTATAGAGTATGAAAGGTCTTTTTAAGGGATGCCTGACGGTACCCAACCTGCTGAGTCTGATCCGGATTCTTCTGATCCCGGTGTTTGCGGTCCTGTTTTATCAGGGGCAAGTGCTCTGGGCGGTATTCGTTCTGTTCCTCTCCGGGCTGAGCGATTTCTTCGATGGAAAGATCGCGCGCCGGTTCAATCAAATCAGTGCTCTTGGAAAAATACTTGATCCGGTGGCGGATAAGCTCACGCAGATCACAATCGCGGTGATGCTGTTTCTGGAATTTCATCAATCGGCAAGCAGTGCTATGCGGGCGTTCAGCTGGGTTTTCCTGTTTTTCCTCTTCAAGGAGGGCGTCATGATCCTCGGCGGCGCGGTGATGCTTGCGATCGGCCTGCGACCCGGCGCGGCGGAAATTTATGGAAAGGTCGCCACGTTTGCCTTTTACGGCGTAATGCTCGTCATCATCGCTTTCGGGCCGGGATTCGGCGCCTTTGTGCAACTCGGCGTACCGCCGATGCCCGACTGGCTGATCATGATTTTGGTTGTCGTTTCCGCGATTCTAACGCTGATAGCGCTCATCAGCTATCTGCCGGCAACCTTCCGGCAGTTCCGCGACCGGAATAAGCTACAGTAAGAGTTTCCCCAAAAGTAAAATGCTTTTTGTTGTGCGGAATGGATGCCCTCTATTCTGCACAGCGGTCTTCCCGACGCTGGAGCAGGCAGAAGCGCACAGGTTCCTCTGCGCGTTTCTACCTGCTTCAGAGGATAGTTAGGTTCCTGAAAGAAGTGGAGTGTAAATGATATGAAACAACCAATTTGCAGCAGATGTAAAAAACGCCCTGCCGTGATCTTCATCTCCCGCGTGGACGGCGAGAAGGCCACACCGGAGGGGCTTTGTCTAAAATGCGCAATGGAGATGAATATCGGCCCCATCAAGCAGATGATGGAGAGCATGGGCATTACCGAGGATGATCTCGACACGATGAGCGAGCAGCTTAGCGGCATGTTCGGCGGGGAGAACGACGAGGATTTCGAGCCGGGTGGGGCCGGGACCTTCCCGTTTATGCAGGGCCTGATGAATTTCCAGCCAGGCGAAATGAGCGAAACGCAGGAAGACGGTGCGCCGGAAAAGGCCCAGGTTCCTGCACAGGCGCCGGAGGCGGGCCAGCAGACCAAAACAAAGCGCAGCAGGAATAAGGAAAAGAAAAAAATCAAGCGCAAGTATCTCGACGCCTACTGCACGAATCTGACCCAGCGCGCAACGGATGGCCAGATCGACCGTATCATCGGCCGCGACCGTGAAATTTACCGCGTGGTGCAGATCCTTTGCCGCCGCACAAAGAATAACCCCTGCCTCATCGGCGAGCCCGGCGTTGGCAAAACCGCCATTGCGGAGGGTCTTGCATTGCGCATGGCGCATGGAGAGGTGCCTGCCCGCCTTGCAGACAAGGAGCTTCACCTGCTCGACTTGACCGCGCTTGTCGCGGGCACGCAGTTCCGCGGCCAGTTTGAGAGCCGCATCAAGGGGCTGATTGAGGAGGTTAAGCAAAATGGCAACATCATCCTCTTTATCGATGAGGTGCACAATCTTGTCGGCACTGGCGACGCGGAAGGCTCTATGAACGCCGCGAATATATTAAAGCCCGCCCTTTCCAGAGGTGAAATCCAGGTTATCGGCGCAACGACCTTCAATGAATACCGTAAGAATATCGAGAAGGATGCCGCCCTCGAACGGCGCTTCCAGCCTGTGAAGGTGGAGGAGCCGTCGATTGATGACACCTATCAGATGCTCCTGGGTATCAAAAGCTATTATGAGAATTACCATCATGTGAAAATCAGCGACCAGCTGGTGCGCCGTGCAGTCGTGCTCTCCGAGCGGTATATCAACGACCGCTTCCTGCCGGATAAGGCCATCGACTTGCTCGACGAGGCCTGTACCTGTGCGAATTTGCGCAATAAGGCGATCAGCGATTATCAGAAGAAGAGCCTTGAGCTCCAGGAGCTCAAGGAGACGGAAGAGGATTTGATGAACGATACCGAGGAGATGGATCTGGAGGAAATCTCCCGTGTCCGTGCGGAGATCGTCGCCTGCGAGAGCGAGACGAACAAATTAAAGCCCGCTGCAGATAACAACGGTGTCACAGAGGACGACTTGGCCAACGTCATTCAGCTCTGGACTGGCATTCCCGCGAGCAAAGTCATCGAGAGCGACCTGCGCCGCCTGGCGAGCCTGGAGAAAACGCTGAAATCCAAGGTGATCGGCCAGGACGAGGCGGTATCCCTCGTATCGACAGCTATCCGCCGCAGCCGTGTGCAGATCAGTCCCCGCCGCCGTCCGGCTTCCTTTATCTTTGTGGGCCCCACGGGCGTGGGGAAGACAGAGCTGGTCAAGCAGCTGGCCAACGAGCTGTTCAATACGCCGGAAACACTCATCCGCCTCGATATGTCCGAATTTATGGAAAAGCACAGCGTTTCCCGCATCATCGGTTCGCCGCCCGGCTATGTCGGCTATGATGAGGCGGGCCAGCTCACCGAAAAGGTGCGCCGCAAGCCGTATTCTGTCATTCTGTTCGACGAGATCGAAAAGGCACATCCGGACGTCCTCAATATTCTGCTTCAGATTCTTGATGAGGGACGCATTACGGACGCACAGGGCCGCACGGTCAATTTTGAAAATACCGTGATCATCATGACCTCCAATGCAGGCAGCGAGCGCAAGGAAGGCGCGATGGGCTTCGCAAAGGATATCCAGACTGCCACCCGGGAGAAGGTCATGAAGGCACTCAGCGATTTTCTCCGCCCGGAATTCATCGGGCGTGTCGATGAGGTGGTCGTCTTTCGTGCGCTGAGTGAGGCGGATTATGAGAGGATCGCGGTGTTGATGCTGAGTGAGTTGGTGGATCCGCTCAAAGAAAAAGGCATCCACTTTACCTGGGAGGACGGCGTCCCGGCCATTCTCGCCAAAAAGGCATTCGGCGGGGAGCGGGGCGCGCGCGATCTGCGCAACCTCATCCGACGCAGGGTGGAGGATCAGATTGCTTCCCTGATGGTGGAACGCTGCGACGACCCCGTTTCTTCGATCTCTGTGAGCGCCAACGAAG
The DNA here is from genome assembly GCA_002320555.1 of Ruminococcaceae bacterium UBA1691. Lineage (GTDB taxonomy): Bacteria > Bacillota > Clostridia > Oscillospirales > Acutalibacteraceae > Fimivicinus. Next base: position 6,111 of record DCJV01000063.1, on the reverse strand, counting down.
AATTATCCTTGACCTCGATTTAATCACCTATTGCCCCGAGCACAGTGCCGCTTAGATACGGCGCTGTGCTTCTTCGTTTTTCTTAGTAAGATTCGATTACTATAACCTGAAAATGCTTGACGTGGCCAAAAACATTTTGTATAATTAATCCAAAAAGATGATAGGCTGGCCGCCACAGGGCGCATAGCCCGCATGTAGATATCATATCTTTCTTTTCAATGAAAAGGATCGAGGCGGAGGCCTGATTTTTGAGACAGGCGGGTGCATTTGTGCGCTGTCTGTAAGGCCTAGAAAATGCCGGGAAAGGCCTGCACACATCAAATTTTGAAGGAATGCCTGCATTCCAATTATGGAAGGAGCTTAAAAATGATTTGTCCGAAATGTGGAAAAACCAATGAAGATGGAGCCGTAGCCTGCACCTATTGCGGTGCGGACCTGGCAAAGGGAAAGAAGAAGGATTCCCGCGGCTTTTTTCAAAAACATAAAACGCTGGTGATCGTAGCCACGGTGCTGGTCGTTTTGATCGCGGGCGGTTCGGTTGCCGGATATTTTATAAATACATCTAAAAACGAAGTCAAATATGGGGCGGAGGCCTTTGTCATCGATGACAAAGGCGTCCTGACCAATTATGTCGGCCCCGGCGGCGAAGTCGTGATTCCGGATGAGGTCAAAGAGATCGGCCCCGGTGCGTTTCAGGATTGCGATACGGTCACATCGGTTGTGATTCCAAAGCACGTTACCAGTATCGGCAAGGGCGCTTTTGAGAACTGCAAAAAGTTGACCAAAGTCGTGATGCCGCAAAAGCTTACAACGCTTGCCGAGCGGACCTTTGAGGGCTGCCGGTACCTGACCGACGTGACAATTCCGGAAGGTGTTACGAGCATTCAGGAGCGCGCCTTCGGCGACTGCACGGAACTGCCTGAAATCACGATTCCCGGCAGTGTCAAGCGGATTGACATTTATGCATTTTGGGCGTGCAATAAGCTGAAAAAGCTCACGATGGAAGAGGGAGTAGAGGAAATCGGGGATTCTGCATTTGGCGTGTGCATGCAGCTGCCTGAGGTAAATTTCCCCTCCACATTGAAAACCATTGAAGATTCCGCCTTCTGGAAGTGCGAATCGCTCTCCCAGGTTACGATTCCGAAGAGCGTGAAAAGTATTGGTTCCGACGTATTTCCGATTTCGGACGATCATCCGATGACGATTTATGGAGAAAAGGGCTCCTTTGCGCAATCCTTTGCAGCGGAAAATAAGAATTTTAAATTTATTGAAATCAATGGGTAGAGTATCCCAATCAAACAGGAAAAAGGTCCGGTCCGGAAGCGTATTTGCTGCCAGACCGGATTTGCACTATGGATTCCCGGTATTCGGAAAAAAGCAGGAACAATGGTGCGGGCATGGAGAATTTGTCTTTCAGGTCTGCCACACGGTTCGTTGGGTTTGAGCTCCCGTATTTTTGATTGACAAGGGCAAAGGGCCTTCCCGTCACGGTGTTAAGGTTGTGACGGGAGGGCCCTTTTTGTCTTATTCCAAATCAATCAATAGCTTGGTCAGCTCGGGCAGTTATAACGGCTTTCCGGAATTTGCCGATCGGTTTCTATTGACAACCAGAACATTTGATCGTATACTGGTTTAGAACAAATGTTCCAATACGTTTCTGGGGGAGGAACGACGATGGACCTTTTTGATAAGCTACGCATTCTTGCCGATTCCGCGAAATACGATGCCGCGTGTACGAGCAGCGGGGTCGACCGTTCGTCCTCTGAGGGCTATCGGATCGGTAACGCCGCCTCCTGTGGCCTCTGCCACAGCTTTGCCGCGGACGGCCGGTGTATCTCGCTGCTCAAGGTGCTCATGAGCAACGCCTGCGTCTATGACTGCCAGTATTGCGTTAACCGCATCTCCAACGATGTGCCGCGCGCGACCTTTACGCCAAAGGAGCTCGCGGAGCTGACCATCCATTTCTATAAGCGCAACTATATCGAAGGGCTGTTCTTAAGCTCAGGCGTGGTCAAAAATCCGGATTATACCTGTGAGCGCATGATTGAAACGCTGCGCATCCTGCGTGAGGAATACGGCTTTGGCGGCTACATCCACGCCAAAGCGATCCCTGGCGCGGATAACGCGCTTTTATCCCGCCTCGGCCAGCTGGCGGACCGCATGAGCGTCAATATTGAGCTGCCCTCGCAGCAAAGCTTAAAGCTGCTCGCGCCCAATAAATCCAAAACGGATATCCTGAGACCGATGGGCCTCATCCGCTCACGGATCGAGGAGAATACGACAGACCTTGTGCGCTACCGCCACGCGCCGAAATTTGCGCCCGCCGGGCAGAGCACGCAGATGATCGTCGGTGCTACGCCGGAAACGGATTACACGATCCTCAATCTCTCCGCTGCGCTTTATCAAAAATACGGCCTCAAGCGTGTGTTCTATTCCGCCTATATGCCCGTGACCAGCAATCCACTTTTGCCCTCCGTCGATACCAAGCCGCCGCTCCTACGTGAGCACCGGCTCTATCAGGCGGACTGGCTGCTGCGGTTTTACGGTTTTTCGGCCGGGGAGCTACTCGACGAAAAGCATCCCAATTTTAACCCCTATATCGATCCCAAATGCAACTGGGCGCTCCATCATATGGAACTCTTCCCCGTGGAGGTAAACCGCGCGCCACAGGAGATGCTGCTACGCGTCCCTGGCATCGGTGTGCGGAGCGCAAAAAAAATCGTCACGGCCCGCCGTGTGGGCAAGCTCGATTTCGCAGGGCTGAAAAAGATCGGCGTCGTCCTCAAGCGCGCGCAATATTTCATCACCTGCAATGGAAGGATGATAGAGGGGCTTAAAGTCACGCCTGACCGGGTGCTGCAGTCGATGATTTCCGAGCGGTGCCGGCAGATGCTGCCGCAGCTTGCGGACGAGCCGGAGCAGCTGAGCCTGTTTCAGCACGAGATCACGAGGGAGGATGTTGTGAAATGCCTGACCGGGCAAATGTAGCGTATCAGTACGACGGCTCCTTTGAGGGCCTTTTATGCTGTGTCTTCGAGAGCTTTGCACGCAGGGAGCGCCCCGCCTCCATCCAGCCGGAAGGCACGCAGCAGCTTTCGCTCTATCCCGCGCGTATGATCCCGACCGAGCTTTCGAAGGCGCGGCGCGTGGAGGCCGGGATTCGAAAAAAGGGATCGGACGAGGCCTTTCATCTGGTGGAGCTGGGATATTACACTTGCTATGAAGAAAAGGAACTGCTGACCTTGGATTTCATCCGCCTCGTGATGCGCTTCGGGCGGCACGCGCTCTCCATGCTGGCGGACGACACGGTGAACAAACTGACTCGCGCCGTTCAGAATCTAACCAACGAAGCGCACCAGTATCAGCAGTTTGTGCGTTTCTCCATCCAGGACAGCGGCGCGATGACTGCTGTGATCGAGCCGAAGAATTTCGTTTTGCCGCTGATTGCGCCCCATTTCTGCGATCGTTACCCGAACGAGACCTTTTTCATATACGACGAATCGCACGGTGCGGCGCTCATCTCTGCGCCAGGCAAACATGCGATCCTTCCGGTGGATGATTTCGAGCAGCCGACGGTAGGGGAGGAGGAGCGTAAATTCCGCGCGCTGTGGAAGCTGTTTTACGATACGATCGCGATTGAGGGGCGCTATAATCCGAAGTGCCGGATGACGCATATGCAGAAGCGGTACTGGAAGCATATGACGGAGCTTAACGGGGAGGGGAGTGATTCGGCTTATTCGCAATTAATGGAATATAATAAAATTAATATGATTCGTAATAGCTTTTAAAGGTAAAATAATTGAAAAAATTGACAAACATATGGATAATAAGTATAATAATGTTACAACAAATGGAGTGGTTTCTATATATATGGGGTGAGAGATTCTTATTCGGTCAAGCGGGCATCAAGCTGGAAAAATGTCAATTTTTCATAACGGAAAACGATGAGATTAGAAAAAATAGAGGGCGATCTTCTTCCTTATCTGAAGAAAATATCACTTCCGATAAAAGAGTATGAACATCCGCAGTTTTACCGATGGTTTCAAACGTCGCTCCTTACGGATGAGATGATTGAAATGCAGCTGCAATCCATGCCGTTTCTTTTATGGGGATTGGCGACGCAGGCTTTTTACTAGATCAATCTGGAGGAGAACAAGAGCTTTTACACGATGATATATGAGTCTTCTGAAGCATTTGAGCGGCAGAAGGATAGTTTGCCTTTGCTGTTTCGTAAAGTTTTGGCCTATCCGGTACGCTCCTCCTTGACGGAAGAACCTCTGTGGCAGGTTCAGATGGAAGGAATCTCCGAATTGGGTTGTAGGATACTGAAAAAGTTGAAGCGTGAATCGCGTCTCCCACCAGAATTAATAAACCTGTATTGGAAAACTGGTTTTGCCTCGGATTGGCAGGAGAAAGCGATGTTTGTCGTTACGGAAGATCATGCGTCGGACGTCCCCAATAAATTGGCCCTATATGAGCCAAGTCCTTTTATGAGGTTCCTTCTGCAAAATCCGTTTTTTAACTCCATTGATCTCTCCGGCATGACCCTGCGGCAGTGCATAGAGAACGATTTGGTTCGCTATACGGTTCATCATAAAAAAGAGGTTTACCTTCTTACGCTTGATTACTCTGAAGCTGAACACCAAGGCCCGTTTACCAAACGCTTATTTTGGGTTTAGGAATTACGATCCAACTGCTTTCTCACTGGTAGCAGTTGGATTTTTCTTTGTTTGACATCCACTTTTAAGCTCGTTATACTGTATTTTCTGGAAAAGAAAAGGAAAGAGCTTTCGGGCAGGCCTTGCCCGGCTCTAGATTTAGGATGTGAAAACAGATGAAACGGGAAGAAACAGCAGAAGAGAAATAGGGAAGAATGAATGGCTGAGTGAGGCCATAAATCCCCCTATCGCACGCAAATTGGCGAAGGTGCGAAAGATGCCGATACGCTTTTTCCCGCTTGGGTGCTGCCCTATCAATACATCCATTTTAACCGCCATAAGAGCAGACCATCAGAGGACAGCAGGGCCGAATACGCAGTGGAACAGCTTGAAAAGGCTTTCGGTGACTGGGTGACTGCGCAAGGCTATGCGAATGGGAGCACACAGCAAAAAAACCATGAGCTTTGGGCAATGCATGCGGTTGGATACGCTTTCCATGCACTGCAGGATACCATTGCGCACGGCAATATCGGCATTCATGATAGGATTGCTGACCATGCCATTCGGCCCGGACTAACGATGGATCCCAGCAAAAAGACCTGGAATTCAGCGGATGATCCACTTTATAAATGGACAGGGGAGGACGCATATAAGCTGGTTTGGGAATCAGGAGTAACCAAGACCAGTTCTACCCGTTATAATGATACCGAAGCTGTAACCGCTGTGGGGATGGTTGTATTTATTTTGCTCATCAAAGACTACAATCAATCCAAGTTTTGTTAAGGGGAAATAGTGATGCATCTGGTGATTCGTTTTGCGCAATGGTTTTTCTATCTTTTACTTTTTACACTGCCCGTTGCGAGCATCCTGTTGCTGATTTTTTCCCATCGGACCCGATTCAAAAGGATCTTCGCCGCACTGACCGGGCTTTATGTGCTCCTGTATATCGTATGTGCCCCAATGTTCGCTTTTTGCGGACATTCCTTCCGCCTTTCGGATCTTCAGGCGTTCCATGAATCGCTTCATGTTGACAGGGAGCAGCTTGAGCGGCTGCCCCTTGCGTCGGAAGCGTCTTACTATAGCAATTCCTTTACGGGCAGAGGAGAATTTTCTTTTGGGCCGTCCGCCTACTTTAGTATCGATATCATGGTGCGTCGCTTTGTAAGCCCAGAAGCCGCGCAGGCAAATTTGCGGCAGGAATACGGGAATTCCTATTATTACGGGATGATGAAGCCGTTTGGTGCGCAGAGCTATGAAAAGGATGCGTTCCTGCTACCTGTTGAAAATATGCGCGATTTTATCATTCCGCCGTTGGCCAATACGGTCCGGTATTCCAGCAGCGCGGCGTTCCGTCATGAGGAATATGTGGTTCTCATACGGGAATCCACAGCTGACAGTCATAGGAGAATGATGGACGCGCTGAAAGCCGTTCGGCAGGTAAGCCCGAATCTGG
>DCJV01000044.1 GCA_002320555.1 Ruminococcaceae bacterium UBA1691 | reverse complement strand
CACGCGTGTTTCTCTTGCTTCGTCTCTTTGCATCGAGCAAAGAGAACGAACTCGCGTCAGCGAAACCTGCAGCACAACGAAAGTAATCAGACGGACTTCCCCTGAAAAAACAATTTCGTAAAATTTGTGAGATTTGTCAGACAATCACCCTATCTTTTATATGGTAAAATTTGTAAAAATAAACATTCTACTTCTTCGCAGTGGAAAATTGATCCGCCAAAAAATCACTTTTTCTTTCACAAAATTGGGAATTATGTTGCAAACAGAAGTTGCATAGACAAATTTTTTTGCCTATATTTACTGTAGCTATTTACTTTCGACAAAGAGTATGCTATTATTACATTGTAATTTATGGAAATTCGTTCTATACGGTCATACTTTGCTGATAGGATGGAGGGAGAGGAAAATAAGCAGTAGTCCGGATGAAAAAGTAGTGGATCACAACCCTGAGATTAATGGATCAGAAAAGCATGAAAATAGCAAAACGCTGATTCCAAGGAAAGGGGGCAAAGAAGTTGAGTCGAATGCAGGAAGAAGCCGTAAAAGTAGAAATTTCTCCAGAATTTATGGATCAAATTAACAAATATCTGAAGGATGTCAACCGTTCATTAACATGTCCAAAGGCAGAAAAAGAATTTTATATTGATAAGGTTCGTAATGGTATCCTCGTTTTTATTGATGAAAATCCGGACGCGACGATTGAGGATATTCTGCGGGAGATCGGCGATCCGAAAACTGTGGCAAATGACCTTTTGGAAACAGCCACATCAGAAACTCCGGAAAAGATTAGGAAACGGATGACATTTCGTAAGATCATTTTGATTGCGGCGATCATTATTGTTGCAATTGTCGGTATTGTGTATGCGAGTGCATTGCTTGAAAATCATAAAGATTCCAAAAGTTGGTCAGATACAGACATTAGAATGATAACCGAATATTCACAACAATAGAGTGGAGGGGAAAATTATGAAAAAGAGGCTTATGACACTCTCAATGTGTTTAATTCTATTAATGGGCTTTATCATGAATTCAAGCGCAATGGGAGTAACATCAGACCGTACCATAGAGTATTTCGATGATGGTAGTTATGCAGTAACTGAGATTAGAGAAATTGACAATATTACTACCCGGAGTAGTATTACAACCAAAGTTGTTGCAAAAGATTACCATCTATATGATGGAGATGGCGCAGTAATATTCACTTTTACTGTAACCGGTACATTTGAAGTCAATTATGGTGTCAGTACCAAATGTACAAAGGCTACTCCAAGCACAAAAATAAATGATAGTGCTTGGAGACTTATCTCACAATCAGCATGGCCTAGTGGAAATCAGGCGATTGCTACGGCAACGTTCAAAAGATATATGCTTGGTATTCCGGTAAGGACGGAAACCCCAACAGTCACATTAACCTGCGATAAGTATGGAAACTTTACTTGACCGTTATCTAAGACTACTTGTTGTTATAACATAAAAGCTTAATCAACTGCCGGATAAGCATTTCCCGACATTCATGTCGCATCCGCTGAGGATACGTGGATCGGAATGAATTAGGAAACCCTGTGGAACTTTAGAATGCTCCACAGGGTTTCTACTTTTTTATCTTCTTTATGCATTTGTATCCATCTTACCAAAGAATCTCTCCTGATTCATTAATTTATGCAAAAAATTTACAATAACATGGTCAAAAGGGAGATATTTTATCGTTATCATCATTTTAAGGTTCTCTATCCTTCAATATATGATATGATATTATATATTTTGACAAGCAAAAAGGATGGTGGTTTTCCAATGAAGCAAGATTGTGTCCGTTTTACTGTGTGCATTGATAAGAGACTTTTCGAGCGGCTGTGTTATGTGTCGGAATTTTATGGATGCCCGAAATCGCATGAAATTCGCCGGATGATCGAAAGGGACCTTGTGCAGTTCGAGCGCAAATATGGGCCGATTCCGGTTAAGCGCGAGAAGGGTCTCCCCACGCAGTATTGACCGCTGCGCGCGAGCGCGGCAAAACGGAAAACGGCAGCCCCGTGCCGCAGGGAGAGCGGCATGGGGCTGCTCCTTGATTAAGATGAAATTGGGCGGGTTTACAGCGTAATCCAGTAGCGCTGGTAAAGCTCACCTTCCTTGAAAACCTCGTTCTCCAAAATCCCGCCGCAGCTTTGAATGGTGCGGGCGGAAGCGATATTCTCCTTCCTGCAGGTGATCAAAACGCGGCGTAAGCCGTATGCCCGGCATTTTGACAGGGCGAGCGAGAGCATCTCCTTTGCATAGCCCTGCCTGCGCTCGCAGGGACGCACACTGAAGCCGATATGCCCGCCGAACTGGAAGAGGGATTCATTGAGCCGGCGGCGGATGTCGATGAAGCCGATCAGGCGGTTGTCCGCCTGCCGGACGGCCAGGAAGTTGGAGGCGGGGACAAGGCCGTCCCCAACAGTTTCCTCCCTGCTGTTATTCCGCACGGCCTGCAGCCAGGCAGCAAAGGATGGGGCCTGACCCAGCCCCGCACAGCCGTGCAGAACCTCTCCCCTTTGCTGGAACTCCGTGCGATAGGCAAGGATTTGATTTCGCCAGGATTCCTCCGCTGGGAGAAGCACCAGACGCATCACGCAAAATCCCCCCTTGGCTTCTTTTTATAGCATCGGTGAACAGGGGCAACAACGGTTCTGAGGGCGATGATATCATAAGGACCATCAAAATACAATCAACAGAAGGGCGGGGTGGCTGGAATGGATTTGTTATTTCTCTGTAACCGTTTTCAGAAAAAATTACAATTTGTAATCATTAGCCTCAAAGCGTTACAAAAGTGTACCGAACTGTAATCAAAATCGTGTTTATTTCCCAGCGGTTCCACCTTATAATAAAGACAAGATCAAACGATAAAGGAGCGGAGCCACATGAAAGCTTATATCCAAAGCAAAAAAACGATGATTATCTCCCTGTCTATCGTCGCATTCCTTTTCCTTTCAGCGGTCGTCATTGCTCTGCTTTTTAATGACGTCACGCCGGCCGCCATGCTGGCCGTTTAAAAAGCCCACATCCGGGGAGAGCCTTTTTCTTCCCGTTCCCCTCCATATCAAAAGCGGCGCCGGATGAAAATCCGGCGTTGTCTTTTGTTGCCGAAAAAAACGTATCGTAAAGCGGATAAAACCCCTTGTATATGATAATTAGCTAACAATCTTTCTCCACATTTTGGATTTTCCAATCCAACCCGCCTTGTTCTTTAAAAAACGGTCCGGTTATCCACACTTTCCACCGAGTTTTCCACACTTTTGCACTAATTTTCAACTATACAAGTCGTATAAAGCAGCTTTTACCAGTTCTTTTTCCACCCTCTGCCGTATAAAGCTTCTTGGGATCGACCAAAATAGGACAGGAACTGAACAGTGAAAAGGGAGGATGCGCCATGATCAAGGGGGTCAACCGCCAGGTTGTGGAAGTGAGCGATACGGGTAGCGAATACTTTGAGCGGATTTTGTTTATTGTAAAACCGGAATATGCGACGGTCAGCGAGGGGAAGGTACGGGAACGCGTGGAGCAGATCGCGCAGGCCACAGGCGCCCCGCCTCCCACAAAAGCGAAGCGCAGGCCTCTGCTTTCCGCCGCCAAGCTGACTGCCGCGGCGAGCATCGGCGCTGCGGTTGCAACGCTGATCACACATTTATGAAGGAACCGGAAAGCGGAATAAAACCTTTCTTCCTCTGAAAACCGAAAGAACGCGCTGCAAAATGTCTGCTTGCATTTTGCAGCGCACTTTTGATCGTTTCCTCATACGGCGGATTATTTCATGTGGCCGATCAGCTGCAGCAAAAGGTGTTTTTCCTCCGGCGACAGGACGCTCCACTTTTCCAGAAGCTGCGTCTGATCCGGTGTCAGCACGGAAAATGTCTCACCCTCTGCAAAGAATTGCGCAAGTGTTAAGTCGAACGCTGCACAAATTTTCTCCAGAGAAGAAATAGAGGGCGTCATATCTTTGCGATACCATGAGGAGATCGTGGACTGCGGCAATCCTGCCTTGACGGACAGCTCATATTCCGTCCATCCATGTGCAAGCCGATATTTTGTAATGGTTTCCAAAACATGCGCCATACAATCACCACTTTGTAACGTTTCGTTTATTGTATTACGATAAAGCGTTACTTTTAATAATCATTATCGTATATTAAATGCGATGATATTCACATCAATGGGAATATTATGATTAACAAAATATGCGGTGACGGGTAATTTTAGCATGTCAAACGGTAGAAAAGGAAAAATAAAATGGAAGTCCAGACGCTTGCCTCAGGATAAATAAGAATAACGCCTTGATCGGACTGTATTTCTGAAGGCTTTTTCCCCTCCACTGGGCGTTGCCCCATGAAAAAGACTGCTGCAAAATGCAAAAACATGCATTCCGCAGCAGTCTTTTCTCCCTGAAACCCTAGCGATCAGATCAGCGCAGACGTTCCTCTTCTAACTGCAGCCGGTATTCCCGAATTTGTTCCGAATCCCGGCCGGAAAACGGGACGGGGAAGGCGACGGTGTGCACCACCCGCAAGGGGGGGCCATCCAGCAGCAGGACCGTATCCGCCATTGTTGCCGCCTCCGTTAGCTCATGTGTGACCAGCACAGCCGGCTTCCCCTGCATCGCCCGCATCGTACATCCGATGATTTTCATGCGGGTGGCATCGTCGAGGGCCTTGAAAGGTTCGTCCAGTAAAAAAAGATCCCCCCCATAGGCCAGTGCCCGTGCAATCGCCACCCGCCTGCGCATTCCGCCGCTGAGCTCTCCCGGCAGCTTTTGCCGGGCATCCCCTAGGCCCACCTGCTCCAGCCAGTATGCCGCATCTGCCTTTGGCGCGGCAACGGCGATATTTTGTTCTGCAGTGCACCAGGGCAGCAGCCGGTCCTCCTGAAAAATTATAGAGATTTGTGCGCCGTCGATGCCCGAAACCGTGCCGCCATCTGCTTTTTCCAATCCGGCAATCAGCCGCATAAGAGTCGTCTTCCCGCAGCCGGAAGGGCCGCACAGGGCGATGACGCCCTGCGAAGGGAGAGACAGGGAAAAATCTGACACGACAAGCTGTCTGCCATAGGACTTCTTCACGTGGCATGCCTCGATCCTCACGATAGTTCCCCCCTTTTCTCCGGTATACGGCGGACAAAGCGGCTACTGAGGCGGTGCATGATGCTCACCAAAAGCTTCTCCAGCAGCATGCTCAGGACGATGATGACCAGCGTCCAGGCAAACAGATCCGGTATTTCCAGATAGACCTTGGCGTTATAGAGCTGCAACCCGATCGAATCGCGCGGCATGGCGAGCACCTCCGCTGCCACGCCCGCCTTCCAGGCAAGGCCGAGGCTGGTCGTACAGCCAGCCATAAAATAGGGCAGAATGCTGGGCACATAAATCCGCCAGACGGTTTTCCATCGGCCAAACCGAAACATTCGAGCCATCTCGAGCAGCTGCGCATCTGTATGGCAGATGCCCTCGCTGACATTGGCCCAAACGATGGGGAGCACCATGAGAAAAGCGGCAAAAGGAGGAATCTGGCTGCCGCGCAGCCAGACCAGCGCCAGAATGATGAAGGAGGCCACAGGCGTCGCCTTGATGATTCCGAGCAGGGGGCTGACCAGCGCATGCAGAAACGAAAACGAGCTGGTCAGAGCCGCCAGCAGAACCGCCGACACAACAGCCGCAAGATACCCCGCCATAATCCGCAGCAGCGAGCCGGCGGCAATATGCCAGAAGCCCGTCTCCTGCAGAAGCTGCGAGAGGCGGACTAAAACCTGCGCGGGGGATGGAACCAGCAACTCCTGCCCTACGCACAGCGATACAATTTGCCATGCGGCGATCCAGAAAAGGATCGCCGCAATTTTTTTCAGAAGAGAGACAAGCTTTTTTTTGTCAGTGGCTGTAGTAGAAGTCGTCACCGGGCATTGCTCCTCCGATGGATTTCGCGTTCGCCTGGAACAGGACGTTCAGATTCGCCTGCATGGTCGATTTCATTGTATCCCCTTCCAGGAAGATGATGTTGCAGTTCGGGATGGCGAGCTCCGCGATCAGAGCCTTGGGCATGATGCCGAACTCCTCCACCAGCTGGGAAGCATCCACTGCGCTGGCGGTGACATAGTCAACGGAAGCCTTGTATTCTGTGAGGAATTTGTCCACAGCACTCTTATTTTTTTGCGCAAATTCTTTATTGACGATGATGCAGCCCTGCGCAAGCGTGCTCTTCTTGCCGGCTTTTTCCGTAGCTTTATCCCATTCCGTCGTCAGATTCAGCGCGCGGTGGACGTCCTTATTTTCACGCAGGACGCTCGTAACATTCGGCTCCGGAAGCATGCAGATCTCCGCTTTGCCGGAAGCCATCAGCGTGGCGAGCTCCGCGTGCTCGGATTTGTATTCGATCGTAACGTCTTTCTCCGGGTCGATACCGTTCTGTTCCAGCAGGTAGTTTAGGATATATTCCGGCGTTGCGCCCTTGCCGGTTGCATAAATCGTTTTTCCCTTGAGATCGGAGATCGAGTGGATCGAATTGCCGTTTTCGAGGATATAGAGGACGCCCAGCGTGTTGACCGCCATCACCTGCACATTGCCCTTCATCTTGTTGTAAAGCGTTGCCGCCAAGTTGACCGGAACCGCAGCGATATCAAACTCGCCTTTTATAAATTTTGCCGTAATTTCATCCGGCGCACCAGCGAGGGTAAAGTTGTATTTGTTAGCCGTGGAGCCGTCTTTGGCGTCCTTCATCAATTTTACCATACCGATCCCCGTCGGCCCCTTGAGCGTTGCCACATTGAGCGTGACATCCTGCGCGGCAGGTGCGGTACTCTGCGCTCCGGAAGCGGCGCCCGTTGATGATGGATCCTCTGTGCCAGTGGTACCGCAGGCAGCCAGTGCAAACAGCATGGAAAGTGCCAGCAGCAGGGAGAGAAGCTTGGTGCTCTTTTTCATTTGAGATCCCTCTTTCATATGAATAAAACTTATTGCCATCGCTTTCCGCTTTTTGGGGCGGAAAACGGGGTTAACGCATCGTTCAGCCTTCACAGCACTCACGTAGCTTTTGTAAATTCAGGATGGAAACCATCCTGCCCTCGCGCCGGATAGCCCCCGCTTTCTCCATCTGCTCAAAGGCGCGGTACAGAGAGGCACGGGCGATATCGAGCGATTGTGTCAGCTGATTCATGCTGGTGTGCATGCGGACATAGGTTTTGTCCCTATCCTGCACGAGATTGGCGATCAGGTAGGCGGCAAGACGGCTTTCTGCTGAACCGCCGGTGAAGGCGTCGATTTTACTGTTTAGAAAATAAATGCGATCCGAGAGATAGGCAATATATTGCCGGGCAAACCGGGGATTCTGCAAAATCATCTCATCGACCAAAGCCTTGGTCAAAAAAAGCACAGTACAGCAAGCACGCGCGGTAATACGCGTAACGAAATAATCATGCGTTCCATATAAGGTGACCGCGCCAAACAAATCGCCCTCCTGCAGGGTGCTCATCAGGACATGATGGCTTGCACCGCCCTTGCTGACTTGCGCACTGCCTGCCACGAGCATGCCGAGGCTGTCGTTATGCGTTCCAGGCAGGCAGATCGATTCTCCCCGCTCAAAAGGCTGAAAGGATGCACCGGATCGCAGCAGGTATTGCTTCAAGCTGCCGGGGTCGGCTCCCCAGAAGATCGGACTGCGCGCCAGCAGAGCAGAGGCCGCTTCCACCTGATCCCTTTTCATCAGTGCCCTCCTCAAAAATGTCTCAATTGATACATTTTATCGTTATTATAGCATGTCTTTAAAAGTTGTCAACCTTTTCACAATCTGTTCTGAAAAATAGCCGCAAGCTTCTTCGTATGATCCATTTGATTGATCTGGGAGCGACGGCCTCTGCTCTGTTACTTTTGTAATACAAAAGGCTGTTTTTCCGCCTGATGACAGAAAAACAGCCTCGTCCATTTACATTCGTTAAAAAATGAGCTTATGCAACCGTCTCGGAGATGAAGTCATCATCGCAGCAGGAGCAGGAGACATAATTTTCAAAATCGTCTTCCGCAGCCGCATTCTTACCAGCCGTCAACTTCTGAATCGCAAAGTAAATCGCTGCCGCCGCGCCGGAAATTGCTGCGATAATCGCAAATACCTTCAAAATTTTCTTCAAAACTTTCATTTTTAGAGCACCTCCGTGTAAAAATTTAGGCATTCCGTATGACTTAAATTATAACCGCCTCTGTATCAAAAGTCAATGAAATTAATTTGAACATTTGCCACAGATCTTCCGCCAAATTCAAACCAAATCGAAAACCCGCCCTGCCTCGGATGGCTGGCGGGTTTGCAACGTTCGCAAATACTTATTTGGAGGCATTGAGCTTACAAGCAAGAGCGGACTTTTTGCGCGCAGCATTGTTTTTATGAATCAGGCCTTTCGCTGCCGCCTGATCGATCTTCTTTACGGCGACCTGTACTACCTGCTCCTTATCTGCCGCGTTGGTTTCAATCGCCGCATTGGCCTTCTTAATCGCGGTTTTCAGAGCGGAATTGCGGGACTTATTGCGCTGCGCCTTGGTCCGATTGACGAGAACGCGCTTTTTTGCTGACTTGATGTTAGGCATCGTCACACCTCCTTTAGCTTGTCATGCAGGTAATTATGATAGCATGAACCAAAATAAAATGCAAGATATTTTTTACAAAAACGTGCCCATTTGATGCTCTGGTGATAATTGAATGATGAAAAGCACATACTAAATCGGAAAAGATCCCATTTGACTGTTGAAAAGGGGGAAGAGGGCGCATGCCCTGATGCAAAATGGATTTTCGAACAGACCTGGCGCTCGAACGCCGTGAGCTTTTCACCGATGAAGAAATCCCGGGCGTAAAATCCCGCACCAGCCAAACAGGCAATGCGCACGTAACGGCAATTGAAGTACAGACGGAGCAGGGGGTACAGGCGATCGGAAAGCCGGTGGGCAAATATGTAACGGTAGAGGTTCCTCCTTTCTCTGCCGATGCGGAGCTGCTTGACGGAAGGCTCACTGCGGTTGCAGATGAGCTGCGCGCCCTATTGCCGGAGGAAGGCCTCGTACTGGTGGCAGGCATTGGAAACGACCATATCACGCCGGACGCTCTGGGCCCGCTCTCCGGAGAACGGATTCTGGCAACCCGCCATATCGGACCCGAGCTCGCCAAATCGATCGGGATGGAGCATCTGCGCCCCGTCGCAGGGTTGCTCCCAGGTGTGTTGGGGCAGACGGGAATCGAGACAGGGGAGATCATCGCCGGTGTTGTCCGGGCCATAAAGCCCGTGGCAGTGATTACGATCGACGCGCTCGCCGCCCGCAGGCTGTCCCGGCTGGGCTGCACCATTCAGATGAGCGATACGGGAATTACGCCTGGCTCCGGCGTAGGAAATGCGCGCACAGCATTGAACCAGGAAACGGTCGGTGTGCCGGTGATTGCAATCGGCGTACCGACCGTTGTAGACGCGGCCACCCTTGCAATCGACCTGCTGGGAGAGGGAAAAGCCGAAGAGGATGAGGCAAAGCTGCGGGAGCTTATGGAGCCGCGCGGCACGGCGATGATGGTGACGCCGCGCGAGATCGACCTGCTTGTGGAGCGCGCCGCCCGCCTGGTTGCACTCGGCGTCAATTGTGCGCTCCAGCCCTCCCTGTCGGCGGAGGACATCCTTTCCATCACCAGCTAGAGATACGTATAAACGATGCGTTCCCCGCATAGCAATGAAATACGGAGGAAGCGGAAAAGCCTCCTCCGATACAGGGCATGCAGCGCCCGCGAAAGCGGCCTTTGGCATACTCTCGGAGCACGGAGGAACAAATCTTGAAAACGACGCATCTTGATCGAAAAAAGGGCGGAGCCGCGATGCGCTCCGCGAAAGGAATTGGAATCTGCATTCTGTCCTTCTCCCTTGTGGCGGCCTCGGCGGTTACAGCCCCTAAAATCGGGGAAAAAGTGCTTCCTGTGGTATTGGCAAGTGCGGGACTTGCCCTTCCGGAGGGGGGATCAAGCCTATTGCGAGGCCAAATAGAGGAGATCAAAACGGGAGAGCTGCCGCAAAACGAGCTGTCTGCATCCGCAACCTCCTCCGACGCCACGCGTACGGCCACACAGGCGCAGCCCTCCAATACAAAACAGCCGGTGGACGATGATCTGACAAAAACGCCCGACGATATTCAAAAGCTCATCGAGGAAGCAAAAAAGCAGCTGGCCAACGCCTCCCACGACGGAAAAATCATCTCCCGCAAGTATGACAATTCCGGCGCGACAACGACCTATGGAAAGGTAGCTGTTCAAAACCGGACCAGCCAATCCATGGATATTAAAAAGGTTCTGTCAGAGCCGGTAGATCTCAAAATCACGGATAAGTCAAAGCCCAGCGTACTGATCTATCATACGCATACCACCGAAAGCTATCAAATGCTGGATACCGACTGGTTTACCAAGAGCTATCAAACCCGCAGCAATCTCGCCACGCGCAATATGGTGCGTGTGGGTGACGAAATCGTCAAGCAGCTGGAGGCTGCCGGGTTTGCCGTGATTCATGACACCAAGATTTATGACGCCACCTATAATGGGGCCTACTACCGATCCGAGGATGCAATTGAGGCCTATCAGAAAAAATATCCGCAGCTCCAAGTGCTGCTCGATATCCACCGGGATGCGATCCAAACCAACGATACCACCCGCATCAAGCCAGTCGCCACGATCAACGGCAAAAAGGCCGCTCAGATCATGATTATTTCCGGCTGCGAGGGCGGCGGCGTGACGAATTTCCCAGACTGGCGGTACAACCTGCGGTTTGCGACCCAGCTACAAAAGGTCTGCGAGGAAAGCTATCCGGGATTGATGCGCCCGCTCTATTTCTGTAACCGGCAGTACAATATGCATAAATCGCATTGCTCTCTTTTGCTGGAGATGGGGAGCGACTCCAACACGCTGGACGAAGCGGCCTATTCCGGCAGGATGCTCGGGAAAGCACTCGCCCAGCTCCTGGAAAATTACGTTGTAAAAGAATAAGAGGGATGTTGAAATGCCGTCTAAAACGGGATTGCAAAAGAGCTTACGCGCGTATGCATTGTTTTTGATCATCGGCCTGTGTATCACAGCGCTTATCTGGGGCGCTGTATGCGCACAGTTGAATACAAGAGCCATCAGCTTTGACGAAGAGGCTGCCCGAGTCCACCTCGTCTTGGGAGAGCCGGATGGTCTCCACCTTCAGACGGGCGGCAGCTATTGGCTGATTGAGCAAAAAAATGTGGATTTGGTCAGGAGCCTGCTTCCTGGCGCTGCGGCGCTCCTCCCCGTGACGCTGCACTGCATTTGGGAGGTGGGCGTCTCTGGCGCCGCGCTTGTCTCCCACACTTTCTGACCTGAAATAGATCATCGAAGAAAGCGGCAGCTCCCACGTCTTTGATATGCTCCCTTTAAAGTAG
>DCJV01000072.1 GCA_002320555.1 Ruminococcaceae bacterium UBA1691 | reverse complement strand
GGCGAGCAGGCCCTCTCCGTTTTCCGTGCGAACCCGGACACGGCGCTTTTGCTGCTCGACGTGATGATGCCGCAGCGCGACGGCTGGGAGGTTTGCCGGGCCGCCAAACGTTTCCATCTCGTCAGGAAAGGCTGGTGATTTTTATGAAAAAAGCGTATTTCGTGAATCAGGTGCTGTCGGTTTTGCTCATTCTCTATGCGGGTTTCGTTTTTGTGGCGACGCATAGCCCACGCCTTGCAAATCTCAATGATTCCTTTTACTTCATGAACTGGTTTTTGATCCCCCTGCTCACGATTCTGCTTCTCATTGCATGGATCGTAACATTCAGAAAAGACGCTCGTTTTTTTCTATGGAGGAGCCTCTCAATCGCAGCCAGTGTTCTATGGGTTCTTTTGGGGATTCTTTTTTACTGCAATGTACCGCTGCCCTACGACGTTTTTTGGAACAATCAGCCCATTTTATCGATCCTGCTTTCGCTGGCCTGGATGATTGCCGCGGCCAGGGCAAAACGAAAAATAGCCTGAAAATGAACCCCCAAACGCCTGATTCGCTTGAGCCAGGCGTTTGGGGGGTTGAAACATTGCAACACTTTGACATAAAAATTGCATCTATGTAAAAGGATTGTGAAGCCGCTTGTAAGCCCCATCCGGCTGTGCTAAAATCAGACATAGAAAAACACGGAAGACAGGAGGATGCAATCTATGCAAAAAATTCTGATCGCCGACGACGAGGCCCATATCCGCCGCCTGGTCTGCGATTTTTTGCGCCGCGAGGGCTATGCGCCGCTGGAGGCGGAGGACGGCGAGCAGGCCCTCTCCGTTTTCCGTGCGAACCCGGACACGGCGCTTTTGCTGCTCGACGTGATGATGCCGCAGCGCGACGGCTGGGAGGTTTGCCGCGCTGTCAGAGAGACCTCCAACGTCCCCATTCTGATGCTCACCGCCCGCAGCGAGGAATTCGACGAGCTGATGGGCTTCGATGCCGGTGCGGACGATTATGTGACGAAGCCGTTTAGCCCCTCCGTGCTGATGAAGCGCGTCGCCGCTCTGCTGCGGCGTGCACAGGCACCGGGCAAGGGGGACTCCATGCATATGGACGAGCTCTCCATCAATGAAGAGGCGCACGAGGTCACCCTGCACGGAAGGCCGCTGGAACTCACGCTCAAGGAATACAATCTCCTGCGCAAGCTCCTCGCAAGCCCCGGCCGTGTTTACACGCGCGAGCAGCTGCTTGACTCCATCTGGGGCATCGATTATGTCGGCGATATCCGCACGGTCGACTCCCACATGGCGCGGCTGCGCACGAAGCTGGGCGATTGGGGCGGCGCGCATCTGAAAACGGTGTACGGTATGGGCTATAAGATCGAGGGGCATGACGCATGACAATGCCAAAAAGCACACATGCAAGACAGAACAGCAGGGGCAAGCCTGTGACGGGCAGCATCAAGCGGAAGCTCTTTTTTCAGATTGTCGCCATCCTCCTTCTATCCGCCGCGCTGATCCTGTTTGTCAATTCGCGTCTGCTGTCGCAGGTTTATATCTGGCAGGAAAAGGACAATCTTCAGCAGGCGGCCCGCAGCATCAGCGAGATGGACCAGACCGCAGACGACTTCCGGGAGCAGTTGTCCTCCCTCGCCACCAAATACAATATCACCGCTGAAATCATTGATTCTGCGGGACGCGTTGTCTGGGCCACGATCTACGATCCCTATTACTACAGCTCCCGCATTCCCCTCCTGAACAGCGACGTTTTGCTGCAATTCAAGCACAATCTGACCACCCTCGAACGAGAACCCCGCGACGACGGCTCCTATTTCGAAGTGCGCGAGGGGCGCAGCCACGATATCCAGTATCTCGTCTTCGGCCTCCCAACGGACAGCGGGCAGACGGTCGAGGTTTTCGCGCAGAAAAATGTGATCGAATCCAATGCGCTGCTGGCGAACAACCTGTTTGGCGCGATTACGGTTATCATCATGCTCAGCGCCATTGTACTGGCGGCGTGGTACGCGAATAAATTCACCCGTCCTCTGATCGCCATGAATCAGGTCACCCGCGGCATGGCGCAGATGAATTTTTCCCGCAAATGCGCCGTCAAGGGCAAAGACGAGTTGTCTGAGCTCGCGCGCAGCATCAATGTCCTCTCTGATTCCCTGGATGCAACCCTGAAGGACCTGCAGCAAAAAAATCAGCAGCTGGAAGCAGATATTGAGAAGGAACGCCGCACAGAACAAATCCGCAAGGAGTTCGTCTCCAATGTCTCTCACGAGCTCAAAACGCCGATCGCCATCATCCAGGGCTATGCGGAAGGGCTTCAGCTCGGCGTAGCGCAGGAGCCAGGGCAGATAGCGGAATACTGCGGTGTCATTATGGACGAGACCAAACGCATGAACCGGATGGTGATGGAGCTGCTGGAGCTCTCCCGCTATGAGGCGGGCGCTTACCAGCTGCATGAGGAGCCGTTTTTCATCCATGCGCTGGTCGACGAATTTCTCAGCGCGCGCCGGCTGCTCTTTGCAGAAAACGGCATCACGGTGGAAACAGATATCCCTCTCACTGCCCGCGGCTATGGCGATACCGAAAAGCTTACGACCGTGCTTAACAACTATGTCATGAATGCGGTCTCCCATGCCGCCGGGGAAAAACGGATCATGATCGACTGCGTGGATGCAGCGGACAAACGGTACCGGATCCGCGTTTTCAATACCGGCGAACCGATCGCGCAGGATGAGCTCGATAAAATCTGGATTAGCTTCCACCGGGCGGATAAATCCCGTAAACGCGGCTCAGAGCAGCGCTATGGCCTCGGCCTCTCCATCGTTCGTGCGCTGCAGGAGCTGTATGGCTGCGGATATGGCTGTGAAAACAAAGAGGACGGCGTGCAATTCTGGTTCGACATCAAAAAAGCGGAGGAGGCTCCCCCTTCCCCGGCCGAACAGCCGGGCGAGACGATCCCTCCGCAGGAAAACGACGCTCCGGCGAAAGGATAAGGTGAGAAACATGCGGCTTTTTGTGGCGATCCGTCTGGACGCCTCTTGCAAGGATATGCTCTGCACTGCGATTGCAGGGCTCAAAGGCCATGCGTCTCACGGCAATTTCAGCCGCCGGGACAACCTGCATCTGACGCTCGCCTTCATCGGCGAAACGAACCGTCTGGACGCGGCGAACCAGGCGCTCGGCTCTATACGGGCCGAGCCGTTTACAATGGAGCTCTCCAGCCTTGGGAGATTCCAGCGAAGCGGCGGCGATATCTGGTGGATGGGCGTTGCGAAAAACGATGCGCTGAGCGCTCTTCAGCAGCAGGTTGCTGCGGCGCTCACAAAGGCGGGATTTTCCCTGGAAAAGCGAACATTCCGACCGCACCTGACGCTGGGGCGCGAAGTGGTTCTGAAGCCCGGCTTCCATGCAGAAGCCTTTGGAAAATCGCTTCCCCCTGCCCGGCTGCAGGTCAGGGAAATCGTCCTGATGGAATCCCGGCGGAGCAGCGGCGTACTGCAATATGTGCCGCGTTTTGTGCAGCCGCTAAGGTGAGTTACAGGGAACGACGCGCGTATTGTGAAACGTGCGATTGACAACAAACAGGCGGTATGCTCCCGCAGTGGGCAGCATACCGCCTCAGCCTGTTAAAAAGGGGATATCATTTCGTGAACAATTTCACAACATTTCTCCATTATGCTTGCCTTTTTTAATTGCCTTGATAAGGAAAGAAGAAATTGGTCCGCGCTCAGGCCGC
>DCJV01000087.1 GCA_002320555.1 Ruminococcaceae bacterium UBA1691 | reverse complement strand
GTGGCTCGTGAGGGAATTTCCTCGCGCAGCGGGGAAACGAAAAGGCTTCCTGTTTGAACCGCCGTGAGGCGGTGAGTTTGAAGCCTTTTCGCCGAACGGATTTCAACATGCCTCTCCACTGCCCGCTGCCGAAGCGCCGTGCGCGGAGAGGGGACATGTCGCAGAAAGGCAAAATCTGCGGCACGTCCTGAACGCATATATAATCGGTTTTACAGAATCTTCGTCCCCTCCGGGACCGCGTCGTCCACAAAAACCACCCTGCACCCGCAGGCGTTGTTCGTCGCCGCCAAGAGCATCCCCTCACTGGTCACGCCCGTAATCCGCGCGGGCTTCAAATTCGCAAGTACGATGATCTTCTTCCCGATCAGCTCCTCCGGCTTGTAATACGCCTTGATGCTGGAAACGATCGTGCGCTTGTCGAGCCCATCGAAGAGCGTGAGCTTATAGCAGCTGTGAGATTTGCGGATCTCCTGGCACTTTAACACCTTGCACACGCGCATATCGACAGCCGCAAAATCATCGTATTCGATCTCACCCTTCATCGGATCGACCGGGTCCGGATCGCCGTAAACGACCGTCTCCTGCTCCTCCTCCGGCTGTTCATCGGCCCTTTTCGCAGCCTCCTCGGCCTCCTGCTCCGCCTGCGTTTTCGGCGTGGAGAAATCGAGAAGGTTGCTATACTGCGCGGGGTCAATCGCATAGAGGAAGAGATAGAGCCGCGGGCCGCGCTCTTTATCGATCAGGAGCTGATAGACATTCTTGAAGAAGGTGCCCTGAATGCCCTTCATTGCCTTTTCGTCCGTCCCCTCGGGGGCGAATTCCTTCGGAATCGCATAGAGCTTCGCGTTGAGCTCATCGAGCGTGTAGCCACCGGCCTTAATAAAATCATAAAGCCGAGCGATCTCTGCGCGCTGGGTCTCGTTCAGCGTTTCATATACTTCCCAGTTGCGCGTCGCCCGCAGGCGGTTGACACTCTCCGGTGAGCACTGCTCGAGCCAGAACTTCGCCCGGTCAAGCCGGTCGGCAAACTGGCTGTAGGTATAGGGCGTGCCGATCTTGCGAAAGACGAGCTCCAGCATATCCACCTTGAAATCCACCACGGAGCCGAGCTGCACAAGCAGGTTCATCGGCACGGTCTCGACAGAGCGCCCCTCGATCTCCGCATTGTATAAAATCGCCTTTGTCAGGTCGTTCGCCTTGCCGGATTTCACCTCGTTGTACATCCGGTCAAATTCGAAGTACTGGCGCAGAATGCCATCGTCAAAGCAGAAATCGAATGCCTTGAGCGGCTCCGTCTTCGAATAAAGCCAGAGGATGATCTCCGGCTGATAAAGCTTTAGGAGCGTCTCCGGAGTGAGATTCAGGCCCGAGGAGCCGGACATTTTGCCCGTGGTGCCCTTGATGCCGATGAACTCATAGCCCTGGAAGATCGGCGCTTCGTAATCGAAGATTGCCTTGGAAATCTCCCGGCTTGTGTCGTAGCTGCCGTTGGGGCTCGCGTGATCCTTCCCGCCGGGCTCGAAATCGACGCCCTCATACATCCAGCGCATCGCCCAGTCGACCTTCCAGGAGAGCTTGCAGTTGAAATCTTTCGTGAAGTTGAACGTCCCCTCATGGCCGCAGGCGCAGCGGTATCCGGCTTCTGTGCAGTCATCCGAAAGGGAGGTGATTTTCGTTGTATCCTTGCCGCAGGCCGGGCAGTAGATGCTCACGGGGTAGAAATTTTTGCGCTCCTCGTCCGTCGCCTCCTGCGTGCGGTGGCTGTCGAGAATCTCAAAGATTTCCGCGCGGTGCCGCAAAGCATGGAGCACATGCTCCGCATATTTGCCGGAGCGGTACATCTCGGCCTGATGGCGATAATCCATCTCGATGCCGAAGCGGCCGATGGAGCGCTCAAACTCCTGCTCGAAATATTCCGCATAGGTCTTGCACGGCGAATCCGGGAACGGATTTTTCACATCGACATACGGCATGCCGATGCATTTCTCCATCTCCGGAGCTACCGCCTGCACGTTCACCGGCACCTTGCGCAGCCGGTCAAATTCATCCCAGGAAAAGAGGAGTTTCGCCTTTTTGCCCATCTTCCGCAAGGCCTTCACAACGAAGTAGCTCGTTGCCACATCGCGGAAATTGCCGATATGGATCGAGCCGGACGGGCTGATCCCGGCGGCGCAGACGTATTCCTCCTTATCGGGCTTACGCTCGATGATTCTCTGTGCGATCTCTTCCGACCAATGCATACATCTATCTCCCTTATTTGTTACTTCCATTCAGAATGGTATTATAGCAAAAGAAGCCACCGCAATGCAACAGGGGCGGCGCGGAAAACCGGGCTATTCCTTTAATTTATGGATAAACAGGCCGCTTAAGAGCTTCGGCTCAAACCACGTGGATTTCGGCGGCATCACCTTGCCCGCATCGGCAATGGCCATCAATTCCTCCAAAGTGGTCGGGCACAGGGAGAAAGCGAGAAGCATATCGCTGTTTGCCCTTCTTTCCAGCTCGCCAAGCCCGCGGATGCCGCCGACAAAATCGATGCGCTGATCTGTGCGCGGATCGCCAATGCCGAGCACGGGGCCGAGCAGGTTCTCCTGCAGGATGGATACGTCGAGGCTGGCGACCGGGTCGCCCTCAGGGAAAGTGCCCGCTTTCGCCCTCAGGCAATACCATTTCCCGCCGAGATACAGGCCAAAGGTGTGGCTTTTTTCCGGATGAAATACGCCCTGACCCTCGTAAACGGCCACCTCGAACTTTTCTTCGATCTTTTCCAGGAATTCTTCTTCCGAGTAGCCGTTCAAATCCTTGACAACGCGATTATAATCCATGATCGCCAGCTCGTCGCTCGCAAAGAGTACGGACAGGAAAAAGTTGAACTCCTCTTCCCCCGTATAGTCTGGCTTCGCTTCCCGGCGCATCTCACCTACGCGCACAGCGGAGGCGGCTCGGTGATGTCCATCCGCAATGTAAAGAGCTTCGATCTCCGCGATCGCCTGCGACAGCGCCGCGATCACTTCATCGTCGTCTACGACCCACACGGTCTGCTGCACGCCATCCTGCGCAAAGTCATAAACCGGCACGTGCGCCGCCTTCCAATCCTTCAATATTGTGTGGAGCTTAGCCTGTGGGCGGCAGGTCAGGAAGATCGGCCCTGTATTCGCGTCGCACGTGTCAACATGGCGGATCCGGTCCGCCTCCTTGTCCGCACGGGTGAACTCATGCTTTTTGATCACGTTGTTGCGGTAGTCGTCGATCGATGCGCAGCCAACTAGGCCCGTCTGCGCGCGGCCCTCCATGATCTGGCGGTAGATATAGAAGCAGGGCTTTGCGTCCTGTTTGCAAATGCCGTCCGTCACGAGCTTTGCGAGATTTTCCCGCGCCTTTGCATAAACGCGGCTGTCATAGGGGTCGATGGAAGGAGCGAGATCGATCTCCGCCTTATCGACATGCAGGAAGGAATAGGGGTTTCCTTGCGCCATTTTCCTTGCCTCCGCGCTGCTCATCACATCATAGGGGAGCGCCGCCACCTTATCCGCATATTCCGGAAGGGGCCTTATCGCCGCAAAGGGCTTAAATACTGCCATGGTGATAACCATCCTTTCTCCGTTGTAAAGATTGATCTTTCAAACGTTCACGAATATCCTAAAATTGATTCAAATTCTAATGATATGTACTGCGCGTTCGGACACAGTCTGCCCGTCACGGGCCGTCACGCGCGCATAAAAGGAATTGAGGCCCGGCGAAAGCGTCGCGTTAACGGAAAGCGTTCTTTCTTGCGTCCGTGCAAGTAAGGCACGTTCGTCGCCTGTGCACAGCGTAAGTGCTCCTGCGGTTTCATCTGCCGAAAGCCGGATTTCCACGCTGCCCAGCTCGCAATCCGGCGCAGTCGTCACAACGATGCTCTTTTCCGCGCTGCCCACCGTATCGAACACGAGCGAGGGAATGACCACACGCGCATCATGTGCTGCGCTTTCCGGCTCCCTCGCAGGCGGCAGGTCCGCGCCGTCCACACTGACCGGGACGAGATTCGATTGAACCGAAATTCCGTTCCACATCGTCTGCGCATACACATATGCCCCACCCGGCCCCACGGCGGTCATCTGCCCCCGGTCGTCCACGGATACGACTGCCTCATCCGTACTGCGATAAGCGATCGTTCCGACGGGTGCGGAGGCCGGGACGTCTGCATCAAAGGAAAGCACATCCCTGCAATCCACGGATTCCCGCGGCGTGCGCACAAGGGCGACGCCCGCCTTGAGGCCGCCATCATAGGTATTCTCCATAAGCGTCACATGGGAGCAGGCCTCAAAGGAAAAGAGGAGATCCTCGTTCGCCTGATTGCATCGTCCATCCGCCTGCGTTTGCAGGGAGACCCGCTCGCCCGATTTCAGAGCACACGTTTCCGGGGAAATGTGCAGCCGGATGTCGGGCGCATCCCGCAGCACACGGTTGCGGCGGAAGGAAAGCCCGTCCACACCCTCGGCGCGGACGACGCCGTCATGGCCCATATAGAAGGTATTCTCCTCAATTGTGAGGTTACGGTGCACGGGCGTGTCGGCGGAGAGTTTTGAAGAGCCTCCCTTGACCTCTGGATGGATATAAATCGCAGGCTTGTATTTCCATTCGGTCTGCCCGGCGGGGCGGATATAGAAGGTGTTGCCGCGGATTGTCAGGTCGCGGATCGGGCCGGACTCATACCATTCGTTGGAATCGTTGGAGAGGAAGATCGACGCCATTGCCATATTCTGAAACACATTGTTTTCGATCAGCACCTTTTTGCGCTGTGTGCAGAGGATGCCTCGCGTGGGGATGGTGGTGAAGAAATTATTGCGGATGACGACATCTGCGGTAAAGGTGACATTCTCCGCGACATATTTCGGC
>DCJV01000066.1:7339-23136 GCA_002320555.1 Ruminococcaceae bacterium UBA1691 | reverse complement strand
CTCTTGACGGGGTGCGGTTCAAAACAGGATGCCTTTCTTCTTTTCCTTATTTACCTTTACCAGGGCCAATTTGAGTCAGCCCTATTTATTTCACTGCCGTATAACTGCCACTCGCACTGTATACAATATAGCTTTCGATGCCCGCTGCCTTGAGTGCTTCGACCTGCGCGCTCAAATTGGAGCTCGCATCCAGCAGGGGCATCAAGGCAGCATCCCCCGCCGCGGATTTCAGCTGTTTTCCGGCTGCTGTAAGGAATCCGGCAGGATCCTTTGTAGGTGAAAATGACTCTTCGCCAATTGAAACACTACCCTTCAGCCCGGACAGGCGCAGATCCGGCGCATAAACGTCCGCCCCGCTGTCAAACAGGCTGCCATGGTACTGCTCCTCGGCCCCGCCCAGGGCTCCTTCTCCCGACTGCATCAGGATCACATTTTTGTCGCCCGCGGCTTTCTTGGCATCGGCAACAAAATTTTTCAAAATGTCATTCCGAGAAAGGCCGCTCTCACTTTCCCCGACATAATACGTTTTGCCCAGCGCGTATCCGCTGGGGAATTGAACACTGTCGAGCAGAATGCTGTCAAGCTCCATCGCCGCAAGCTCGCCGATCAAATCGGTCAGATATTTGCGCGCAGCTTCTGAATAGGGATTGAGCCACGGCTTTCCGCCCTTGTCTGCGCTGTTGTCCAGCCAGAGCGTACCGGGCCGCTGATAGCAAACCGCGCTCCCCTCGCCCAGCTTTCTTGCGGCCAACGGGTCGCGGAAGCACTGCACCCGAACCATCACAGAGAGGCCGCTGTCCCGAATCTTTTTCAGCGCCTGTGAAAAATCAGGATAGGCATTCTTAGCCGCTCCTGTCGTTTTTACCTGATCTAGATCAGACGGGAAAAGAATCGACCCGTCGGTATCCTTCACATCCACGACCACAGCCGTAGCGCCAATCTGCTTTGCGTTAGAAAGGAAGCTGTCAAGGGAGGAATTGCTGCGCAGCATTTTTTCTGGCAGCCATACCGCCGCTGCAGCCTTCTGCTGAACCACAGGCGCCTTCGACGGTTCCTGCTGCGTATCCGCCGCCTGGACGCCTGCGCCGGAATCCGTCTGGGAGGGCTTGGTGGTAGCCGGCTTATTGGAAAGGGTCAATGCAAAATCCGTAATGAAAAAAGCAATTGCCACCACTGCGGCAAAACCAAGCACCATCAGGGCGATTTTTCCGATTTTTCTGCCGCGCTCAGTGCGGCTCGCGCTCTTGCGGAAACGCCCCTTGCGGCTTCCATCCGGAAAATCCCGCCGGAATCCATAGTAGCTGGAGCGCTGCCCGGAACCATAATCTTTTTTCACCTTATATTTTTTACCCATCTGAATGGCCATCCTTTCGCAGAATTCGCGATGTTTCGCCCGACGTGCCGTTCGGCGGGAAAGGAAAAGGAATCCTTCCTTTCCGCACCTGTTGTCAGGCCCGCTTGTGACTATACAAAAAGCGACCGTCCGGAAAACCCGGTAAACGCAAGCGCCAACAGAGAAACATAGATGAACAACGCTGGCGTCCCTTTAAAAGCCTTCGGAATCCGATCATTGCTGTCCAGCACATGAATTCCGGCGTGAATGAGAAATACCGCCAGTGCAAAGGCCGTCCCCGCGCCAAGGCCTGCGCCAAGCGATTCGCTGATCGTATAGGCCGCACTTCTGTTGATCAGGGGAATGGCGAGGATCAGTGTATTAAAAGCCGCCATGCCGATTTTCCGCAGGATACTGTCGCTCGCATGCAGTGCATACCGAAACAACAGCACAGTGATTACATATAGTACAAACAGTACGCTAATATATATGAGCAGCCGTACAAGCGTATGCGCGTGGCCGATCTGCGGAAGCAAGTCCAACGCACGGCAGATAAGAGAGGTTGCGGCGGAAAACACAGTGATAAAAAGGGCGAAGGACAGCACATAACGCGGTTTGGAAGAAATGCGGATCGCTTCGCTTGTGCCGAATCCACCGGTAAAAATCAAGTTTTGAAGCAAAAGGGAATAGAGAGCTGTTACCAAAAGCGTTACAAACCAGTTCATTGCCGCTTCTCCCCTTTCTCTTCTTCGCGGTGTTCGTCCGTTTCCTGTGCCTTGCGTTCCTGCTCCGCCCGCCGCCTATTGAGCGCCGCAAGCACATCCGCAAAGCTTTCCAGCTCATCATCCTGCCGGGCCATGCGCGCAGGCGTGGGCGGCGAAACAGGAGAATCTGCCTTTTGAGTGGATTCTTTCTCAGCAAGCTTCCTCGCAAAGTGCTTTCCTTCATCAAGCGCTTTGCGCTTCTTTTCAGGCGCCTGCTGCTTTTTCTCAGGCTCAAAACGCTTGTTCTCAATCGCCTGCCGTTTTTCCTCATGCGTCTGCTTCTCAACGGTCTTCCGCACGCGGATTGCGCTTTGCGTAGTTTCCTCAGCCGCTTTTTCTGTGTGTTTTTTCTGCTTTGGTTGCTTGACAGCTTTCGGGGCGGAAACGCCCTGCATACCGGACCGATCCTTTCGGAACCGCCTGACCAGCGGTTCCACCACAGATACGTCGTCCTCATCCACATGGGCAATCGGCGTAGCCAATTCGTCCCCCCCACGATGACGGAAATGATAGATTCCCTTTACAGCAGCAGCCATAAAGCCCAGCAGCAAAAAGCCGCCGAATGGCATCAGCATGCCGGGAATCTCAGGAAGAGAAGAAATGGTATGCCCCAGAATGGCGCCGCTTCCCAACAGCTCACGGACAAAGCCAAGCAGCACCAGCACGATCGCATAGCCCAGAGACGCACCCAGCGCATCCAGCAGGCTCACACGCACCGAAGCATGCGCGGCGCAGGTTTCGCAACGGAAAACGATCAGGGCATTGACTGCCAGCAAGGGAAGATAGCCGCTCAGCGAACCGAGCAGATGCGGTAGCCATCGCTCGCAGGCCACCAGCCCGCCCGCAAGCACCCCAAAGCTGAGCAGGGCATACATGCCAATGCGCAGCCAAAACGGCAGCTTCTTCAGCAGCAGAGCCGTCAGAAACTCCATGACAATCAGGAGCACCGCCGACGCCACCGCGACAATTGCCGCCGCTTTCAGGGAGGTTGCGAGTGCAATGGCCGGAAACAGCCCGATGCACTGCATCAAAACCGGATTTTCCCGCAGGATACCGCGCTGAAACACCTTTTTCCCGGAAAGGTTCTGCACTTCCTGCTCATGCATGTGCCTCGCCCCCTTCCTGCAATCCCGACACCGCCGCAGCCGCAGACGATCCCTTTCTCTGCTTTTCCTTACGGCCCTGTAGCAGTCCGTCAACCATTGGCCAGGCGGCATTCATCAGCAAAACCGCAAAGCAGGCGCCCTCTTCATAGGCTCCGAAATACCGCAGCAGCATGCAAACCGCACCCGCAGCCATTCCATAAATCAGCCGCTGAATATGCGTCTTGGGCAGCGTGGCCGGATTCGGCAGAAGAAATAGCGCAGTAAAAACCAACATGCCAGCTGAAATCTCCATCGTCAGGGAAAGCTTGCGCCCTGTCAAAATCCGCGGGAACAGCACAGCGCATACAGAGCAGACCGCCACAAAACCGGCGGAGCTGAGCCATAGGGACGAATGGAAGATAAAAAATGCGATCGCGGTGCCGAACATGACCAGCATGCAGGTCGCACCCATCGGCCCGGGAACCTTACCGATGATCGCATTGAAATAGCTCAAAATGTTTCCATCGATTGAGTTGTGTACCGTCAGCATAGAGGCAAACGAAGTCCCCTGCACAAACCCCGCAGAGCCCGTTACTGCCGTCGGCAGCGTATTGTCGATGACCGGATACGTGAAAACCAGCTTTGGCCAGCAGACGCATAAAAATGCAATACCCGCCGCGGCGGGGACAAACGGAGTTTTCTGCGCACTGCCAAAGGGGAGCTTTGCCGCCACAATGGCGAAGGCACTTCCCGCCACAGGCAGCCACAGCGGCGCGGATGCCGGTAGCAGCAAAGCGATCATCGCGCCGGTCAGCGCTGCATATAATGTATCCATCCCGGGCTTTCTGCGCATCAACGCTGTGCCGAGCGCATCGCAGAGCACCGCCGTCAAAATCGAGACAGCCAAAAGGCCGATCGCTCTCCACCGGTAATAATAAAACGCCATCACCGCCGGAGCAATGAGCATGAGGAGCGTTGAAACTGTATAGGACCGAAATGCCTGTTCAGAGGGCGTTCTCATCTGTTCTCCTAAAGCGGACAAGCGCCTCACCGCCTTTCTTTTCAAATTCATTGTAGGCCTTTTGCCAGAAATTATGCATTGCGCACAGCCCCGCCTGGAGCATATGATAATAGAGAGCAATTTGAGCAGATTGATTTTCGTTGGGGAGGGATGGGCCTTTGAAGATCGAGGCGCCTGAAAAGAATAAAATCGTAGTCCGGCTGACAGCCGACGACATGACGAAACTGCACATTACATACGAGGAGATGGACTACGCCAATATCGAGACGCGCCGCGTCATCTGGACGCTGCTCGACGAAGCGCGCCGGGAGCTGGGCCGCGATATCGATCCGTCCGGCCGGATGCTCATTGAGGCGCTGCCCGCCAGTGAGGGCGGCTGTGTGCTGCAGTTTACCGTTCTCGAGCAGGAGAACAAGCCGCAGCCATTGCGCCACTTGACCATGAAAAAATCCAGAACTCCGCTCGTATATGAATTCTCCAGCGCACAAATGCTGCTCGACGCCGCAGAGAGCGTCAAACGGCTGGGCGTCCTGCCGAAGGAAAGCGAGCTGTACCGGCAGGAGCATAGCTATCGCCTGATCGTCTCCGCTACGGAAGGCTCCGAACTGTTGAATATTGCACTCTCTGAATTCGGCTCCCCCTGCGCGCAGGGAGAGCTGCCCGCCGCCTTCACCCGCGAGCACTGGCAGAGCGTGTGCAAAAGCCATGCATTGGAGCAGATCAGCGGAATGGCCTGATCACTGCGCGGCCTGCTCCGCACGCGTGCGCAGAGATGTGATCATCTGCGCCGCGTCCGGCGCGCCGAAGATGGCGCTGCCTGCCACAAACACATTTGCGCCGGCCTTTGCTGCTGCGCCGATTGTTTTCTCGCTGATGCCGCCGTCAACCTGGATATCGAGGGAAAGGCCACGGCGATCCGCCTGCTGACGGATAGCCGCCACCTTGGGCATCATGTCCGCCATAAAGGATTGGCCGCCAAAGCCCGGCTCCACCGTCATCACCAAGACCATCCCCAGCCTGTCGAGATACGGAAAAACCGCCTCGGCGGGCGTTTTGGGCTTTAGGCTCAGGGCGGGAACCGCCCCGCCTGCGCGGATCAGCTCGATCGTCTCCTCCACAGGAGAATCGGACTCAATATGAAAGGTCAGGATATCCGCACCCGCCTTCAAAAAATCCGGCACATATTGGAGCGGATTACTGATCATCAAATGGACGTCAAACGGGATTGAGGCGTGGGGACGCAGCGCCTTTACAATGGGCGCGCCCAGTGTGAGGTTCGGAACGAAATGCCCATCCATCACGTCGATATGCAGCCAGTCTGCACCGCATTTTTCCATGCGGGCAAACTCCTCGCTCATGCGCGCAAAGTCGCAGGAGAGGATGGAGGGAGAAATTTTCATCATGGGAGAAAGCCTCCTTACGGCCTGAAAGGCAGGCCGATGATATACGCTTTATTTTAACAACTTTCGTAGGAAAGGTCAAGGAAATCGGGGATACAATAGATTTGATTAAATTCAGAAGAAACGATGGAAAAGCCAATATGAAATGCCGGAATTTCTTTCCATAAATCCTTGCAGTTCACAGCTTGCATATAGAAAAAGATCCGGTAAGAAACTGGTATTCTCACCGGATCCACCCGCCTGCCCACGTTTATTTTTTGATCTGATTCAGCCTCTGGTTCAAATACCGCACCATCTCCGGCGTAATACGATCCCCTGCCATTTCGATGACCTTCTCAATCGTGAAATGCTTTGCCATATTGAGCATCCCTTTGCTCACCTTCATGCCCGGCATGACCTTTCCAATCATCTCAGATACGAATTGCTCTCCCTCCGGGTTCTTCAGCAGGGCGCCGACCTTATCTTTGATCGAGAAATAACCCTCCGGGAATTGGAGCGGCTCCTCGCCCTCCCCGCCAGAGGTGGCGAACCAGTTCTCCACATTTTGGCCGGCCTTCTCCGCTTCCTCCGCGAGCATGTAGGAAGCATTCGGCTCTGTAACGCGCACGAGCGGGATGCTCTCGCAGCAAACCTCCTGCTGCCCAAGGAACCCAGCCGCCTGAATGATATTTTCGCCCATCGTCAGCGGCACACGGTCAAAGGTGAATACATACTTTCCCGCAACGCTGCCGGTTTTCTTTCCATTTACCTTGAGCGACACCTGCTCACAATTGGAATATACCTTTACCTGCACCGTTTCCTCCGCCCGCTCTTTGAACCGGCGCGAACAGATGTGGACAAACGGCGCTCTCGTCCAATGCGCCTTATAGATATAGAAAGAATCCTTGCGCGTTTGCCGGTCAAACGTGACGAGGCCCTTGTTATTGCGCCCCTGCACGCCGCCCTCATCGCGCATATCGCTCGCGAAATCAAACATATTCCAAACATGCGTGCTCCACAGATAAGGCCGCTGCGCGAAGGTTTCCAGCATTTTTTCATGGTAATAGGCCTGGTATTCCTCGCTGTAATCCCGCACCTTGGGGGATGCGCTGTGAAGCGTAGTGATGCCTTCGCAGCCATATTCCGAAATGCCGAGGCAAATCTCCGGGTTTTCCGCGTGGAAGGTATCCAGCCAGGGAGCATTGTCCTCCACCTTGCCGAGATACCAGCCGAAATAGTGGTTATAGGAAATCACATCGGTAATATGGTTGAGCGGGCTGTCGTTTTCGACCATCGAAAGATTCGCCATGGTAGTGAGCCTTGTTTGATCAAGCTCATGCACCAGGTCATTGAGCGCATGAAGATTGGAAAGCAACTCCTCGCTCTCGCCGCCGATGGAGATTTCATTGGAGATTCCCCAGAAGCAGATGGAGGGATGGTTGTAATTCTGCACAACGAGCTCGCGCATCTGCTGGAGCGTATTCTCCCGCGCCTCAGGCGTATTCAGGAACATCGAGATAAACGGGATTTCCGCCCAGACAACCATGCCGGCCTCATCGCACAGATCGTAGAAATAAGCGTCGTGCTGATAGTGCGCAAGGCGGATGGTATTCGCACCCACCTCCTGGATGAGCTTCATATCCTCCTCATGTTCCTTTTCGCCAATCGCCCATCCCTTATCCAGCCGATCCTGATGGCGGGAAACACCGTGCAGCGGATAGGGCCTCCCGTTGAGAGAAAAGCCCGTGTCCGGACGCACTTCAAAAGTACGCACGCCAAAGCGCGCACAAACCGCGTCGAGCTCCGTGCCGCCCTCCAGCAGCTTCGCGCAAGCTTTGTAGAGATACGGATCCTCCACACCATTCCATAGATGCGGGTTTTCCAGGCGAATGGAAGCCGTACCCTGATGGATATCCGCTTGCGTACGGGCAATGCAGTCGTCCCCACTATCATAGATTTCGAAGAGCAGCGTCTGCCCGTCGCGCGCATTCGTCAGATACGCTTCCAACGCGATATCCGCCGCGCCGTCCTTGAGAAGCGGCGTCACGCGCAGGCCCGGCGCGCCGTAATAATCGAGGTCGAAATGGCTCTCCGGCACCGTAATGAGGCTCACCTTCCGGTACAGCCCGCCGAAAAACGTAAAGTCCGCCATCTGCGGGTAGACCGTGTCGTTTGATCCATTATCGGTCATGACGGCCAGAAGGTTTTCCCCGTCCACCTTCAGATATGGCGTAATATCCGCACGGAAGGTCGAAAAACCGCCTTCATGGCGCGCGGCCTTTTGCCCGTTGACATATATCTCGCAGATGCTGTTTGCACCCTGAAATTCAAGATAGATGCGCCCACCATCCGCCGGCACAGGAATCGAAAGCGCGCGGCAGTACCAGCAGGGACCACGGTAATAGTCGCTGCCTCCATCCTGTCCGTCGAGATTGTTCCAGGTGTGTGGAAGCGTGACCGCCTCCCAGTCCTGCGGCAGTGCAGTGGGCGGCGTTTGCTGCGGCGCGTTTTTGGTAAACAGCCAGCCGTCGTGAATCGCGGTGATTTGTCTCATAGGAAACCGTCCTTTCCAAAAATATAAACCTTTCTATTTTATGATCATTTATTCTATAGAATCCGTGCTTGATAACGTTCAATCAAATTTGTCCCGCAGGCCGAACGGACGGCTCGGCGGCTTCTTTTCCGAATTTGATCATCATGCGCCTCCTCTTTGGTATAGCATGAGGTTTTCAGGGGGATTCTATTCCCGAGGCCTCTATTGTATGGCAAAGGGGAATAAATTTCAATACATTTCCTATTGAAATCAGAAATTTTATAGGCAACCTATCAAAGCGCATGATTCCGGGCAACGTGGCAGCGCTACCTGCTTCTTGTTTCCCAGAAATACCTCTGCCTCACGGCCAGCAGATGGCCGCAGGGCGGGGCCTTTCAGAGGTGATGCAGAAAATGAGAAAATCGACACATTGTATTCCCAACGACGCGCCGATTGCGCGAAAGATCTAGGGAAGCGTAACGGTTGTTGTGTTGTAAATCTCTCCAGCGATATACCCGCCGTTCTCTATATAACAGCCTAAAACGCCGCTGTTCCAGACGGAACAGCGGCGTTGCATGGTTGTCAATTTGTCTAGTTCTCTTTTCCGACCAGCCAGTCAATCGACACGCCCAGAACATCGCTCAAAGCGACGAGCTCCGTATCCGTGACATATCGCAACTGACCCTCCAGCTTTGACAGGCCGGAGGCATTCAGATCAATGCCGCGCACCTGCAGCTGGGTCAGAAGATCCTTCTGCTTCATGCCGATTGCCTTACGGGACTGCTCTACTTTTGCTCCGACGATATTGCGATCGCCGAGCGGCTGCTTTCTGATTCTCATGACCATACACCTCTCCATAAAAATATACACGGCGCCTGATGGGCAACACAAGCCACGCTGCAGCGAAAGCCCGCGCCGTTTACCGCATGACGGACCGGATATAGGGGGGCCGACGGGTCTGCGGTGTTTTGCTGGCTCAAAGAAAAGACAACAGGATGTCTTTTACTTCACGCGTATTATAACCTAGCAAGAAGAAAAAAACAAGTGCTTTCCCCATTTGACAAAAAAATTTTAGAGGAGCAATGCGAAAATTTGTTCCTTTTTCCCTCTGGCGCAGGGTGCAAAAGGATGACAAAACAGAACACGCGCCTGTGCTTCCCTTTTTTCAATCGATCAGGGCAAGGAAAATCAGAAAAAGAGAACCATATGCGAAAAAAGGTGTTATAATAAGGAACAAGCTGCAAACTCCCTGTTGAGATACAAGTAACAGGAACTTTTGCATCTGGCCGTCATTTGAGCGGTTTGCTTTGTTACTACTTCGTTCGTAAATCAACGGCAACTTCGATACATCTTCAGGATTCAATATGTTTTTAACAGCTCAATAAAAATATAATTGATTCTATTTTTTAGTAACAAGCTTTTTATCCCTTCGATTATTGAAAAAAGCGAGGAAAACAACAATGGAACACACGGACAACAAATTAAATCTGACCATGCTGACTGATTTTTATGAGCTGACAATGGCCAACGGCTATTTTCAAAACGGTTTCAAGGATACCATCGCCTATTTCGACCTTTTTTTCCGCCGCATTCCCGACGGCGGAGGATTTGTGATTATGGCCGGTGTGGAACAGATGATCGACTATCTGAAAAATCTCTCCTTTTCAGAGGAGGATCTCGATGCACTGCGAGGTCACGGATTCAGCGAGGCATTTCTTGATTATTTGCGGCATTTCCAATTTGCCTGCGATGTTTGGGCTGTCCCGGAGGGGACACCCGTTTTCCCCGGCGAGCCGGTCGTTATCGTGCGCGGCCCGATCATTCAGGCGCAGTTCGTCGAGACGATGCTGCTGCTGTGCATCAATCATCAGAGCCTGATCGCCACCAAAGCCAACCGCATCGTGCGCGCCGCTCAGGGCCGCGGTGTGATGGAATTCGGCTCCCGCCGGGCGCAGGGCTTCGATGGCGCTGTATACGGTGCGCGCGCCGCTTATATCGGCGGCTGTGTCGGCACGGCCTGTACGATCTGCGAGCGCGATTTCGGTATCCCCGCGCTGGGCACCATGGCGCACAGCTGGATCCAGCTTTTCGACAGCGAGCTGGACGCCTTCTGTGCCTACGCGCGCGAATACCCGGACAATTGCACCCTGCTCGTCGACACCTATGACACGCTCCACTCCGGCCTGCCGAATGCGATCGAGGCCTTCCGCCGCGAGCTGCTGCCGCGTGGATGCCGCCCAAAGGGCGTTCGCATCGACAGCGGCGATATCACCTACCTCTCCAAACGGATGCGCAAAATGCTGGATGAAGCGGGCTTCCCGGATTGTTCCATCGTCGCTTCCAATGCATTGGACGAATATATCATCCGGGACATGCTGATCCAGGGCGCCAAGGTTGATTCCTTCGGCGTGGGCGAGCGCCTCATCACGGCGGCGTCCGACCCGGTATTCGGCGGCGTATATAAGCTTGCCGCCATCGAAACGGCGCACGGCATCGTCCCTAAGATCAAACTCAGCGAAAATGTCAGCAAAATTACAACCCCGGGCGCCAAAACCGTCTGGCGGCTCTTCGACCGCGACAGCGGCAAGGCGATCGCGGATGTCATTACGTTAATGGACGAGATCATCGACGAGCGCGCGCCGTATGAACTGTTTGACCCGGAATTCACATGGAAGCGCAAAACGGTGGATAATTTCCTGGCCCGCCCACTGCTGCGCCGGATTTTCGACGGTGGGACGTGCGTCTACCCTGCCCCGGCGATCGAGAAAATCCGCTCCTACTGCGCGGAGCAGGTCGATGCGCTTTGGGAAGAGGTGCTACGCTTTGAAAACCCGCATCAGTACTATGTTGATCTTTCCCAGAAGCTGTGGGATCTGAAACACACGCTGATCTCTCAGCATCGTGAAAATAAAAAAGCCGGTAATCCACAGTCTTGAATGATACAAATGAAGGAAACCACAAAATGAAAGTCCAAAAAACGTGGCGGCAACCTTTTAGATATGCTGCACTATTGGGCGTTTGCCTCGCAGTACTGCTGGCTGCATGCGCTTCAGAAAATACGCCGGAAAGCACACAGGCGCAGCCTCCCTCCACAATCAGCCCAACCAGTTCGTTAAAAGGCGAGCTGCCAACGGTGCATACGGAGGCTACAGGCGGCGCCACTGTCACCAGTATCCGTCCACCAACAACTTTAGCTACCAGAGCAGCAACCGCTGCCGAGACCAAGAGCAACAAGCCGAGCGCCACCTCCCGCCCCGCACAAAAGGCAACGCGAGCGCCCACAACCACCGTCAAAGCGACAGGGGCAGAGCCCATATTCCGCAGCGATTTTGAAGCACAAGTCGTATCCCTCGTCAATCAGGAACGGGCGAAACAGGGGCTGGCGCCACTCACCAAAACAACAGCTCTTGATCAAACAGCCCGGATACGTGTGGTCGAAATCTCGCAGAAATATTCCCATGACCGCCCGGACGGCAGCCGATGCTTCACCGCTTTTCCAGATTCCAACGCTGCCGGTGAAAACATTGCGCGCGGCTCTGACAGCCCGGCGTCCGTCATGAGCGGTTGGATGAACAGCTCCACACACCGCTCCAATATCCTCAATGAATCTTTTGTCCATATCGGCGTTGGCTGCTATCAAAAAAATGGCCAGATTTACTGGGTACAATGCTTTACCGGCGCATAATGGCTATTTCAAGCACAAAACAATCCATAGAAGAAAAAGTGCACTGCAGAAAGGCGTATGTCCGTTCCACAGTGCACTTGTCTTTTTCGCCTCACGCCCGGGGGCGCCCCTCCGGGACATAATATTGCGCCTGCGCGTGCCAGAGCGCGTAATATTTTCCCGATTCGTCCAAAATCAGCTCGTCGTGGCTGCCCGTCTGGACGAGCCTGCCCTGATCGAACACGGCGATCTGATCGCAAAAGCGGCAGGAGGAGAGCCGGTGCGAAATGTAAATCGCCGTCTTTGCTCCGACGAATTGATTAAAACGCTCATAGATCTCATGCTCGGACACCGGGTCAAGCGCCGCGGTCGGCTCGTCGAGGACGATGAACGGCGCATCCTTGTAGAGCGCGCGGGCCAGCGCGATCTTCTGCGCCTCCCCGCCGGAAATCTCCACGCCGTCCTCCTCAAAATCCTTGTAGAGCGCGGTGTCGAGCCCCTTCGGCATCTGTTTGACCCGCTCGGAAAGCCCGGCCTGCTCCAGGCATCTCCATACCTTCTCTTCGTCGTAATCTAGCGAAGTGGTCACATTCTGCCCCAGCGGGAAGGAAAAGACGCAGAAATCCTGGAAAACGACGGAGAAAAGCGTCAGATACTCCTCATAATCATACTTTTTGATATCGATCCCGTTCAAAGTGATCACGCCCTCCTGCGGGTCGTAGAGCCGGCAGAGGAGCTTGATGAATGTCGTTTTGCCCGAGCCGTTCATACCCACCACCGCGAGGCGCTCGCCCACGCGCAGGCGGATGGAGAAATCCTTCAGCGCCCAATCCTGCGCGCCAGGGTAACGGAAGCTGACATTTTTGAACTCAATAAGATAGTCGTTGTCGTCCCGTTTTTCGACTGGCAGGGTGCCCTGGTATTTCACAGGAGGGGTATCGATAAGGTCGAAGAAAAACTGGGTATTGTGGAGGTTTGCGAGCAACGTAACGCCGGATATCAAATTTTCCACGCCATGGGCAACCTGCTGGATCGCACCGACGTATTTGAGCAGGTCGCCCGCCCCAAACAATCCCGCGAGGGCTTTGAGCGCAACGAAAATGTAGATCGCGCCCGTCATCACCGCCGTGATCAGGGCATTCGTCGAGCCGAACCGGCTTTCCGCCTGCGCAGACGCCCGACTCATTTTTATGATTTGCAGCAGAGTTTTGTCATACGCCTGTTCCATGATCAGCTCCTTTTCGCGGAAGAGGCGGATTTCCTTCCCCAGCCGGTAATTTGATATTAAATCGCTATAATAAGAAAACAGCCGCATGACCTGCAGGTTTAAATCGCAATATTGATTATTTGTTTTTTGATAAAAATGCCCAACCACCAGCAGGGCTGCTGCGCAGGCTACCATCACGCCCAGCAGCGCGAGCACCAGCCACGGCGATTCCCAGAAGGATGGGCCGGTGCGCACCAGCACAATTTTTAAAAAGGGAACCAGCATCACAATGGAGCAAGCGGTGGAAAAAAGGCCCTGAAAGAAAAGATCCATCGAGTAATAAAACACGTTGAACGCGCTGCCGCGGTTCCAGCTCACATGCCAGTAATCCCGCGCCTTTTTTTGGAAATCGGGGTTCTCCAGGTTTTCATAATCCGTATCCAAAATTTTTTCACTGGCCGCCATCGTCTCCTGCACGATTTCCATCCCTCTGTGCAAAACGTGATGGCGGTTTGCCAGCGCATTTTTGCCGAGATAGAGCAGAAAGTTAAGGCCCACCGTCACCAGCACGAGCACAACGAGCCGTTTGATATCCCGCGCGCCAATCAGCTCGTCGAGGATCAGGGCGGACATCCACAGATTCACCAGCGGCTCGAGCGACAACAGCAAATCGCTGAGGATCATGGTGGGAAACGTCCATTTTTCAAAGGCAGACAAGGCCGAAACCGTACGCCTGAGCAAGGTGAATTTTTCTCGCCAGGAGAGCTCCTCAAACTTTTTGGGCTCATACATCCTGCTTGCCCCCTTCCGGATTCGATTGATAATACTGGCTTTGCAGCTCATAGAGCCGGTAGTATTTCCCCTTTTGCTCCATCAGAGCGTCGTGTGTGCCCTCCTCCACAATTTTTCCATCCTCCAGAAATAAAATCCGGTCGCAGAAGCGGGTGCTCGAAAGCCGGTGGGAGATGTAAAAGGAGGTGCGCCCCTTCGTCATCTCGCTGTATTGGAGATACATCTCGTTCTCCGCAATCGGGTCGAGCGCAGCGGTCGGCTCATCGAGGATGATCACCGGCGCATCCTTATAGAGCGCGCGGGCCAGCAGCAGCCGCTGCCGCTCCCCGCCGGAAAAATCCGCCGCGTTCTCGTTGATCTGCTTATCCATCAGGGTGCGCACCCCCTCCGGGAGCCTTGCGATGCGTTCGCCAAGCCCTGCCTGCGCCAGGCACCGTTCCACCCTGCCGTAATCAATCTGTTCCTCCACACACAGCGCCACATTCTGCGCAATGCTCACCGGCAGGAAGTTGACATCCTGAAACACGGCGGTGAAAAGGTGGTAATAATCATCCCGGTTGAAATCCGTGCTCTTTCTCCCATTGATCCGTATCTCGCCCTTCTCCGGCCGGTAAAGCCCGCACAGGAGCTTCATGCAGGTGGTCTTGCCCGCGCCGTTTAAGCCCACCAGCGCGATCTTCTCGCCGGGCCGCACCTGAAAGCTGAGGTCTTGCAGCGTGGGCCGTTCGCTGCCCGCGTAAGAGAACTGCACGTGATCGAATGCAATCTCACAGGGCATCGCATCGCCCCCAGGCAGCGGCGCGCCCCCCTCCCGCCGCAGCTGGTCGGGCAGCTCTAAAAAGGCGCGGTAATCATTGCACTCCAGGCTCGCAAGGTGCAGCTCGTTTACCTGCTTGGCCAGCCCCAGCGTCCAGGCGGAGAAGCCGGTGACCAGCCCGAAATAGAGCACAAAATCGGAGGGGGTGATCCTCCCCCGCAGCACCTGCGCGATCAGCACGGCATAAGCTGCGCTATCGCGCACAAGCACGAAAAAGGCGATCAGGCCATCGGAGGTTGTCTCCTGGCGCACCCCTTTCCGTAGCAGCGCGGCATACGCATTCCCCAGCCGCTCAAACAGGCCGCGAAACCAGTGAACGATGTGATACAGGCGGATATCCTTGCCGGCCGAAAAGTTTTGGGCGGTGCGCGTCAGGTAATCAAGCTTATGCCTAATCAGCATCAAATTCCTATCAAATCGATAAATACAAAAATTGTTCCAACGCAGGATCAAAAAGCTTGCCGCCGACATTGCCAGCAGGAAGAGCACCAGCCAGATGCTGAGCGTTGAGAGGATCGCCGTGTAGGTGAAGATGCCGCACACATTGACGCAAAGCGCAATCACCATCGTCAAAACGTTGGAGCCGCCGGAGCCGTTTTCATATTGGGTAAACGCCTCGCATCGCTTTCGTTTGAGCCGGCCCTCCAGGCTCTCAATATTCTCATAATCCGTATCCAGGGTTTTCAAAAAGCCCTCCGCCTTAAAATGAAACCGCACCTGCTGGTTGATCAGCATCATCCGCCCGCCGATGAATTTATCCAGCCAACAGCACGCACCGTAGATCAGGATCGCAATGCCTACCGTTGTGATCAATTGAACCGGTGTCACCCCGCCCGTCAGGCAGTCGACCAGGATTTTGGAAAGCACCACCAAAATCAGCGGCGAAATGACCGACGGCGGAATGTGGAGCAGGGAGATGAGGATGTCTTTTTTGCTCCACCCCCACACCTTTTTAAGCATATAGATCGTATTCTGCCAGGTTGTATATTTTTGCGTTTGCGCTTCCTGTTGCATTCTGCATTCCCCCTTTGCGTACTCCCATCATAGCATAGGCCGCCCGCCCATAAAAAAATCGTGCACGAACGGCTGCGTCTCGCGCACGAATGGTATATTGCCGATTTCCTGACTACCCGATGGGCAGCATCACTTCCGTTGCAAACACGTCGCCCTCGTCCTGCCGGTTGAGGTAGCCGCCGTATTTT
>DCJV01000066.1:3235-7295 GCA_002320555.1 Ruminococcaceae bacterium UBA1691 | reverse complement strand
ACTGAGATATAAAACTGCCCTTTGAACTTCCCGATATATACCCGGATAAACCGCTCCTTTTCCTCCTCCTGCTTCACACAGGCCTCTATCGCGTTGTCGAGCAAATTTCCAAGGATCACGCAAAGGTCCGTCTCGGCGATGGGCACATCCGGCTCGACCGTCGCCTTTGCGTTGACGGCAATCCCCTTTGCCCGTGCCATGGACAGCTTGCTGTTTAAAATCGCGTCCATCATGATGTTGCCCGTCTTGACGACGGTATCGACATTCGTCAGATCCTGATCGAGCGTGGCGAGGTAATCGGAGAGCTTATCGGCCTGCCCCATGGAGAGATAGGCCTTCATGGACTGGATATGGTTGTGGTAATCGTGCCGCCAGCCGCGCATCTGGCGGTACATATTCTCCACCTCGTGATAATGCTGCTCCATCAGCTCGTTTTGATAGGCGGCAATTCGTTTGTCCGCGCTGCGGCCGATGAGATGGCGGATCAGAAAAACCATACCTGTCACAAGCAGAGCAGCCAGAACAGCCGCCGTAATCAAAATCCATGTTTTCATGATTCTTCCCCTTTAAAAAAACGGATAAACGCATCATTCACCGCCGCATACAGCCGCCTGCTGACCGGGAGCTGCGCCCCGTCATCCATCGTTAGCTCCGTCTTATCAATCCGGCGGATATGCCGCAGATTGACGAGATACGAGCGGTGGCAGCGGATGAACGGCTCATTAGCCAGCGCCTGCTCCAATGCGCTGATGCTGATCTGCACCTCCGCTTGCCCCTCGCCGGTATGGATGCATACCGTATGCGCAAAGGCCTCCGCATAAAAAATATCCTCCGCTGAAAAGCGCGTCTGCACGCCCGCGACGGGCAGCAAAAGCTGCTTGGGCGCGCGGCGCAGCTGGACAACCGCCCTGTCGAGGCAGAAAAAGAGCTTTTCCTCATCCACAGGCTTTAACAGATAATGCAGGGCGGATACATCATACCCCTCGGCGGCGAATTCCGCCGTGCCCGTGATGAAAATAATGACGCTCCTGCTGTCCTTTTCACGGATTTTATGTGCTAGAGACACGCCGTTGAGCCCCTGCATCTGAATATCGAGCAGCAGCACGTCGAAGCGGGGGCTTTCTTCCCACGCGAACCACAGCGCCTGCGCGCTGGGAAAGCACTGTGCGTTTACCAGCTCCCCTCTGCTCTCCCCCCACTGGTTTACGAGTGCATCCAAGTATTCCAGCATGGCGGGTTCGTCATCACAGATTGCAATTTGCAAAGCCGTAACCCTTCCTTTCTTTTCACACAAAGGTCCAAAGCGTTCCCAGGGATTGCCTAATTCTTTCCGTTGACCCATTATAACATCCTCTGGAAGAGGGCACAACAGACGTATTCTGCAGAAAAGCCGTTTTAAAAAAGAAAAAATTGAAAATACCCGTTTTTTCTCCTTCAAAAAGGTGGTAAAATGAAGCGTGAAAAATAATGGCCGCGGGTCGAAAAAACGTGGCAACAGGAGTTGATGAACAGTGGCAGAATTTATTCTCTCCGCCTTTTCGGACGAGGCGGGCATCGATCTGGACGAGCAGATCAGTGCGTGCCATGCAAACGGAATCACACATATGGAGCTCCGTGGGCTTCCTCAGGGCAATAGTTCCACCCTATCTACAGACGACGCCTGGGTGCTCAAGGCAAAGCTCGATTCTGAGGGCATTCAGGTCTCCGCAATCGGCTCGCCTTACGGCAAGATCAATATTGCGGATGATTTTGAGCCGCACTTTGAGGCGTTTCAAAATACGATTGAGGTTGCTAAAATCCTCGGCTGCCGCCTGATCCGCATATTCAGCTTTTATTTTGAAGAGGGCCAAAGCTACGAAGCCTACCGGGACGAGGTCTTCTCCCGTGTCGACCGGATGGCGGATTACGCGCTTGAACATCATGTGCTGTGTTGTCATGAAAACGAAAAGGAAATCTATGGCGACACGGCGGAACGCTGCCTTGACCTTTACCGGCATTTTGAGGGGCGGCTTGCCGGGGTGTTCGATCCGGCAAACTTCATCCAGTGCGGCATTCAGCCGCTGGAGGCCTATGACATGCTCGAGCCCTATATCCTCTATATGCACATTAAGGACGCCAAAATGGCGGATGGCAGCGTGGTTCCGGCGGGCGCAGGAGACGGTCATGTCAAAGAAATCCTGCGCCGTTTCAAAAAGATGGAGGGCAAACGTTTTCTCTCCCTGGAACCACACCTGAAAGTCTTCGATGGGCTTGATGCGCTGGAAAAGGATCATGAGACGGCGCAGAAGATGGAGCAGTATACCTATCCGACCAACCGCGCGGCATTTGACGCGGCCGCACAGGCGATGCACCGGCTGCTCGACAGCCTGGATGCATAGCAGATCAATCCTTATGAGAGCAGGCTATGCGACGCGGTCATCATCGCTACGCCGCACTACGACCACCCTCATCCCTGCGTAACCGCGGCGAAGGAGCGGCTGCTCTCCGGCGTGGGCGGTAAACTCATGGCCATACGCGCCTTTGTCACCTGGAGCCGAAAGGAAGCGTATTACACGCAGAGCGGCTGGCGCGGTACGCTAGCAAAAGAAGGCGGCGGCGTTTTGACCAATCAGGCCATTCACACGCTCGACTTAATGCGATATCTCGACGGAGAGATCGC
Organism: Ruminococcaceae bacterium UBA1691; assembly: GCA_002320555.1. Classification (GTDB taxonomy): domain Bacteria; phylum Bacillota; class Clostridia; order Oscillospirales; family Acutalibacteraceae; genus Fimivicinus. The sequence goes on along the minus strand of DCJV01000066.1, from coordinate 4,636 downwards.
GGCAATTCAGGGTCATATTGTAAATGACCATTTGCAGGGCATCATAGAGGTGGAGGATACTGCCTGCGCCCTGTTACGGTATCAAAGCGGCATTACCGGCGTCTTTTACGCCACAACGGCCTATGCGGACGATGCGCCCGTCCTGCTGGAGCTCGCCTGCGAACGGGAGGTGCTCCGCCTGGAAGGCGCAAGGCTCTATCGCCTTTCCGGCAATCAAATTGAGCTCTTATGCAGGGGCGAGGAGAAAGCGCCGGGTAAAGCCTATTGGGGATCAAGCAACGCGCGGCTGATCGACGCCTTTTACCGCGCCCTTGCGCCGGGCGGAAAGCCGTTTCCCATCGGCGTATGGGAAGGGACCAGAGCAAGCAGGCTGCTCTTTTCGCTGTATGCGCAAAACGGGCTCGATTATGAAGCCATCCATCTGGATGAGGCCATTTTGTAAAGATGAAAGAAAAAGGTGATTGCATGCAAATGACAATGCGCTGGTTCGGCACGAACAAGGATACCGTCACCCTCCAGCAGATCCGGCAGGTACCAGGCGTCACGGGTGTAGTGCCCGCCCTGCACGACCTGCCCGCGGGAGAGCCCTGGCCGCTCGACCGCATTTTGAAGATGAAAGCGGAGATCGAGGCCGCGGGGCTCACGATGGAATGCATTGAGAGCGTCAATGTCCATGAGGATATCAAATTGGGCGCGCCTTCCGCCGAGCAGTATATCGAAGCCTACAAAACCTCCATCCGAAACCTGGCAAAGGCCGGAGTGAAGGTCATCTGCTATAACTTCATGCCCATCTTCGACTGGACGCGCACCGATCTCGCCATGCGTCTTACGGACGGCGCAACCTGCCTGTCCTACGACGGCGCGCAGATCGAGGGCAAAAGTCCGGAGGATATGTTCCGCGAAATTGACGAGAATTCCAACGGCTACGCCATGCCCGGCTGGGAAACGGAGCGCATGGGGGAAATCAAAGAGCTGTTTCAGAAATACAAGGGCGTCACTGACGAGGACCTGTGGCGTAATCTCCAGCATTTTCTGGAGGAAATCATCCCCGTCTGTGAGGACTGCGGCGTCAAAATGGCGATCCACCCGGACGATCCGCCATGGGGCATCTTCGGCCTGCCGCGCATCATCACGGATATCAAGGCGCTGCGCCGCTTTTTAAAGCTCGTCGACAGCCCCTGTAACGGACTGACCTTCTGCACAGGCTCGCTCGGCGCAAGTAAAGACAACGACCTGCCCGCCATGATCCGCGAGGTAGGGGACCGCATCTATTTTGCGCACCTGCGCAATGTAAAGGTCGAGGGCAGGCGATTCCATGAAACCTCCCATCTTTCAGCGGACGGATCACTCGATCTGTATGAAATCGTCAAAGCTCTGCAGGATGTGGGCTTCGACGGCTAT
>DCJV01000066.1:0-3160 GCA_002320555.1 Ruminococcaceae bacterium UBA1691 | reverse complement strand
CATCAAACCAATCAGGAAGGATGAATCTCATGATCAAACACGAAAATTTAAAAGGCCGCGTGGCGGTTGTCACCGGCGGTGGCGGAGTATTGTGCAGCGGCTTTGCAAAGGATCTGGCCGCGTCCGGCGTAAAGGTTGCGGTGCTCGATATCCGCAAAGATTCGGCGCAGACTGTCGCCGACGAGATCACAGCGGCGGGCGGCGAATCCATTGGCATCGCGTGCGATGTGCTCAGCGCGGAGAGCCTCGATCAGGCGCGCCGGACGGTCAACGAGGCCTTCGGTGCCTGCGATATTCTCTTAAACGGCGCGGGTGGCAACTCCCCGCTCGGCACGACGACGAAGGAGACGCTGGAGCCGGAGGATTTGCAGCAAAAGGTGGAAGGAGTCAAAACCTTTTTCGATCTCGATCCGAAGGGTATCGAATTTGTCTTCAACCTCAATTTCCTCGGCACACTCTTGACGACACAGGCCTTTGCAAAGGACATGGTCGGCAAGGAGAATGCATGCATTGTCAACGTCTCCTCCATGAATGCCTACCGGCCCCTGACCAAAATCCCGGCCTATTCGGCGGCAAAGGCGGCGGTATCGAATTTTACGCAGTTCATGGCCGTGCATTTTGCGGACGTGGGCATCCGTGTCAACGCCATCGCGCCCGGCTTTTTTTCCACCAACCAGAATAAAACGCTGCTTTACAATGAGGACGGCTCCCTCACCCCCCGCAGCGAGAAAATCCTCTCCCACACACCGCTCAGGCGCTTCGGCGTACCAAACGATTTGACGGGCACGCTGCTCTATCTCTGCGACGAGGAATACGCGGGCTTCGTCACCGGTATCATCGTCCCCGTCGACGGGGGCTTCTCGGCCTATTCCGGCGTATAAACACAAACATTTTTTTCGGCAAAGGATGGTTGACAATGGATTTGAATCTTCGTGCTAAGCAGGATTGCCTGTTTGATGAAATATCGCTCGGAGAAGTCATGCTCCGCCTCGACCCTGGCGACGGGCGCATCAAGACCGCGCGCTCCTTCCGCGCCTGGGAGGGCGGCGGCGAATATAACGTCGCCCGTGGGCTGCGGCGCTGCTTCGGCCTGCATACGGCGGTGGTGACCGCTCTTGCCGACAATGAAGTGGGCCGTCTCATAGAGGATCTCATTTTACAGGGCGGGGTGGATCCTTCCCTGATCGAATGGAAAGCCTACGACGGCATCGGCCGCAATGTGCGCAACGGCCTGAATTTCACAGAGCGCGGCTTCGGCATTCGCGGCGCGGTTGGCGTATCGGATCGCGGGCATACCGCAGCTTCGCAGCTCAGGCCCGGCGATATCGACTGGGATTTCGTCTTCGGCCGCCTCGGCGCGCGCTGGCTGCACACGGGCGGTATTTTTGCAGCTCTTTCTGAAACCACGGCCCAGGTCGTGCTGGAGGCTGTGAAAGCAGCCAAAAAGTGGGGCACAATCGTCTCCTACGACTTAAACTACCGCCCTTCCCTCTGGAAGGATATCGGCGGGCAGAAAAAAGCGCAGGAGGTCAACCGTGAGCTTGCAAAATATGTCGATGTGATGATCGGCAACGAGGAGGATTTTACCGCCTGCCTCGGCTTTGAGGTGCCAGGCAATGATGCAAACCTGAAAACCCTGAGCATCGAGGGCTATGGTAAAATGATTGAGGAGGCGGTCAAGGTCTATCCGAATTTCAAGGTGGTAGCCACCACCCTGCGCGCTGTCAAGACCGCTACGGTGAACGACTGGAGCGCCATTTGCTGGGCAGATGGGCAGCTCTACCGCGGGCTCGACCTGCCGGGGCTTGAAATCTATGACCGCGTCGGAGGCGGCGACAGCTTCGCATCCGGCCTGATCTATGGGCTGATGACCACGGGCGATGCGCAGCAGGCGGTCAATTTTGGCGTTGCGCACGGCGCACTTGCTATGACGACACCGGGCGACACCTCCATGGCGAGCCTCAAAGAGGTTCAAAACGTCATGAAAGGCGCAGGCGCAAGGGTTCAGAGATAACCCGCTTTTTATATTAATGAAAGAAAGGACTGATTAGAGATGGATAAAGAAACCGTATTGACCCGCATCCAGGAGGCAGGCATCGTCGCCGTCGTCCGGGCGGAGACGAGCGACCAGGCCATCCGCATTGCGGACGCCTGCATGGAGGGCGGTGTGGCGGCAATCGAGCTGACCTTCACCGTCCCGCAGGCTGATAAAGTGATCGCCGACCTTGCCAAGCGCTATGCGGACGGCGGCATCATCCTTGGCGCGGGCACCGTGATGGATGCGGCGACTGCCCGCATTGCCATCCTAAACGGCGCGCAGTATGTCGTCTCCCCCTATTTTGACGCGGAAACGGTCAAGCTCTGCAATCACTACCGCATACCCATCATGCCTGGCGTGATGACCGTACGTGAAGCGGTCACGGCAATGGAAGCGGGCGCCGATATCCTGAAGGTCTTCCCCGGCGACGTGTTCGGCCCGAAGATCATCAAGGCGATCCGCGGCCCAATCCCCTATGCGAAGATGATGCCTACGGGCGGCGTGGACGTTGATAATGTCGCGGACTGGATCAAGGCGGGCGCGGTCGCCGTCGGTGCGGGAAGCTCGCTGACCGCCGGCGCGAAGACAGGCGATTATCAAAAGATCACGGAAACCGGCCGCCGCTTCGTCGAAAATATCCGCCAGGCGCGTGCACAGATAAAATAAGCTACCGCGCCCTTGCAAAAAAAGCATTTGCGAGCCGTCATTACCGGCTCACAAATGCTTTTTTCAGTTGACTTTTACCATTTAACCTGCATAACGGCAGTACGCAGGAGAAAAGAGGCTGAGAATGCCCCGCACAAAAATGGTGATAGGCAGGATACTGGTTTCCAAAGCGTAACAAGGAACAAAGTAAAACGCTCTGTTCGCTGCCTCACCAAAGAGGCCCACTGTGCCAATTTTTAGAGCCAGATGAACGGCTTGCCAGCAGCAAATCACATTGCATCTTCTGGGTGCTTCCCGTTTTCCGTTATCTTTTTCTCTTTTTTATTGTATTTCCAACATTTTTTGTTACCTTCTTCTAACACCGTAGATTTTCTATTCTATTTCTGCTATAATTTATCGGTATGGATGCGCATATTTGTTAAAAATTTAACGCATCTGACGCAGAGGAGTGCGGCG
>DCJV01000065.1 GCA_002320555.1 Ruminococcaceae bacterium UBA1691 | reverse complement strand
CTGCGGGTGCTGCCTCGGCCTCTCGACAGCGCCCAGCGGCGCATAAAGATGCCGGTTCCGAGAGCGACCAGAAACCATGCTTGTTTGTGCACTTTTTTCTTTTCTTAGACTTGATCGACAAGCTGAGGGGAAAGAGTGCACTTTTTCCCCTGCATTTCTTTCATTGCAATGTTTAAATCCATAATTAGGTAAATAGTATATAATACTCAGGAAATATTTGTCATAAATTACTATTGAAAAGTCGATATGCAATTATATATAATTAGAATAATCTTTTATTACATTTTACCATATAGGAGGGACTATAATTGATGAGAAAGAGCGTTATCCGGGCATTTCTGCTTCCTGCGGTCTTTTAGCGGATACAAAACTGTATGACATGCAACTTCAGGTTTGGCATAATCCGTCCTAATTGATAAGGAGAAAAAGGCATGAAAAAGATGATCGGGAAGATCGCATTATCGCTCCTTTTGGCCTTTGTAGGCCTTTTCTTGGGGGAGGCTTTAGCCAGATTAAAGAGCTATGGTGGAGGGTCTGCTGCATCTTTTGTATTATCTAGCTTACAGGCCGATATTTTGGTGCTTTCTGGGATCATTATTTTTTTGATTTTATATGTGTTAGGCCGCCAGAAAGAGATTCTGAAACATCAGGAAGAGCAGAAAGAAGCATACCGTGCATTGCAGATGCTTTTGGAAAGCAGAGCCAAAGATAGCGCGCAGATGTCCATACAAAATGATTCCGCCTCAGACACGCCGAATCATGCAGAAAGGCTGGAAAAATGCGATGAGTCATAGCGTACGCGTCATTCTGCGAGTTCTGGGTTCCATCGCGCTTGGCTTTGCTGCCTATCTCCTGAGCCTATGGATTCCGCCCTTCTGGGTTGGAATGACGGTCGTCATTTTCCTTGGCTTGTCCATCCTGAGCAGAATCTGGGAACTCGGAGATCTGGTAGAGGCAGGCTTCTGGCCAGAGGAAAGGAAAGAGGAGCACAAACCGGACGTTTCGTCCGACATGGAGCAGGATGGAAACGGAGCAGGGCAATAATTTCAGCCGCCGCGAATTTTGCGGCGGCTTTTTTGATGCTTTCGTCATTTAATGCCCAGCTTACTTACTGATCAGAAAGGGAAATGAGCCTTTCGTATCGGCCAGCAAAATCTGATTGACAATCCCGCCTTCCAATGTTAAATTTATGTTAAAAAAGAGCGAGATGCCGCATATTTTTGTATGCTCTGCAACATTTCAGGAAGGCGGATTTCATGAAACGAACTCTCAAGCGCATTGGGCAAATCCTTTTGTCCATCCTGATCACTCTCATTCTCATCATGGCCGGCTTTGTCATCTATTTGACGGCGGCGGAATTTAAGCCTGAGCCGGTGGAAACGCTGGAGATTGGCGGCCAGGCGCAGAAGACGCTCCAGGCAGGCGATTCGCTCAGCGTATTGTCCTACAATATCGGCTACGGCTCGCTGGACAAGACACAGGACTTCTTCATGGACGGCGGAGAAAATGTCCGTCCGGATTCCGATGAAAATGTACGCAATAATATCGCAGGGATCGGAAAGATCATGAAAGAGGCAAACTGCGACGTACAGTTTCTGCAGGAGGTCGACAAAAGCTCCAAGCGCTCCTATTTTGTGGACCAGACTGCATCGTTATCCAATCTGATCGGCGGTACGAGCGCCTTTGCCGTGAATTATTCCTGCCCGTATGTGCCGTTCCCGCTGCCAACGATCGGCAAGGTGCAGTCCGGCCTGCTAACGCTCAATTCCTTCGGCGCAGAGAACGCTCAGCGAATCGCTCTGACCGGGACGTATACCTGGCCCATGCGCGTTGCGCAGCTCAAGCGCTGCCTGCTCGTTGAGCGTGTGCCACTCGAGGGCAGCGACAAGGAGCTTGTGCTCGTCAACCTCCATCTGGAGGCCTATGACGACGGCGACGCGAAGCAGGTTCAGACCGAGGAGCTTTTGAAACTGCTGACAGAGGAATATGAAAAGGGAAATTACTGCATTGCGGGTGGCGACTTCAACCAGACCTTCTCAGAGATTGATGCTTCGAAATATCCGCTCGTGGACCCAGCCTATTGGAAGGCGGGCACGCTTTCCTCCAACATTCTCCCGGACGGCTGGCGGTTCGCCGTGGATGACAGCGCGCCGACCTGCAGGCTTTTGAACCAGCCCTATAGCGGGGACCGGGAGAAAACGCAGTTTTATGTGATCGACGGATTTATCGTTTCCCCCAATGTGGAAGTGAAAAACGTGTCCGTCATTGAGACGGACTTCCAGTATACGGACCACAATCCCGTGAAGCTGGAGGCCGTGCTCAAAAAGTAAATACATATTCCAAAGGGCGTGCTGCAAAATGTGTATTTTTACATTTCACAGCGCGCCCTTTCTGGCCTGTATATTGAAGTTTACAACAATGGCGCCATCAGAAAGAGGCCCGATCCAGCCCGGAATCGCCTTACAGACACCCCAGCACCTCGGCGCACACGTGCGGCGCCGGCCTTGTCATCTATTGGTTTCCTATAGCGATTTCAGAAGATTTGGCAGGCGCTTGAGCGCTCCGGGAACTCCTTTGAGGATTTTCCCCATCCCCTTTGCAAACTTATCCTCATTGAGAATCAGCAAAAGGCCTTCCGCCATCTCGGGGCTGAATACCCCCATGCTATCCACGATAAAGAGCTTGATGGGAGACTGGACGGCAAGTGCGCCCGCCATGGAGTCGGGGTCGAGCATTTTGCCCATCAGCCGGTTGATCCGTCCGCCCCATTTGCCGTTCTTCGCATCCTCAAAGGTATTGGTAAGGGTCAGCGGAAGGCGTTGATCCCGCACGGAGGGCGGAATTTCATGGCCCAGAACCGCTTCAAATTCTGCATCCGGCACATGCATGAGATCGCCGCTGTAATACGAGGGCGCGGACGCTCTGTAATCCGGTATCTCCGCCTCGACTGTTGACTGCACCTCCACACTACCCTCCAGCCGGATGTCGCGGCTGGAAGCGCCCACCAGGATTTTGAATGCGCCGCTCTCCACATGCCAGTCGCCGAGCGCCACATTGTAGTAGGCAAAGGCGCGCTTATCAAGCGTAACAGAAACCGTCTTTTCCTCGCCTGCCTTCAGGAATATCTTCCGGAAGCCCTTGAGCTCCTTGGGCGCACGGTAAATCGTGCTGTCGACGTCGGCAACATAGACCTGTGCGATCTCCGCACCGTCGACGCCGCCCGTATTTTTCACCTGGAAGCTTACCGTCAGCGTATCCGTATCCTTGATGCTGCCAGCAGAAAGGGCCAGATCGCTGTATTCGAAGGTCGTGTAGGAAAGGCCGTACCCAAACGGGAAGCGGACGCCCACATTCGCCTTGTCATAATACCGGTAGCCCACATAGATGCCCTCTCGGTACTCGACGGAGACGGCCGTGCCGGGAAAATAATGGGTGCTGGGCACATCTGCAAGTACCATCGGATAGGTTTCCGCAAGCTTGGCGCACGGATTGACGTCACCGAACAGGATATCGACGGCGGCGCTCCCACCAGCCTGCCCGCAGAGGTGGCTGTGCAGGATTGCGGGGACCCTGTCGGCCCATGGCAGCTCGAAGGCCGCACCGCCCGCAAGGACGACCACGACATTCGGATTGACTTTTGATACCTCGTTGACCAGCCTGTTGTGCAGCGGTGGAAGCTGCATATGCTTGCGATCGTTGCCCTCCGTCTCGTATTCGTCCGTCAGGCCGATGAAGAGCACCGCCACGTCGGCGCCTTTCGCCTTTGCAATCGCCTCAGAGAGAAACATATCGTCGGATATCTTATTTTTCCTGTCTGTTGAATAACCGGGTGCGTAATCGACTGCTATGCCCTCCTGCACCATCGTGTCATACGCGCAGTCGAGCTGGGTGGGATTGATCTGAGAGCTGCCCGCGCCCTGATAGCGCGGCCTTTTTGCCATTTCACCGATCACCGCAACCCTTTGTTTCTTTTTTAATGGAAGGAGCCCACCCTCATTTTTCAGCAGCACCATGCACTGTCCGGCGATCTCCCGTGCCAGAGCGTGATGCGCCGCTGCGTCATATGTATAATCACCAAGCACCTTTTCGCTCTTTTTGGCCAGGTCGATGAGCCGGTCAACCATCTGGTTTAGGAATTCCTCTGAAATTTTGCCGTCGCGGACTGCCTGGGCAAGCTTTCTATCGTTTGCTCCGCCGGAAAAGGGCATCTCCAGCTCCTGCCCGGCCAGAAGGCCCTCGACGCGGTCGTTCTCTGCACCCCAGTCGGTTACGACAATACCCTCAAAGCCGAAGTCTCTGCGGAGCACATCGGTCAGAAGCCACTTGTTCTCCGCGCAGTAAACGCCATTTAAGCGGTTATATGCGCACATCACCGTCCACGGCTGCGCCTTTTTGATTGCCCTTTCAAAGGGGGCTAGATAAAGCTCCCGGAGCGTCCGCTCGTCGACGACCGCATTCACTGTCATACGCCGGGTCTCCTGATTATTGACGGCGTAATGCTTGATTGAAGTGCCGATGCCCTTGCTCTGGACGCCGTTGATAAAGGCCGCCGCCATTTCGCCCGCCAGGACGGGATCCTCGGAAAAATACTCAAAATTCCTGCCGCACAGGGGTGAGCGCTTGATATTGACGCCGGGCCCCAGCAGCACGGAAATTCGCTCCTTTAAGCACTCGTCGCCCAGCGCCTGGCCCATTTTATAAAGCAAATCAGTATCCCATGAGCACGCGGTAGCCGATGCGGTGGGGTAGCAGATCGCAGGCGCGCCCTTTAAAATAGAATGGCGCTGTTCACTGGTTTTCTCTGCCCTTTTGCGGATGCCGTGCGGGCCGTCTGTCAGCATGATGGATGGAATTCCTGCACTGGGTACGCCCTCACTATGCCAGTAATCGTGGCCAGAGCAGAGGCTCGCCTTCTCCTCCAGGGTCATCTTTTGAATCGTTTCAGCATATTTCAGCGGCATATGATTTCCTCCTCTATTTTTTCAAAGCAATACGATCCTGTACAAACTGCTTTAGCCAGCTTGATTACCACTCCATCAAGCTGGCTGGCATAATGTACTACAAGGCAAGATTTTCATTGGATACCGGATGGTGATCAGGCGAAAGGGATGCTGTTCTCCAAGCCTGAAATTAAGTCTTGATGGTTTCCTTCTCCACCTTCTTCTTTTTGAAGAGAATCTT
>DCJV01000124.1 GCA_002320555.1 Ruminococcaceae bacterium UBA1691 | reverse complement strand
GGGCTGCCCTCCACCTCAACGACGCACAGCCCGCAGGCGCCGTAGGCTTCCACACGCGCATCATTGCAGAGCGTGGGGATTTCAATGCCGTTTTCCCGGGCAATCTGGAGGATCGTCGCGCCCTGCTGCGCTTCGACCTCATAGCCGTCTATGTTCACACGAATTTTCATTTCGTTCCTCCTAATCCACAAGGACTGCGCCGAACCGGCAGACCGTTTTGCACTTGCCGCACTTGATGCAGGCTTCCGAATCGATGGTATGCGTCTTTTTGACCTCGCCGGAAATCGCCTTGACCGGGCAATTGCGCGCGCACAGGGTGCAGCCTGTGCAGATGTCAGGATCAATCCGGTAGGAAATCAGCTTTGCGCACTGATGCGCCGGGCATTTCTTCTCCCGAATATGCGCCTCATATTCATTGCGGAAATACCGGATGGTCGTCAGCACAGGATTTGGCGCCGTCTGGCCAAGGCCGCAAAGAGCGCCGTCCTTGACGCTTGCGCACAGCTCCTCGAGCAGCTCGACATCGCCTTCCCTACCCTCTCCGTTGACAATGCGGGTGAGGATTTCAAGCATCCGCTTGGTACCTAGGCGGCAGTGTACGCACTTGCCGCAGGATTCCTTGGCGGTGAAATCAAGGAAAAAGCGCGCCATCTCCACCATGCAAGTGGTTTCATCCATGACGACCATGCCGCCGGAGCCCATGATTGCGCCCGTCGCGCCCAGTGCCTTATAATCGATGATGGTGTCAAGCTTTTCCGCCGGAATACATCCGCCGGACGGGCCGCCCATCTGCACGGCCTTAAATTCCTTACCGTCCCGGATGCCGCCGCCGATGCCGAAGATGACGTCGCGCAGGGTTTTGCCCATTGGAATTTCCACCAGGCCGCCCTTCCTGATCTTACCCGTCAGGGCGAAGACCTTCGTGCCCTTGCTGTCCGGTGTGCCCATCGCGGCAAAGGCCTCGCCGCCGTTTAAAAGAATCCACGGGACGTTGGCAAACGTCTCGACATTGTTGATATTCGACGGCTTGTGCCAATAGCCGCTCGCTGCGGGGAAGGGGGGTTTCAGCCGCGGCATGCCGCGCTGGCCCTCGAGCGATTCGATGAGTGCCGTCTCCTCGCCACAGACGAACGCGCCCGCGCCCTCCTTGATGCGCATCCGGCAGGAAAAGCCGGAACCGAGGATGTTGTCGCCCAAAAAGCCTTTTTCTTCCGCCTGGCGGATCGCATTGCGCAGCCGCTTGACCGCAAGCGGATATTCCGCACGCACATAGACAACCATCTCAGAGGCGCCGATCGCATAGGCCGCGATGAGCATGCCCTCAATGAGATTGTGCGGATCGCCCTCGATCACTGCGCGATCCATGAAGGCACCGGGGTCGCCCTCGTCCGCATTGCAGATCAGATATTTCGGCTGCGCCTTTTCACTGCGCGCCGCATTCCATTTGAACCAGGTCGGGAAACCTGCGCCGCCGCGGCCCTTCAGGCCGGAAATCTTGATGGTTTCGATGACGTCCTCCGGCGTCATCCCAGAGAGCACCTTGCGGATGGAGCCATAGCCGCCGTCTGCGAGATAGTCCTCGATTTTTTCGGGATTGATCACGCCGCAGTGCCGCAGCGCAATGCGCGTCTGCTGGTCGAGAAACGCCTTATCGTCATCCGTGATTTTCAGGTTGGAAACAGCGCTTAGATCGCCTGTCTCCACAGCCGTGATAATCGCAGGGACGTCCTTTTCCTGCACGCGCACGAGCCTTGTGAGAGCACCGTCATCCGCATAGAGGTCGACAATCGGCTCCAGATAGCACATGCCGATGCAGCCCGCGATGGTGAGTTCCGCTCCGGTCGTCTTCCCCAGGCCAATCGCCAGCGCGTCATAGACGCGCCCCGCACCCGCCGCAATGCCGCAGCTGCCCTGTCCGACAACGATTTTCATGCCTCTTCCTCCTTTGCGCGCAGCTTCAGCTCACGCAGGATTTGTTTCGTTTTCTCCGGTGTGAGGGTACCATAAGTCTCGTCGTTGATCATCATCACAGGCGAAAGGCTGCAGCAGCCAAGGCACGCAACGTCCTTGAGCGTAAACAGGCCGTCCTGCGTCGTCTCCCCGTCACGGATGCCCAATTCCTCCTCAATGGCCTGCTCGATCATCTGGGAACCGTTGACGTGGCATGCCGTCCCTTGACAGAGCATGATCAGATATTTTCCAACCGGCTGGAAGCGGAACTGCGCATAAAAGGTCGCCACGCCGAATACCCTCGCGGGCTTTACGCCCGTCCGGCCGGCAATATAGCGCAGCACATCCTGCGGCAGATAGCCATAGATTTCCTGCGCTTTCTGCAGGATCGTAATCAGACTGCCCGGCACCCGGGCATATTCGTCCAGCACGCCATCTAATAGCGTCAGGTCGCTCTGGGCCGTATGTTCACAGCAACAACTCAAAACAATTGCCTCCTTCTAAAAAGCGGCATTTTTCGCCGCATCTGTTTCAAAAAAAGCGAACAATCCGCATCCTGCGGATCTTTCCGCGCGGGATGCGCATGGATTGTTCGTCTCTAGTCTCGCACTTATTATACATAGTTTTGGGGCCGCTTTCAAGCGTTTCGGTATCAATTACCAGAGCTGCATTGCATTTTGGTAGACATGTACGGAAAAGAACCCGTTCACCACCCCGTGTTTTTCACATAAAATGGAACGATGGGCGCAATGCCCTTGTCAAGGATAAAGCCTGCCGAAATATGCGAAGTGTATACCGGTAGGAATCAGTCATAACGAAAGGGGATTTTTTACATGACAGAGAACAATTTGTCTCCCGGGCCCGCCCCTGAGGAGACTTCACAATATCCAGAGCGCGTTGCTGCTGACATCCAAAACCACTGTGGCAAGATCCAGACCAAAACGCTTCCGGAGATCATGGCCGACGAGATAGGCCACTATATCGTCTGCCAGATGCTGATAGGGACCAACAAAATAGTGGTGTTTGAAGGCGTTCTCACGCAGGTGGGCACCAATTATTTCGTCCTATTTGACGAATCGACCAACACGCTGACCTCCTGCGATATGTACTCGCTGAAATTTGTCACATTCTTCGCCGCAGGAATGACTGCAACACCTTACACGGAAGTGCCTCAGGATGTACAACAGGTAGAAAACAAAATTTGCAGATGGTACGATAACATGGCGGGCAGCAATGGCTTCCGCTATATGCCGCTGAATGATTCCACAATTGGCGGTTCCGTCCCAAGGCGGCTACGGGAGGAAGGAAATTCCTATCAAAACAGAATTTAGCCTGCTTCCGGTATATCAGAGCAAGTGAAAGCCGGGCGCGCTGCAAAAGGGGGATTTCCCACTTGGTAACGCGTCCGGTTCGTTATCATGCAGATTTTAGCCCGGCGAAACCGCTCTGCATTTTTTTAATGCACGGAATACCTGCTCACTGACAGAAAGCTCGATGCCGTCAGTTCGTGGAATCTGCCTGCCGGATATAGACAGAGCGGTCGCCCGACTCCTTCTCGACCAAAGTCAGCGCACTGTCCTCGATGGAATACGTATACGTCTTCGTAATGCTCTTGCTGTAGATCGAATAGGTAATCGTCAGCGTGTTATCCTCGCCAAGCGAATAGGTACCTTTTACAGTCCCCGTAAACGGGATATTGACAACCGGAACAGTGAAATTCGCATAGGTCAATTCCACAATTCCCTCTTCCTGGAAGTCATAGCCGCTCATATTGGATGAGTCCATCCATTTACCCAAAATTTTCTTCTCCGGGCCGGCGCAGGCGGTCAGCGCCGTCAGCATCAGAATCGCCGCCATCAGCATCGCTACCAGTTTCCATATCGTTTTCATCCTTCGTTCCTCCTTTTCAAAACGACCGCTGGGCTGTTTGATCGCTTTTCCTGTTTATTATACGGGAAGCATGCAAAAAAGTCCATAGAAATCCCTGCGGAAAGGCAGCATGAGAGGCGCTTTCTTCCCACAGATTGGCTCAACGAGCTCAAATAGCTGTTTGCGCAGACATTTCCGGAGGAGGGCCCAGGCACCCTGACGCTCTATATCCTCAGGCGGTGCGGCTGGCCAAACATCTGTTTGATGGCGCAGGACTGTTCTTTGCCAAACCAGACACAAAAATCCCGGCGAGCTGTGCCCGCCGGGATTTCTTTTTGCCTGTTTTATTCCATCGATGCGCAGATCGCATCCACCAGAGCGTCCACTGCGGGCAACTGCTCCCGCTTCAGGGCGGAACGGATTTCCAGCGGCTCGCAGACGAGCGTCATGTTTTTCATACCCTCGAGCTGCTTTTTCATCAGCTGCGCCGATGCGGGCGACCAGGAGCCGTTGCCAACAATCGCCGCCTTACGGTTTTGCAGGTTCAGCGCCGCCATCTCATGCAGGAGATTGTCCATCCCATAGTAAATGCCCATATTATAGGTGGGAGCGGCCAGCACCATATGGCTCAGGCGGAACATCTCCGCAATGATTTCGGAGGGATGAGTTTTAGAAACGTCATAGACGCTTAAAGCCGCAACGCCACGCTGCGCCAGTTTATTTGCGATGATATCTACGGCATTTTCCGTATTACCATACATGGATGCATAAGCCAGCACGACGCCGGGCTCCTCCGGAAGGTATTTGCTCCAATGGTCGTACTTGTCCAGAATGTAGCCGAGATCCTCACGCCAAATCGGGCCGTGGAGCGGGCAGATCACGCGGATATCGGCGCCAGCAAGCTTTTTGAGCGCAGCCTGCACCTGTGGGCCGTATTTGCCCACAATATTGGCATAGTACCGGCGCGCTTCTGAGAGATAAACGCGCTCGAAATCCTTTTCATCGCTGAAAATGTCCCCATCATGTGCGCCGAACGTGCCAAACGCGTCCGCTGCAAACAGGATCCCCTGGCTCTCCTCATAGACGAGCATAACCTCCGGCCAGTGAACCATGGGGGCAAAATAGAATTTCAGCGTGTGCGCGCCCAGCGAAAGGGTATCGCCCTCGCGCACTTCCATACACCGGTCCTCCAGCGAAAAGTCATAGAACTGGCTGATCATCTGAAACGTTTTTTTATTGCCAACGATCTTCATCTCCGGATAGCGGCGTGCCAGCTCTTCGATATTGGCGCAGTGGTCCGGCTCCATATGATTGACGACCAGATAGTCGATGGAACGCCCCGCAAGCACATGATCAATATTTTCAAAAAACTGCCGGGTGATCGCCGCGTCCACGGTGTCTATCAGGGCAACCTTTTTATCCAGGATCAGATAAGAATTATAGGCGACACCCTGGGGCAGCGGAAACATATTTTCAAAAAGTGCAAGACGCCTGTCATTGCCGCCTACCCAATGGATGTCAGGGGTGATTTCCCTTGTGCAATACATACCTTTTGCCTCCCAATTAGCATTGTCTGTGCGTATTTTGTTCGCTTATTCTAATCGGCCATTAGTTTACGCCATTTTCAGGAAAAAGTCAAATAACAATAATACCACCAATTCATTCTGCAAAGCGCTGTGCGATACAGCCGCAAAAGCGAGCCCGTGAGCCTTCCATTACAGAAACAATGTTCTCCAAAGCGTTTGGTTTGGAATCTTTGATTCTTTAGCGATTCACGAGATTATTTTACCACAAATCCCCGCACTCCAATCACACGGGCACCATTTTACGGTAAAAAATAAACCATCGTATCTTCCGCAGAAGACCGATGGTTCACTTTCACTGCGCGCTGGGGGGCTAAGAGAGAACCGGGGCAAGACATGTGCTCGTTTTGGCAAACGAAAACACGTCGCAGTTCTTCTCGCGCAGCTCTTTGGCTGATACGCATACGACATCGCGGCAAACGCCGCCCGCAAGCCGGACGCGCTCCCGGAGCGTTTCCATGGCCTTCGCGGCATGCCTGCCATCGTATAAAAGTAGGCCAGAAACCACCCTGCCGCGCAGGTTCGCCTTATGCAAAAAGGCATTGACCGCGGGCACCGGGCTGCCGTGCCAGACGGGAGTTGCCAAGATGATCGTATCATAATCGTCCAAATTGATCTCAATTGGATCGATTTTGGAGCCCAGGCCTCTTACGGCCAGATACGCACCGACCGTGACGGTGGAAAGCGCGCTGCGGTCATAGCGCTCGCGCAGCTCCAAGACGTCTACCTCGCCTTCCCGTGCAGAATCCTCGCAAAGTGAACGGATATTTTTTTGATTGGAATAATAGACCAACAGTGTTTTCAAAATTCACACACTCCTATGGATAACACTTTTTACAGAACAGCCTTAACGGCTGGCCGCTCTATAAAATCAATTTGATATTTTAATCTGTGTTTATAATACCTCGTTATGGGCACTCCCGCGCGCCTCTTTCACCACCCGGCACGCCCATGCCGCAATATCCGTAAAGACGGCATCCCGGTCGGTCTCGTTGAGAATCTCGTGCCGATCATCTGGATAGAGCTTGATCGTTACATCTCCATGCCCTGTCTTTTTCAGATCCCGGTAAACCTGCCGCACGCCCTTCCCATAGTCGCCCACGGGATCCATCTCTCCGGAAGTCAGCAGGATCGGCAGCGGATACGGCACCTTCTGATACCATTTGGATGAGGACACATGCTTCAGGAGGCTGAACAGATCGTGGTAGCCCGCTGCGGTAAACAGGAAGCCACACCAGGGATCCTGCACATACCGGTCAACCATTTCCGCATCCTTGGTCAGCCAATCGAAGGCCGTGCGGGGCGTCCCGCATTTTTTATGATAGCTGCCAAAGGCCAGCCGGTTGATAAATTCGCTACGGTAGTGGCTGCCGCGGCGCTTTGCGATAAAACTCGCAAGCCCGACGGCAATCCCCGCCGCCGGATTTTCACCGCTCGTGCCGCAGAACACCGCGCCGTCGATCTCATTGCCATACAGCTCTGTGTAATAACGGGCCACAAAGGAACCCATGCTGTGTCCAAACACGATGACAGGCACACCCGGGTACTCCCTGCGCGCCAAATCGGTCAGCGCCTTTGCATCGCGCGCGAAGGCCTTCCAGCCGTCCTCCTCCCCGAAGTAGCCCAGCTCCTCGTCATTTGCCGCGCTTCTGCCATGCCCGATATGATCGTTGGCAAAAACGGCAAATCCCTGCGCGCACAGATAGGAAGCAAACGCATCATAACGCGTTACATGCTCCGCCATTCCATGTAAAATTTGAAAGACAGCTGTTACCTCCTGCCCACCTGCGGGAGCCCAGCTTTTTGCATAAATATCGGAAAGACCGGTAACCGATGGAAAAGAATATTCCTTCGTGATGACATCCATACACAATGCCTCCTGAAAATACTCTTAATATAAAAGGAAAGAGAAATAAAATATCTGATCAATACGAACCGTCCATACGCTCATATGAACTTCTGTTGTTTTTATTATAGCACATGATTACAAAATTGTAACCCTTTTGTTACACTTTTGTAGTAATGGACAAATTCACGGGCCTTTTTTTTACAAAAAAAGCCCGTTTCTTGCCTTTTAAGCATAAACATGCTTTCAAAATGACAATTTCTCACAAATAGTCATTTGTGCTGTGCAAGCCGCTGCGCGAGTTCTCCGGACGGGCGGACGCTCAGCGTGCGATAGGTGTCGTAGATCACCTTGCCCGGCCGCGCGCCCTGCGGCTTACGCAGCATGCGCACGGGCGTATAGTCCACGGGAACGGAAGACGACTCCCGCGCGCGGCTAAACCAGGCAGCGAGCTGGGCGGCTTGAACGAGCGCTTCCCCGCTCGGCTCTCGCCCGCCGGTTACCAGAATGACATGCGAGCCGGGGATATTTTTGGTGTGCAGCCACAGATCATTCTTGGCAGCCATCTTCAGAGATAGCTTGTCGTTCTGCACATTGTTGCGCCCGACAAGGATGGAAAAGCCGTCGTCCGTGCAGAATTCCATGGGCGGCAGCGCCTTGGGTGCCTTCTGCTTTGCACTGCGCCTACGCTTGAGATAGCCTCCCGCCGCCAGTTCCTCCCGAATCTCCGCGAGCTCACGCTCCGACTGGGAGCGGCTCAAAGCGTCGAATACGCTCTCGATATACTGGAGCTCTTGCTCTCCCGCGGCGATCTGCTCCGTGAGCACCCTCTGGGCGGTCTGCGCCTTGCGGTACTCCTTGTAATACTTCTGCGCATTGCGCGCGGGCGTAAGGGCGGGATCCGCCGGAATGCGCAGGATGCGGTTCTCATCGTAGTAATTTTCCACGTCGTAAAACGGCGCGCCCTTTTCCAGCGTATATTGATAGGCGTTAATCAGCTCCGCGCGGATGCGCAGCTCTTCCCGGTCCTCACTGGCCGCAAGCTCCGCACGCTGAGCGTTCAGGCGGCGCGTAATGCGCTCCATAGTGCTCGTCAACAGGCGGAATAAATCCTGCGCACGCTGTTTGGTGCGCTCAGCGCGATCGCGTTCGGTATAAAAATCGTCGAGCAGCGCCGACAATTCCGGATAAGCGCGCACATTCATCAAAGAGCCATACTGGCCAACGGGAAGGAATGCAAAATCGACGGGCTTGCCCTCCTGATCCAGTACCATCTCCGGCTCTGGACTGCCGCCGCGCACACGCTTGAGCAGCGCTTCCAGCTCCTGCAGCAGAATGCTCTTTTGCGCAAGGCTGAGCGAGGAGACAAGAAGGTCCTCCCCCGCCGCGCGGTTTGCAAGCTCCCGGCAGACGATCGGCGACACGCCCTGCAGGGAATGCAGCAGCGCGGCGGAAAGGCGCGCCTCCCCCTGCGCCAAAACGCGTTCATAGGCAGCGCGTGCGTCCTCCTGCAGAAGATTGACCTTGTCCTGCGCGGGTGGCAGCTCATAGGGCACACCGGGCAAAATCTCCCGCACGGATGATTTTGCCGCGTCGATCCGCTTGACCGCGTCGATGACGGTGCCGTTTTCGTCGAGCAGGATGATATTGCTATGGCGCGCCATGATTTCGATGCACAGGCTCGGGTGCACCCGATCGCCAATTTCATTGCTCGCGTCGAAATCGAGGAAAAGCACGCGGTCGAGCCCCGCCTGCCGCAGCCCGGTGAGCACCGCACCCACGAGCGTTTTGCGCAGGAGCATGCAGAGCATGGGCGGTGTCTGCGGGTTGTCCGGCGCATATTTGGTAAAATGCACCCGGGGGCTGTTGGACCGCACGCTGAGCAGCAGCTTATATGCCCCCGTGCGGTTACGCAGCGAGAGCACCAGCTCCTCCTTCGAGGGCTGGCTCACCTTTTCCACACGCGCACCGAGCGCCTCGCGCTCGATCTCCTGCTTTAAAAAATGAAGAAAAATTCCATCAAGCGCCATATGAATGGCCATCCTTTCCCTGCGGGCAGTTTCAAAAATCGACTTTGCAAACGGTGGACTGCCCCTTGTCAATCAGCCTGATACCATGCCACCGGGTTTTCCTGCGGGATGCGTACCACGCGCAGCTCCGGAAAACGCGAGGAAAGCCTGCGTGCCAGCACGTCAACTACCGGATTTTCCGTTTCATAATGCCCGGCGGCCAGAAGCGTCAGCCCCATCTGCAGCGCGTCCAGAAATTCATGATGGTTTGCATCTCCGGTTACATAAGCGTCCGCACCCGCCGCCTTGGCCTGCGCCATCAGATCCGCGCCCGCGCCGCCGCAGACCGCCACGCGTGTGATAAGCCCGCCCGCATCAGCCGAAGCCACGCGTACCGCGGCTTTCAGCCGGCGGCTTACCTCTCCGGCAAGCGTCGGCGTATCCATGGGCTGTACTGTGCCGATGCGAAGCAGGGGCGCCCCCTCTCCGGAGGGTACCGGCTTCACTGCAGATAAACCGAGCTTTTCCGCAAGCACATCGTTGACCCCTCCCCGCGCCACATCCAGGCAGGTGTGCGCGCAAACGGCGCTCATACCCGCACGCGCCAGCAGATAGGCGGGCTCCCCCGACGGGAAGCGTTTCTGCGCGTGAAAAATCACGGGATGATGGCTGACGAAAAGCTGCGCGCCCGCCTCTTCCGCCAAGCGTACCGCTTCCGGCGTAATATCGAGCGCAACGGCGAGCGTTTCCACCTGCTGGGCCGGGTCGCCCACCAGAAGCCCGCTGTTATCCCAGCTCTCCTGCCGGTCAAAGGGAGCGATTTCATTGAGATATTCATAAATATCCTGCACGCGAATCATTTTACATCCTCCTGCCTTTTATGCATGCTTTCCAGCGCCGCAGACAGTTCCACGGCTGCGGCCTCCAGCCGCGCGCACTCCTCCGGCTCCCGGTTTGCGCGGCGCAGCGCCTGCGCGCGAACCGCAAGGCGCTGCCGCTGCTTTTCCAAAAAACACATGGCAGCTTCGCCGCCGCATGCGGGGAGCCGCCCCAGATAGGGCAGCCCGGGCGAACAGGCCGTTGTTTCACCCGTATACCGCGCGCACAGAGCGATATAGAGATGTTCATCCTCCCGCACCGCGTTTTCCGCTAAGATGGCGAAGCCGTTCTTATATAAAAAACGCCGCACATCCTCCGCATGCGTCATCGGCTGGAGGATCAGCTGTTTTTGCTCATCCCGCAGCCAGGGCGTGCGCGCAAGCAGGGAGGCGATCAGCTCGCCGCCCATGCCGGCGAGCACAATATCCTCCGCCTCGCCTGGATCGATCGCATCGAGCCCATCCGACAGGCAGGTTGTGATCCGCCCTTCCAGATGATACCGCCGAATGGTCTGCTTCGCGTTTTCCAGCGGCTGTGCGCGTAAATCCGAGGCGGTCGCGCGGCGGCACTTCCCCGTCATGACGAGATAGGCGGGCAGATAGGCGTGGTCCGTGCCGATATCGGCAACCGATACGCCCGCGCGCACAAAATCCGCCGCCATCTGCAGGCGGGGGCAAAGGGAAATTCCATTCATTGGGATTGCCTCCTCATATCGCGTCCAACGGCCGCATCCGCCCGGACGCCGAAAAATCCCGTTACAAGGAAAAACCGCCCGGCAAATGTCGAGCGGTTTAAAGTCTTTGCCTTTTATTCCTTGTCGGCAAGGTATGCATTGATCTCCTTGACCAGCGCGTCGGCATCCACACCATGCACCATGCAGGCCTGCTCAACGGTCTCGCCGCGGGAAGCGGGGCAGCCAAGGCAATGCATGCCCATATTCAGAAAATAAACCGCCGTCTCGCGGTCAATATCAAGGATATCGCCGACGGTCATATTTTTATCGATCTGAGCCATTTGGAATTCCTCCTTATTTACGTACTGTTTCTATTATAATCCCTCGGCACGCCAAATGCAATACATTCTATTTTCCTGTTTTTCGATTTCGTCATACTTTCGTCATTTGCATTTCTCACAATCTTTTATTTTTGAACATACATTTGTAACATTTTGCAGATATACTAAAACCAAGCTAAACGAAAGAGAGCTTACGGCCTAAGATCCCCTCGCAAGAGGGTTCCTATATTTTTCTACTTTTTCATTTTTCTCTCCTTTTTTCCCTCATTTTGCAAAATGGGCGCCGGAAAACCGGCGCCCATTTTGTTTGTCTTTGTTAGATTTCCTTCTTTTCAAAAATACGAACCGAGATCAGATAGGACGCTGCCACTGCTGCAATGGCCAAAAGCAGATAAAGTGGCCAAAGCTGCGCAAGCGTATTAAAAGCGCCCGGAGCCGTTTTTTTCAGTAGCGTATATCCGCCAAATAGGACTGCAAACAGTACAACGAAAACCAAAATCAGCATCATACGCATTTTCTCAGCACCGAAGCGATAGGTCAGAGGGATCATAACAGAAACATACAGGAACGCCGCCACTAGGCAGCCGCCGACCGTCCCCAGAATCAGCCTGATATCCAGGTTTCCCTGAATAACGCCTACCAGAATGCCCGCAGCCGTGGCCAAGACGATCCCAATCAGGCTCAGCAGAAAGGACAGCACATATTTTTCCTGCACGGCGGTCTTTCTGGAAACTGGCATAGACAGCATATACGTATTCCATTTTGCCATATCGTCATAGGAGAAAGTGCTCACCGCCAGCATGACAGCCTCAATTAAAACGATGCCGGAGAAGAATGCGGGGCCTGTCGGTAGGGAACAGAAAAAGAACAGAACGAGCAAGAGGCCAATCGTCTTAAAATAAGAACGAAGCAGCAGAAAATCTTTGATCAATAAGCCTTTCATTGTGCATCCCCCTTTACATAAAACAGCATGATATCCTCCAGCGTCGCCGGATCGAGCACACAACCATCATAGGCGTGCGGTTGCGCGGAATCCGGCTTTACCAGGGCCTCCACCCCGACCCCGCTTTTGCGCGAGCCGATCACGCCGCTTTTGTCGATGAAGGCGAAGCGGTCTGCCCCGCAGCGCAGAATCCGGTGGGAAAGTAGAAGGTCGTCCTTCGATTCGCTCGCAAGGATCCGCCCCTGATGGATAAACGTGATATAGTCCGCTACGCGCTCCAGATCGCTGGTGATATGGGAGGAGAGCAGAATGGAATTGCGCTCATCCTGGATGAATTCCTGGAATAGATCGAGAATCTCATTGCGCACAACCGGGTCGAGCCCGCTCGTCGCCTCATCGAGCAGCAGAAGGCGTGGGTGATGCGCCAAAGCAGCCGCTATGGACAACTTCATCTTCATGCCCCGGGAATACTCCTTGATCTTCTTTCCGCCTGGCAGTTGAAACCGCGTACAGAGCGAATCGAACAGCCGATCATCCCAATTGGCGTAAACCGGGCGCATCACAGACGGAATATCCTTCGCGCGCAGGACGTCGTGAAAAAAATTCTCGTCAAAGACGACGCCGATCTGCTCCTTGATTTTCTGCTCTTGCTTCACCGGATCCAGGCCGAAGATCGAAATTTCTCCGCCATCCTTATGGATCAGGTTCAGAAGCAGCTTAAGCGTGGTGCTTTTGCCTGCGCCGTTTTCGCCGATAAGGCCCATGATGCAGCCCTGTGGCAGGGTAAAGCTAACATCTTTGAGCTGAAAGGTACCGTAGTTCTTGCAAAGATTCGAAACCCGGATGCTGTCATTCATCAATGTAACCATTCCTTTCTGTGTGAAAAATATGCAGGCTATTAATCCCCGTATTGCAGCCGGATGAGCTCCAGCAGCTCCTCCATGGTAATCCCGCTGCTCTGCGCCAGCTCAACCGCCTGCTGCAGATAGTATTCCACCTTTTTCAATTGTTCCTCCCGGATAAATTCCATATTCCTGCGCGCAACATAGCTTCCCTTTCCTGGGAACGATTCGATAAAGCCATCGCGCTCCAGCTCCTCATACGCGCGTTTGGTCGTGATGACGCTGATGCGCAGCTCCTGCGCGAGCAGGCGCATGGACGGGAGGCTGTCCCCCTGCGCGAGCTGGCCGCTGATGATCATATTTTTGATTTGTGTGGCGATCTGATCATAGATCGGCTTCCCGCTCGCATTGCTGATGAGGATATCCAATGTATCGTCCCGCCTCCTATATCGTATATATTAAGTATATACAATATGCTTGAAATGTCAAGTAGGAATACAAAAAAATCCGCTCAGCCTGAAAATAGGCGGAGCGGATGTATTCCGATCATTTTGCAGTACGGCGAGGAATTAGAAGTTTCCGCGTCTATTGGAAGCCATATTGGGATAAGAGCCTGCCATATTATTCTGCATGGCATTTCCAGAGGACATCGACGGCCTGCCCTGATTGTTAAAGCTCATCGTTGTATTCCGGCCCCGTGGCTCATAAAAGGTGATAAATTTCAGCGAGTAAACATCGCCTACGACGTAACGCCCCTCATTGGGCTGATACAGCGTGATAAAATTCACACCGGCAGAATAGAGTATACCGTCGCGCCGGACGATGTTATTGGTACCGATAAGAAATTCGCAGGTGACCGGCTGGCCGATATTTTCCTGCAGGATTGCGGCGAGCGAATCAAGGTAGTATTCGCGCCCGGACTGTGGGCTCTCAATCTGCTCCTGCGTAAGTCCCGCCTCCTCGGCCGGATCAAGATTGAGGCCGTTGTTATTGCCGGTCTGCGCGAACGTGTTGTTGTTACCGTCCATTCTAACACTCCTTCGATCATGATTAGGGGCAATTCGTCAGGTCTGAAAATAGGCATCCGTGGGATTATAAAAGCAATGTTGAGAGATCCGTGCGGCAAAAATTCCGATATTGGTGGGAAAATAGGTTTGGCATGAAGGGGAATAGGGATTGAAAAACCAGAGCGCCTGGCCCACATTGTATAACCGCTGGCCTGCAATCGCCCAGTCCGCAATTTCATAGTGGATCGCTTCCGGGCGCATATTATAAATATTCTGCGGATTTGGCCGTCCTCCTACAAATTCCTCAACGCAGGTGAACTGTCCGGGCTGAAAGATGATATTCCGAATGCTTCCCTGCCCAACACGCTGGTATTCCCCTCCCTGTATGTTGACGCGGTTCATCACAACACCGGCCACGCCCCGCATTCCCGCGTCGCCCTCTCCTCCTGCTTCGCACTGGATCAGTCGGGCAAGCAGCTCGCGGTCTGAAAAAGCCATGGCATCCCTCCTCCTGCACAGGCAATTTATATGCATACATGCATACGTTTATGCTGTACGCTGCCCTGAAATCATAGAAACGGGGGCCTCTGCAGCAGCTTCCATTCTTCTTGTATAAAAAAGCAGGGCTATCGAAGAGACAGCCCTGCCCAGCCTATTAAAAAAAGAATATCGTTTCATCAAAATGCACGAGAACAATCTCGTAAATTGGGAGGTGCTCAGGCCGCGCGGGCCCTTCCTTTTCCGTTCGGCCGGAAAAGGAAG
>DCJV01000146.1 GCA_002320555.1 Ruminococcaceae bacterium UBA1691 | reverse complement strand
TCAAAAAAGCAAGCGTAACGCAGAGTTTTATGAAATTGTTCTTGTGCATTTTGATGAAACGACATTCCTTTTCGAACTGCTGCCGCGTGCATGACGATGCACGCGGGGAGTTTTTTGCCCATTTTAAATGCTTCACGTGTTGCGCTCGCCACTCGCCATAAGATCATATGCGCTCGTGCCGCGCAGGCACTTCCTTTTCACCAAGGGAAAAGGCGGGGGTCCGCGCGGCACGAGCGCATATAGGCTTTATGGAGCGCCTATCACACTTCGTTTTTTGTTTTTTGTGCACTTTGTTCTTCCTACTGGCTTTTTGTCAGCATCTGTTCGCCTGCTTTTATCTACGTTCCAAAATCCGCTTGAGATACTGCCCCGTATACGAAGCCTTCACCTGCGCCACCTCTTCCGGCGTTCCTGTGGCCACGATCATACCGCCCTTGTCGCCGCCCTCGGGGCCGAGATCAATAATATGATCGGCAGTTTTAATCACATCGAGATTGTGTTCGATCACCAGCACGGTATTGCCGTTGTCCACCAGCGTGTGCAGCACATCAATCAGGCGGTGCACGTCGGCCGTATGCAGGCCGGTCGTCGGCTCGTCCAGAATGTAGATTGTGCGCCCCGTCGCCCGGCGGGAAAGCTCGGTGGAGAGCTTGACGCGCTGCGCCTCGCCGCCGGAGAGCGTGGTCGCGGGCTGGCCGATCTTGATATAGCCGAGGCCCACATCATAGAGCGTTTGCAGCTTGCGTTGTATTTTCGGCACGGCAGAGAAGAATTCGAGCCCCTCCTCCACGGTCATCTCCAGCACATCGTAAATATTTTTGCCCTTATACTTCACTTCCAGCGTTTCACGATTGTAGCGCGCGCCCTTGCAGACCTCGCAGGGCACATAGATATCCGCCAGAAAATGCATTTCAATTTTCACGATGCCGTCGCCCTGGCAGGCCTCGCAGCGTCCACCCTTCACGTTGAAGGAAAAGCGGTTCGATTTAAAGCCGCGCATCTTTGACTCCTGCGTGGAGGCGAACAGCTCGCGGATATCCGTAAACACGCCGGTATACGTCGCCGGATTGGAGCGCGGCGTGCGCCCGATGGGCGACTGGTCGATGTCGATGACCTTGTCGAGCGCTTCGATGCCCTGCATGTCCTTGTGCGCGCCAACGGTGCGTTTTGCGCCGTTGAGCTCGTTTGCAAGGCGTTTATAGAGAATTTCATTGACGAGCGACGATTTGCCGGAGCCGGACACACCCGTCACGCAGACGAATTCCCCCAGCGGGACCGTCACGTTAATATTCTTGAGATTATTCTCCTTTGCGCCGATCACCTTCAGGAACTTTCCATTGCCTTTACGCCTTTTTTCCGGAATCGGGATAAAGCGTGCGCCACTGAGATACTGCCCGGTCAGGGACCGCTTGCAGGCCTTTATCTCATCGACCGTGCCCGCACAGACAATCTCGCCGCCGTGGATACCCGCGCCGGGGCCGACGTCCACGATGTAGTCCGCGGCATACATCGTGTCCTCATCGTGCTCAACCACGATCAAGGTATTGCCAAGGTCGCGCAGGTGCTTGAGCGTTTCAAGCAGCCGGTCATTATCCCGCTGATGCAGGCCAATGCTCGGCTCATCCAGAATATAGAGCACACCCATCAGCGAGGAGCCAATCTGCGTCGCCAGGCGGATGCGCTGGCTCTCGCCGCCCGACAGCGTCCCGGCGGGGCGGGAAAGCATCAGATATTCGAGCCCGACGCTTGAAAGGAACTGGAGCCTGCTGCGGATTTCCTTCAAAATCTGCTTTGCAATCATCTGCTCGCGCTCGGTCAGCTCCAATGTATGGATGAAATCCAGCGCGCCGGTGATGGATTTATGGCTGAACTGGTCAATATTGATTCCGCCCACCGTGACGGATAGGGATTCCGGCCGCAGGCGCGCACCCCCGCAATCCGGGCAGGGCTTTTCGCTCATGACCTGCTCAATCTCTGCGCGCGCCCATTCGCTGCTCGTCTCCTTGTAACGCCGCTCCAGATTGGGGATCACGCCTTCAAATTCCGTGGTATAGGTGCCGCTGCCATATTCGTTGCGGCGGTGTATCTTGATCTTTTTGCCCTTGGTGCCGTAGAGCACCGCGTCGAGCGCCTCCTTGGGGAGCTTGTCGACAGGCTCGTCCAGCGAGAAATGATAGTGCTTCGCCAGCGCCTCGAAATACATCTGCGCAATCGTGCCGCCTTCCGCCGCCGTCCAGCCGCTGGCCTTGATGGCTCCCTGCCGGATGGACAGGCGCGGATTCGGGATGACCAGCTTCGGGTCCACCTTCATAAAAATACCGAGGCCCGAGCAGGTTGGACAGGCGCCAAAGGGATTATTAAAGGAAAACATGCGCGGCGTGAGCTCTTCGATGCTCACGCCGTGCTCCGGGCAGGCATAATTCTGCGAGAAGAGCATCTCCTCCCCACCCACCACGTCGATGAGCAGAATCCCGCCGGAGAGGGCGCAGGCCGTCTCCACGGAATCCGCCAGACGCGCGCGGATTTCCTCCTTGATCACCAGGCGGTCGATAACGACCTCGATATTGTGCTTTTTGTTTTTGTCGAGCTTGATCGTCTCCGACAGATCGTAAATACTGCCGTCCACACGCACGCGCACATAGCCGGCTTTGCGCGCCGCGTCCAACTCCTTGACGTGCTCGCCCTTGCGCCCGCGGATGACTGGGGCCAGCACCTGAATCTTTGTTCCCTCGTCGAGCGCCATGATCCGATCGACGATCTGGTCCACAGTCTGCTGCTTGATCTCCTTGCCGCAGACCGGGCAGTGCGGAATGCCGATACGGGCATACAGAAGGCGCAGGTAATCGTGGATTTCCGTGACCGTGCCAACCGTGGAGCGCGGGTTCTTTGAAGTCGTCTTCTGATCGATCGAAATCGCAGGAGACAGCCCGTCGATCAAATCAACGTCCGGTTTCTCCATCTGGCCCAAAAACTGGCGTGCATAGGAGGACAGGCTCTCCACATAGCGCCGCTGGCCCTCCGCATAAATCGTATCAAAGGCAAGAGACGACTTGCCTGAACCGGAAAGCCCCGTAAAAACGACAAGCTTATCGCGCGGAATTTCAATATCTACATTCTTTAAATTGTGCTCACGGGCACCCTTTACCACCAAATTCTTCTGCGCCATACACAGACCTCCCTGAGCACAAGCGGCTCAAAACATTTGTTCTCTCGCTATCATATCAGATTTGTGAAAAAAGTCAAGAAGAGAGGGATGAAAATTGCTGGTAACCAAAAAGGGAAAAGGTGCCGCTGTTTGACTGAAAATGAGAGATAAGTGCCTGCATTTTTTCTTTGACCATTGTGATCAGCTCCCTTTTCATGATTTTTAATGGGTGTAGCGGCCGAAAGAACTGATGGAATAAAAAGTAATTGCCTGGTTCCCCCGACGCTTCAGGGAATCAGATTGTCGAAAAAGGCATATTGTTGCGTCAAAATACACGAAAACAATCTCGTAAATTGGACCGCGCTCAGGCCGCG
>DCJV01000101.1 GCA_002320555.1 Ruminococcaceae bacterium UBA1691 | reverse complement strand
AAAATCCCCTCACGAGCCACGCAGCGAGTAAAGCGATATGCTGCCTCGGCCTCCCGACAAAACGCCCAGCGGCGCATTTGCGTCTAAACTAATTTGCAACACAAAAATATCCGATCCCCCTTCTATATCGAATAGAGGATCGGATACTCCGTCATTTATTTCATCTTCAGGCTTAAGAATCCTTCCGAACAATGGCGATCGGCGTCTGCTGAGACGCCTGGCCGAGCGGATTGTCTTTAAAAATCTCCTTGCACAGCTCGATATCCACATCCGGAGAGGATACACCGAGGATCTCCCGGCCGATATCGTTTGCATCCATCACGACGACAGCTTTGCAGCCCGTATATTCCCGGAGCATTGCCGCGACCTTGTCAGGGTCCTTGGGGGCGAGCTTTGCATAGTGGTTATAAGGGGGAAGCGTATAGTCGCAGGGACCGTCGATCGCACGGCCGGCATCGCCGACAATTTTGTAGAATACGCCGCGTTTACCAAAGGGCTTTGTAACCGCCGAGCAGAACGCCGCAAATAAAATTTTGGGCACGCCGATATCGCGGATGGCAAGCTCCATCGTCCATGGGCTACCCAGCCCGATCCCATAGGGGGATTTATAGACGAACTTACACAGAAATTTGGCGAGCGGCGACACCTTAATCTCATCGATGTCAAATGCGCGCCCCTGGCTGATCGCAATGATTTTTTCGCTGATGAAGATCATATCATCCGGCTTGAGATAGGGCTTCACATACTGATCCATGAGCTGAGTCAGGCTGTCGCCCGCCATGACCACATGGGTCTTAACCGGATAACGCAGGTATTTTCCCCCGCTCGTTTCGATCTCCAGATTTTTTTTCTCATTGGGCTTGAGTGCACTCATATCCATGGCTTTGAACCCCCGTCATTTTTTGATACGCCCCTATTCTATTCCACTGTGACGCTTTTTGCAAGGTTTCTCGGCTTATCAATATCGCAGCCGCGCGCCTTTGCTGCATAATAGCCCAAAAGCTGCATGGGGACCACTTCAATCGACGGCATAAAGAGCGGATAGGTACGGGGTACATAAAAGACATGGTCCGCCTGCTGGGCGGCCGCTTCGTTCCCCTGCTGGGTAACGCAGAGCACCTGCGCGCCGCGCGCCTTGACCTCCCGGATATTGCTCACCGTCTTGTCAAACAGCCGCTCGCAGCAGGCAAGAGCCGCCACAAAGGTCCCGGGCTCGATCAGCGAGATCGTGCCGTGCTTGAGCTCGCCGGCGGCATACGCCTCAGAATGGATATAGCTGATCTCCTTAAGCTTCAAAGACGCTTCTAACGCCACGGCATAGTCGAGATTCCGCCCGATAAAATAGGCGTGGTCCAGATAGCATAGCCTCTGCGCAAACTGCTCGATCTGCGGCGCCTGATCGAGAATCTTCTGTATTTGGTCCGGCAGTGCAATCAATTCATTGAGTGCATGACGCAACGTCAGTGTGTCCACCCTGCCGAGCGCGTCGGCGATATAAAAGGCCAGCAGGTAAATCAGCGTCAGCTGTGTGCTATATGCCTTTGTGGTTGCAACGGAGATCTCCGGCCCGGCCCAGGTATAGAGCACATCGTCGCTTTCGCTTGCGATCGTGCTGCCGACGACATTCACGATCGACAGCACTCGCGCACCGCGCGATTTGGCCTCGCGCAGGGCAGCCAGCGTGTCGGCCGTTTCTCCGCTCTGGCTGATGATGAGCACTAGAGAACGCTCATCGACAAGCGGCATCCGATAGCGGAATTCTGAGGCGATATCCACCTCAACCGGGATACGTGCGACCTCTTCGATCACATATTTCCCCACCACACCTACATGGTATGCAGAGCCGCAGGCAAGGATAAAAATCCGATGGAACGCCTTGAGCTCCTCTTTTGTCAGGGAGATCCCGTCTAATACGATTCGTCCGTCATTGCCGATACGGGGTGAGATTGTTGCGCTGATCGCCTGCGGCTGCTCCATGATCTCCTTGAGCATAAAGTGCTCATAGCCGCCCTTTTCTGCCGCCGCCACGCTCCATGTGATGGTTTTTAGTTCTTTTTCGATCCGGCGGCCTTCCGCGTTATAGACCGTAACGTCGTCCCGGCGCAGCAGGGCGATCTCTCCGTCGTCAAGTTGATAGATATGGCGCGTATAGG
Organism: Ruminococcaceae bacterium UBA1691; assembly: GCA_002320555.1. GTDB lineage: Bacteria > Bacillota > Clostridia > Oscillospirales > Acutalibacteraceae > Fimivicinus. The sequence continues at coordinate 1,403 of DCJV01000101.1, read as the reverse complement.
GGAGAACTGCTGTGACATCGGAGGCAATAAAATTGCCCCCATCGCTGAGCGCAACGATCAATGGGCTCGCACAGCGCACACAGGCGATCTCATCCGGATGCTCTTCACTGAGAATCCCGAGCGCATAAGAGCCCTCCAGCTGAGCGACCGTGCGGCGGATTGTCTCCAGAAGATCGCCCGTATCATTCTGCTCAAGCAAATGGGCAATCACCTCCGTATCCGTCTCGGAGGCGAATTCGCAGCCTTTGTCCTGCAGCTGTGCTTTCAAGGTGGCGTAATTCTCTATGATTCCATTGTGTACAATTGCAAACTTTCCGCTGCGGCTACGATGCGGATGAGAGTTTGCGTCCGAGGGCTCGCCGTGCGTCGCCCAGCGTGTATGTCCGATTCCCGCGGTGCCATGGAAGCTGCGTCCGCCGTCAATTTTATCATAAAGGATCTCCAAGCGGCCCTTCGACTTGGCAATATCGATCTGTCCGTTTTCCAAAATGGCAATCCCCGCCGAATCATAGCCGCGGTATTCCAGCTTTTTCAAGCCGCCCAGAAGAATCGGGGCAGCCTGTTCCCCGCCGATAAAACCAATGATGCCACACATAGGCTTCACTCCTTTTTGCATTTTTGCATTTCCCTCGCGCCGCCAGCCTGCGGCAACACAAAAAAAAGAAAATACAACGTTTAGTATATACCAAACTCGATTTTCTGGCAATCCGGCTGAATGCCTGCCTGCTCGTTCTCCCTCCAGTATGCGCCAGTTTACGACTCCTTATAATAATTTTTCAAATACTCGCCAGTTTCTCGGCACTCTCCTGCAATTGCATACAGCTTTAAAATACGATTTTTCATCTGAATATATGCATCTCCCTGTAAAGTTTTCAACTGCGGACGCAGACGTAAAATCTGTGCGCGGATATCAGCGGACTGCTGCGTGTATTCTTCTCCCAATTCATATAGTGTCATAATGATAACCATCCTTTCGCTGAAACCGAGACGTTTTGTCCGGTTTGCAAGCGGTCTTCATAAAACCGCTTAGGCAACTTCCGCGCCATCCTTTCCGACGCGAAAGGGCAAAACTCCCGTTTGAAATGATTGATCTTTCAAACTGATTCCTCCAATCGATTCCCGGCCGGGTATCAAGTTTGATAGAACAAATGTTCGATTTGATTCCAAGTATACACGCTTGTCCCAAAAAATGCAAGGCTCCTTCCCACTCCTGCCCCATGCAAAGTCCCAATGATGGGACAGTAATGAAATTCGACCCGCATACTAAAAAATTTCAGCCTGTCGAAAAAGGGATATCGTTGCGTCAGAACAATTTCTTAAAATTTCTCCGTTACGCCTGCCTTTTTTTGATTGTCTTGACAACGGAAGAAAAAATCAGATCGCGCTCAGGCCGCGCGGGCCCT
>DCJV01000095.1 GCA_002320555.1 Ruminococcaceae bacterium UBA1691 | reverse complement strand
GGAGGGCCTGCGCGGCCTGAGCGCGGTTCAATTTCTTCTTCCGTTGTCAAGGTAACAAGCTGAGGGCGCCGTTCAAAATGAACTGCACCCTTTGTTTATCCAGGAAATCAGCAGTAATACTGCGCCTGCGCATTCCACAGCTCATAATACGCGCCGTCCTGATGCTGAATCAGCTCCTCATGTGTGCCAAGCTGGACAAGCTCACCCTGCCGGAAGACCGCAATATGCTTGCAGAAGCGGCAGGAGGACAGGCGGTGCGAGATATAGATGGCGGTCTTGTCCCCAACAAAGTGGTTGAATTTGGAATAAATCTCATATTCCGCAATAGGGTCGAGCGCGGCCGTCGGCTCGTCAAGCACGATAAACGGCGCGTTTTTATAAAGCGCCCGTGCAAGGGCGAGCTTTTGCGCCTCGCCGCCGGAAATTTCCACGCCAGTTTCCTCAACGTCCTTGTAGAGATACGTGCCGAGCTGCTGCTCCATTTTTCGCACATCATCCGCGATACCGGCTTCCTCCAGACAGCTCCACACACGTTTTTCCTCATAGTCCTCAGCAACGGAAATATTCTCTGCGAGTGGGAAGGAAAACATGCTAAAATCCTGAAAGACCACGGAGAAAAGCTTTTGATAGGCCTTTTCATCATAGTTGCGGATATTGACGCCGTTGAGCAGAATCTCGCCCTCCTGCGGGTCGTACAAGCGGCACAGAAGCTTGATAAACGTTGTTTTTCCGGAGCCGTTGCGCCCGACGACGGCAAGCTGCTCGCCGTTTTCCAGCTTGATCGAGAAACTTTTCAGCGCATAGTTTTCGGATTCCGGATAGCGGAAGCTGACATTTTTGAATTCAATCGTAATGGGGCCCTCCTGCGGCAGGAGTGTCCCGATCTGCTTAGTGGGCTCGGTATGGATGATGTCAAAATAATAATCCATTGTTGGGATGACCTGCGGCATCTGCCCCGTGGTATTGGCGATGGCGGTAACGCCCTGCACGACCTGCATGAAGCTGCCGGTATAGCATACGAGGCTGCCGATGCTGAACAGCCCCGCAAGCCCTTTCAGGCCGATGAAGAGGTAAATCCCAAAGCCGATGACCGCGCCGATGATGGCAATCAGGGAGCTGGATTTCGCGCTGTTGGCGGCAATTTTTTTCTGGATGGCGATGCCGTCGGTCAGGACGAGCTGTGTCGCGTCCTTTTCAATCAAATTCTGCTCCTGATAGGTGCGGATCTCCTTGCCTGTTTTATAGTCGGAAATCAACTCGGTGTAATAGTAATAAATTTTATCGATCCCCATGTATTGCTCGCTCAGGCGGAACCATTCTCTGCTGATCTTCCGGCTGATGAGCAGGATGATGGCAACTGCGATGCCGATCGCGGCAAACAGGGCGATGGCAAACCACGGTGATTCCACAAAGCTTTCTCCACCCCGGAAGCTGATTTTAAGCAAGGGAAACAGCAGGACAAGGGAAAAGATCAGCATCACCCCGCCTGAGACCCAGTTGGATAGCATCCAACTCAGGCGGAAGAGGGAAGAGCCGGTTTTATCCATGGCTTCCTGATGCTTGTGCAGCAGGTTTTGGAAGGAGGGGCTTTCGAGCTTTTCATAATCCATGCTGTAGAGCTTGCGGATGATCTCGCCACGCTCCTTGTTATACAGCAGGCCGCGCGACATATAATAGCGGTTTTCCAGCGTGCGGGACGAGATAAAGAGGAACAGATTGATCGAAAGCGCCAGAGCGACGGAAAGGATCAATGCGCGCCGGTCCCGCGTGGTGGAGAGAATATCGATGATCCGGGAGGAAAAATAGAGATTGACAAACGGGAGAGCGGCTTTCAGGCTACTGGAGAGAACAGTCAGGGGAATCAACTGCGGCTCCAGCCGGTGGATTTCCCGAAATCCTGTTCCGATTTTTTTGAGCGTGGTCGTCGCTTTCATCGCGCAGCCTCCTCTCGCATTCCTTGTGCGCTGTTTTCTTCCTTATAGTAATGACTTTGGATCTGGAACATCCTCCAATATGCGCCCCTTTTCTCCATCAGCTCCTCGTGCGTGCCCATTTCTGCAATGCGTCCATCTGAGATAAAAAGGATGCGGTCGCAGAACCGGGTGGAAGAAAGACGGTGCGAGATGAAGAAGGAGGTTTTGTGCGTTGTCAGCTCATTATACTTTTGATAAAGCTCATTTTCCGCGATGGGGTCGAGCGCGGCAGTCGGCTCGTCGAGCACGAGAATCGGCGCGTCGCGGTACAGCGCACGGGCCAGAAGAAGCTTTTGCTGCTCGCCGCCGGAGAGGTTGACCGCGTTTTCAAACACCTGCTTGACCATTTTTGTTTTGCCCTTTTCCGAAAGCTGCTCAATGCGCTCCCAGATGCCGGCCTGCCTGAGGACGCGTTCCAGCTTTTCATGATCGATATCCTCTTCCTCGCACAGGCAGACGTTCCGCTCAATCGACATGGGCAGGAAATGATAGTCCTGATAGACGGCGGAAAAGAGCGAATAGTAGGCATCGCGGCCGTATTCACCTGTTGGAACGCCGTTTACCAGAACGCGCCCGGCGGTCGGCTGGTAAAACCCACAGAGAATTTTGATACAGGTGGTTTTGCCAGCTCCGTTTTCGCCGACGATGGCGATCTTTTCACCGGGATTTACCGTAAAGCTCATCTGCTTCAGGGTGAGGCCCTTGCCTTCCTGATAACGGAAGTCGACGTTCTCGAAGGCAATGGAGCAGGGAAGCTCCTCCTGACTGGGCAGAGGATGGGAGCTCTGCAATTCTGCGCGATCCGGCATCTCCAGAAACGCCCGGAAGTGGTCGCATTCTGTGGCGACCATGTCGAGATTCTGGAGCTGCTGGGTGATGCCGAGAATCCATGCGGCAAAGCCCGTGATGATTCCAAAATAAAAGATGAAATCGGACACGCCCATCGTACTGCTCAGAACACAGCCGATCAGATAGATGTAGGCAACCGCCTCCCGCAGCAGGGAGAGAAGCGCGCGTCCGGAGCTGGAGGCAAAGACCTGCCGTGTGTACTTGCCGATTACCTTCGTAAAGGAGGCGGTCAATTGTGCAAGAATGAACAGCAACCAGTCTCCCGCCCCATAAAGGCGGATATCCTTGCCGGCAGCGAAGTTGTGCGCATTTTGATAGAGATAGTCGAAGCGTACCCAGAGGGGATTATTCTTTTGGCGCGTTTGCAGCTCTGCCTTGGCGGTATAACGCACCAGCAGGAATTCTCCAATGCAGGTTGCGGCGATTAGCAGGATCATGGCCGGGCGAAGCGCGGAGAGGACGGCGAGATAGGAGACGATGCCAGTCGCGTTTGCACACAGGCTTACGATGATTTCGTAAAAGTCCTGACTGCCGGAATAGCGCCCATACAGGGCGAAGCCCCGGCCACGCTCAAATTTTTCCCGGCCCTCCAGGCTTTCCATATTCTCATAGTCCGCGGTCATGGCCTTACGGAAGGTCAGGATGCTGTAGCGGATGGCCGCCGCCTGGGACACGCCATTCATTTTCCCCTGCAGAAACGGATCGATCCAGCTCAGCGCGGCGATCAGCGTCGAGATTGCTGCGATCAAGACGACCATGGAAAGCATGGAGGCCTTTGCTGTAAT
>DCJV01000149.1:4112-6178 GCA_002320555.1 Ruminococcaceae bacterium UBA1691 | reverse complement strand
GCCGGCCTTTGTCTACAGTCTGGGGCGGCCTGGAATCTTCCAGGCCGCCCCACTGCAGATCATGCAAAAAATGCTAACGGGCTGTGTTGCCGACTCCGTCTTTTATATTGTCGGCCGCATTGCTCAGGGCTTCACTGATTTTCGTCAGATCGTCCTTTGCTTTGCTCCCAGCCTCACTGAGCGCCTCGCTCGCCCTTGTGACGCCTCCTGCCAGACGGCTGCTGGCATTCTCCACAATATTGGTGGAGTTTTCAGCGGCGGCGAGGGGGGAACGGGAGGATTCCGTGATCTTTCCGTCATCCTTATCGCCGCAGCCGCCTAAAAATACGCTGCAGGTTAGCATTAGTCCCAGAAGAACTGCAATTACCTTTTTCATGCATGAAGACTCCTTTTTGAAAAGCTTTTCTCACAGCCTGGAAGAATCCGAAGCAGTTGAGAATACAGACAATAGGATGCCCGAGCTTTGGAAATTTATGCGCGGCAGCCCGTTAGCGGGTTAGCATGCCCCCGTCCGCATGGAGAAGTTGAAGGATATTGGCCTCGTCCCCGGTTTGGGCATTGATATAAACGAGGATTTCATCCTCCTTCTGACCCTTGCAGCGGAATTCGTAGCAATAAACTTCTCCGCCCGCGTCTGTGGGAATAAAGGCGAGGCGGGAAGAGAGCACTGTGAGCTTCGGACTCAGGCGCTGCTGAGCCTGTCCCTTGGTGATTTTTGGCGTGGGGATCACCCGATCTTTGTGGTTCATCAGATAACCACGCGCGTCAACAGAGACGATTTCGCCATTGTCCAGCGCAACACCCACCTTGATCAGATCGGGATAGCAGATGGCATCACCCTCCATCTGGGCGAAATTGACGACGCAGATTCCGTCGTTGAGCGCATAATAGCTATCCTTCATATTTTCATAACCCATCTCTTTTAAAAAGGCCGCTGCGCGCGAGATTGCATCCTGGGCTTCCAGCGTCGCCTCGTCGGCAAATCGGGAATTGAGCATATAGCAGAGATAGCCGCCGGCCTTGGTGATGCTGATGCTTATTGTGTCGTAGAAAAAGCCGTAGGAGGCCATATCCCCGTCCTCATCCGCATCCTCCTGAAGATTGTTTGCCGCGATTCCACTGAATTTGGAGGCGATTTTGGCTGCCTCCTCGCGGGTGATATTGCTTTTGCCCTGGAGCATGGCCGGACGTTTTTGATTGATATGGTCGGAAAAGGGCCCGTCGTAAATCAGCGTTGGGTAATCCGCGAGTGCCTGCTCAGCATCCGAAAAGCTCTGGCTCAGCGAGAGGGTCTGTATACCCTCACCGCCTTGAGATAGCGCATCGCGCGCTTGCTCCAAATCGAGCGTTCCGTTATCGAGATGCATGCTGACGGTGGCGAGCTGCCCGCACAGGGAACGCGAAAGGCCCAGCAGTTTTTCGAGGGTCTCCCGTTCGCTGTTGGAGATTGTCCCGCCGTCGGCGACCTTCCGGTTGAGCGACATGGCGTATTCTCCCACCTGGGAGAGAAACCGATATGTGTTGTCCATCTGCAGGTCCGAGGTGGGAAGCTGGCTCAAGCTGCTTTTGGCGCCCGTGGCCTCGCGCCAGAGGGAGGAGGAGAGCTTTGCGAGCATCGGCGGCGTATTGGTATAGATCACCTTGCTCAGGTCGCTTTCAATATGATCCATGTATTCTCCAAGCTCCAGAAGCGCGCGCTGCTGTGATTCTTCATATGCGGTTTTATAGTGCCGCGTTTGGACCGCGCCGATGGAAGCTGTTGCAACTAGGACGACGAAAAGCGCGGCCAAATAGCTCGCCAGGCGGATTCGACCGCGGCGTGAATGCGTTTGATACATTGGAAAACCTTCCTTTCCAAAATAGAAGCTGAATGTTTCGTTTGCCTCTATTTTTTGCATGAATGTGCGGAATATTCCTGCTCGTGCGGTATCCTGCCCAATCGTTAGAAAATAGATCAAATGTTACAAAATTGAAATCGTATTTTCTATTTAAAAAGTATACAAAGGATAATCGGTGTGCTATAATAATGCATACCAAACCTTCCTGAAACGCCCTGGAAATACGGG
>DCJV01000149.1:2537-4046 GCA_002320555.1 Ruminococcaceae bacterium UBA1691 | reverse complement strand
AGACAAATTGTATTATTGGGAGAACCCGGCGATCATTCAGGAAAACAAGGAGAAAGCGCACGTCATCGCTTTGCCTTACGATGATTTTGATGCGGCGCTGGCACGCGGCGAATCGCCTTATAAAAAGACACTCAATGGAAATTGGCGATTTTACTGGCAAATGGGCGTGGAAGGTCTGCCCGACAATTTTCAGGCAGAGGACTTTGACGACGGGTCCTGGGACGAGATCGAGGTGCCCGGCGTGTGGCAGCTGCAGGGCTATGGAAAGCCCATTTACCTGTCTTCGAGCTATCCGGACGCAATCGAAACGGCTAAGGACAAAATTCCCGCCATCAACCATGCCAAAAACGAGGTCGGAATTTACCGGCGGACCTTTACCGTGCCTGCCCAATGGGAGGGCAAACAGCTCTTTATTCATTTTGGGGCGGTTAAATCCGCATTTTTTCTGTATATCAATGGGAAGCGCGTCGGCTATTCACAGGGTTCCATGACGCCTGCCGAGTTTCGTATCACAGATTATGTTCATGCGGGCGAAAATCAGTTGACGGCGGAGGTATACCGCTATTCGGACGGTACCTATCTGGAGGATCAAGACATGTGGTTCCTCAGCGGCATTTACCGCGAGGTATTCCTCTATGCGGAAAACGAAATCTACCTGCGCGATTTCTATGCGCGGGCGGAGCTGGACGAATCGTGCGAGGACGCTACCCTGAGCGTTTGGACGGGTGTGGCCAATTTCGGCAGGGAAGCCGCTGAAGATATTGTACTGGAGGCTTCGCTTGTCGGTAAGACTACCATCGAATTCGAGCCGTTGGCGCTGGTTGCACTTCCGGGCGATACACGCAGCTTTTTTACTGCCGATATTGAAAAGCCGCAGCAGTGGTCTGCGGAAACGCCGAATCTCTATACGCTGGTGCTGACTCTGCGCCAAGGGGAGCGGGTGCTCTCCTGCAAGAGCGTGCGCATCGGCTTTAAGCGGATCGAGATTAAGGGAGAACAGCTTTTGGTCAATGGCAGCCCGGTCTTGCTCAAGGGCGTCAACCGCCATGATTTCGATCCCGATCATGGATGGGCCGTGCCGCGCGAGCGGTATTATGAGGACTTGGGCCTCATGAAGCGCGCGAATATCAATGCAATCCGTACCAGCCACTACCCCGATGATCCATTTTTCTACGACCTATGTGATGAATACGGCTTCTATGTCATGGATGAGTGCGATATGGAGACGCATGGTGTGCGCCGCAAGAATGTACCGGGCAGTAATCCGATGTGGACGCAGGCCGTCGTTGACCGCGCGCGCCGCATGGTGATCCGCGATCGCAACCACGCCTGTGTATGTATCTGGTCGCTTGGCAACGAGGCGGGTGATGGTGAGAATTTCAAATATATGAAGCAGGCGATTCTCTATCATGACGATTCCCGCCCGGTCCATTACGAGGGCGATTTCGATCTGACGACCTCTGACTTTATCAGCCGGATGTATCCCAACGGTGAGATGATGGAAAAGCT
>DCJV01000149.1:1349-2464 GCA_002320555.1 Ruminococcaceae bacterium UBA1691 | reverse complement strand
GCCGAGATGTACCGGGGAAAGCCGGTCGTGCTGTGCGAATTTGCGCATGCGATGGAAAACAGCCTGGGCAATTTCCAGGAGTTTATGGACGCCTTTGAGAAGTACGATAATCTCTGCGGCGGCTTTATCTGGGACTTTGTTGATCAGGCGATCCGCAAAAAAGAGAACGGCATAGACAAGTGGCTTTACGGCGGCGATTTCGGCGAAGGCGCGACGAGCGCATATTTCTGCGCGAACGGGATCATAGCCGCGGACAGAACGCCGCATCCGTCCTATTATGAGGTGAAAAAGGTCTATCAGCCGATCAAGGCGGAGGAGAAAAACCTGATCAGCGGAAAAATTGTAGTGCACAATAAATTTCTCTTCTCCGATCTGTCCGGCTTTGCGCTGGTCTGGACGGTACAGGCGGCGGGCGAGACGATTCAAGAAGGGCGGATTGACGAGCTGGAAATCCTGCCCGGCGATTCTGCTGAAATCTCTTTACCTTATGATTTGACAGATCTGCCCGCTTCGGAATGCGTTTTGACGGTGTCGTTTGTCACCAAAAAGGATCTCCCTTGGGCGCAGGCCGGATTTGAGGCGGCCTGGGATCAGTTCATCCTGAAAAAGGAAGTGGATACCCGTTGCATCCGGAAGGGCCCGGCGATCAAGTTTAAGCACAGTGGGAAGTTTATTTATATCAGCGGCGGTTGCTTCAATGTTGTGCTTGAAGACGGCATATTGACGACGCTCTCTTATAATGGAAAGCCATATCTTTCGCAGGGAGGAGGGATCCGGCCGAATTTCTTCCGCGCACTGACGGATAACGATATCGGCACCTTTAACTTTGCGCCGCAGTTTGCCGCCGTCAACCCGGAAAACCTTTGGAAGCTTGCCAATAAAGCGCTTCGCGCGCGCAGTATGACGGTTTCTCAGGGCGCGGGCAATGAGGCTGTGGTCAGCGTCAAGTGGTTTACGCCCTTTACCCGCAAGGTGGAGACGCAGTACCGTTTTCTGCCGGACGGGACGATTATCGTGCAGCATATGGCCTCTTCGCTGGCGACGAATCTGCTGCGTGTCGGCCTGCGCATGACCCTGCCTGCGGGGCTTGATCAGGTGAACTGGTACGGCCGCGG
>DCJV01000149.1:0-1317 GCA_002320555.1 Ruminococcaceae bacterium UBA1691 | reverse complement strand
GCATCCGTCGCGGATTTGGAGACCCCTTATATGCGCCCGCAGGAAAACGGCAACCGCGTGGATGTACGGAGCCTGGAGATCCGCAGGGAAGACGGCTCGGGGCTTTGCTTCAAAGCACTTCCCGGTACAGTGTTTGAATTTAGCGCGCACCATTACAGCCTAGAGGCGCTGGAAAAAGCACGTCATCAGCATGAGCTGGTGCGCGAGGGAAATACCTTCCTGTATCTGGATGCTCGGCAGTGCGGCGTCGGCGGCGATATGCCCGGTATGGCATGCCTGCGCGAGCCGTATATCCTGCACAGCGGCGTCCCTTACAGCTTCCGCTTTACCATCTCTCCGCTGGATGCTCGCTGAGCAAGGCCTTTACGCTTCTGGGAATGTGGCTAATTTCTGAATTCTGAAAAGTGGATATTGAGTACTTATTCCCAATATGGTACAATGGCGACAGAATGAAAGGGATGAGAATCAGATGGACAGAGAACACAAACGAGATAAATTTGACGCTATGCGCGAGGATGCAATTGAGCGGATTCTGTCCGCCTCAACGCAGTTGTTTTCTGATTACGGCTATGCTGCCACCACCATTCAGATGATAGCAGACCGCGCAAAGGTTGTTCCCAGCGGAATTTATCATTATTACGCTGGGAAATCGGAGTTGCTCAAGGCTGTGGTGGACCGTCTTGTATTCAAGGTGGAGACACTGCTGACCAATTCTGGGATCACCTTTCTGGAGAAATCAGAAATCATTCATTTCCTGGATTATTGCATCCAGGCGCTCAAGGAGAATATGGCGGATGTCCGGCTGCTGACGATGCTGATTTTGCAGAAGGATACTCCGCCCGATTGCTCGGAAAAGCTGCTGGGGATTGCTCAGTTCGTTTGGAAGGAATTGCCTCAGTTTGAAATGGACGAGGCGAGCCGGTTTGAATGCCTGCGCTTGATCGAGGACCTGTTTGCTGCTGCAACGTTGTTTGCCGCTTCAAGGGACGAGGCGATCTTTGACCGGCAAACGGCGGAAATCCGGGTGAAATTTCAGGAGATCTTTACCCGCAACACGGTTTCCAATGAATTAGTTGATCTGCAGGTAGAGCAGCCGGATTCATAACAGGCGGAACAAACAAATACGCACAATACAAAAGCGCTGATGCAGAAAAAAGCTGCATCAGCGCTTCAGCTTGTCGAAAAAGGGATATCGTTGCATCAGAACGATTTGTAACATTTCTGCATTACGCTTGCTTTTTTGATTGCCTTGGACAATGGAAGAAGAAATGGGAATGCGGTCAGGCCGCGCGGGCCCTTCCTTTTCCGTTCGGCCGG
>DCJV01000053.1:13760-17738 GCA_002320555.1 Ruminococcaceae bacterium UBA1691 | reverse complement strand
AGATTGCCATGGGCAGGGCGGAGCCGACGCCGTTGGTCGTGCGACCCATGGAGATCAAATTGCCGCGCTCGGCGGGATTGGGCGTCATCGCATTGGGCAGGCCCCAGAAGGGGACGTCGGACATCGTATAGATCATGCCCCAAGCGACATAGGTAACCGCTGCATAGACCATCTTCGCCGTATTGGAGATATCCGGCGCGAAGAAGAGCAGGAAGGTCAGAATCGCAATGGGCACCGGCGTTAAGATCAAGTAAGTGCGGAATTTGCCGTGCTTGGGATTGAGCCGGTCGGCAATCATGCCCATGATAGGATCATTGATCGCGTCCCACACGCGTGCCAAAAGCATGAGGAACAATACGAACAGCGGCGTGACGCGCAGGATATTCAGATAAAAATCCGATATGTAGGAGGACATGATGCTATAGACCATGCCCTGACCAAACGCACCTGCCGCAAAGGATAAAAATTCCTTTTTGGGGATATACTTTTTCTCGTCTGCCATGAAGCGCACTCCTTTCATTCACACAGCATAATCTGCATTCGGTTATGATTGATATTGTATACTATTAATATAGAAAATACAATCCTGTTTAAAATTTTATGCAGTCCGCAGAGATTAAAGTTGAGTTAAATAGAGAAAACGTTTGCGGCAGGAGATGCAGAAACTGTTTGATTTCACGCCGCATTTATGCTACACTTTTTTGGAAAAGAAAGGGGATGCAATGAAGTGTGCGTCATTCATGATACGGAATCGTGTGCTATGCAGGGGGATAAAAACGACAGGCGAGCGGCTCGTTGGCGGCTATGAAAAGGCAATCAGTGCTTCTGGGCGCCACTGCGCTCTATGATATTTTATAGTCAAGATAGGAGAAACTGGTTATGAGTAAGCTTTGTGTCCTGACCGGCGCGACCGGCCATATCGGGTATGCCCTTTTGAAGGAACTGCTCGACAGCGGGGAAAGGGTGCGTATCCTCATTCGCAAGGATATTCCGCTGTTTGACGGGCTCGACTGCGAAAAATCATTCGGTGATGTGACCGATCCCGCGTCGCTCGAAAAGGCGTTTGCGGGGGCAGACGTCGTCTATCACCTTGCAGGTGTGATCGACATCAACGCGGGTGATGAGAGCCTGATCTGGAATGTCAATGTGCAAGGGACGAAGAATGTGGTCGAGGCCTGTAAAAAGTGTGGGGTAAAAAGGCTCGTCTATGCGTCCTCGGTGGATGCCATCCCGCCGCTGCCAGGCAATCAGGTGATGCGGGAGCTTGACCATTTCGATCCAGACATCCTCGACGGTACCTATGCCAAAACCAAGGCGACGGCGACTCAGTATGTCCTCGACAGCCAGTGTGATACTCTCGACGTGGTCGTTACACACCCGGGCGCATGCTGCGGGCCGTATGATTTCAAGGTGTCGAGCGTGGGCGAGATGGTGCGTATGTATATGCGCGGCAAATTCCCGGTGTCGCTCGCCTTCGGCATGTATAATTTTGTCGATGTGCGCGACGTGGCAAAGGGGATGCACAGCGCGGCGGAGAAGGGTCGGCCAGGCGAGTGCTATATCCTCACCTCAGAGGCAATCACGGTCGACCAGCTCCTACACATTCTCGCAGATAAAACGGGAATTCCGGCCTCCCATTTCAAGCTGCCGCTATGGCTTGCACAGGCCGCCGCGCCGCTGATGGAGGTCTATTACAAGGCGGCACACAAGACGCCTCTGTTTACGCGCTATTCCCTGCGCAAGCTCAATTCCAACTGCAATTTCAGCATTGAAAAGGCGCAGCGCGAGCTCGATTATCACCCGATGAGCGCGCGCGAATCCTTCGACGATATGGTGGACTGGATTGCCGAGCATGAGCACATTCCGCTGAAAAAATAACAGGCCGCCCCGGCTGCGGGCGGAAAAGGAGGGCTTTCGATGGCTGTAACAGGCTTTGTAGCCGGCATGATCCTGCTCTGTGCGCTGGGCGTCCTGCTGACGGCCGCCGGCGTGATTGTGATGATCCTGCTGCGTAAATCGTTCAGGAAGAAAAAGCTTCTGCTACTGATCCCGATTCTGCTTTTGATTGCAGGGCTTTTGTGCGTGGGCATCCCGGGCGCCTATTTCGCCACCGTTTCCCGTGCAAAGGGCGAGCGGGAACAGGTGCGTGGCGCGCTGGTGACGGCGATCGAAAAAGACCCTTCCGATGTGGAAACGGTGCGCGATTTACTCGACGGTGGCATGGATCCTGACGAGGGGACAGAAAACGGCTATACGCCGCTCATGGCGGCCTCCTTCCGGCAGGGGACCGAAATCATGGAGCTGCTCATCAAGGCGGGGGCGGACGTCAACCGGCGGGATGACAGCGGCTACAGCGCGCTGATGCTGGCATGTAGCCCGCCGGCGGGGCATCTGCCGGATCTGGAGGGCATCCAGCTCCTTGTGAAGAGTGGCGCGGACAGGGCCCTGCGGGACAACAACGGCCGTACCGCCTACGATCTCCTGATGCTGCGGGCGGAGGACGACCGGGCGGCGCTGAAAAAGCAGCCGGAACGGCTTGCGGCCTATGAGGAGACCGTGAAGGCGGTAAAACCGGGATAATATCTTTTGGCAGGAGTCCGAAACGGCCCGTCAACACTTCGACCGAGCAGCTCTTGAACGCTGATGATTGGAGCGGCTGGATGGAAAATAGAGGCCATTGCAGGCCCATGGTGAGTATAGAGGAAGCGGCATCTGCCGCTTCCCCTTGCTTTTTTATCTGATTTTCGCCATTACGGCCTGCTGTCCCCCGTGATCGAAAAACTGTGGAGAAAGGATGCGAATTTCGCCAACGAGATTGCAAGCTGTTGTATTTGTTTGCTGTGCCTCATATAAAGGTACCGTTGGCGGGCCATCACAGCTTGTAACAAGCGTAGCTTTTTTACGGCCGGTCTTTAAAGCGCTTCCATTACCCGTTACAATAAAAAACGGTACAAAATGTAACAGCTACATTTTGCACCGCTTTTGCTTCTTTCGCGATTTGGAGAGAACCTCGGGGCTTAAAATTCGTTTTTCAGCGGTACGCCGTTGGCATCCCTGTCGATCGAGCCGGTCAAAAGCTGGATCGCTTCCACCAGCGCCCAGATGCCCGCCGCGATCGCTCCCGCGCCGCACAGCCATCCGCCGATCAGGGTTAGAAGAAGCTGTGCAATACCTTTATTGGTATAACCGAGATAAAAATTATGAATGCCCAGCGTGCCGAGCAGAAATGCCAGGATCACAGCGGCCAGCTTCGATTTTGGCTGCCCGTAGGGCATGCCGCCCGGCGGCGTCTGCTGCCCCGGCCGTCCGTAGGCATTTTGTGGCGCGCCGCAGTTCGAGCAGAAGGGCGCGCCATCCGAGCACTGCCCGCAATTGAAGCAATACTGATTGCCGGCGCCTACCGGAGCACCACATTGCGTGCAGACATTCGCACCATCCTGAAGCATGGCCCCGCAATTCTTACAAAACATATGTTATGATCATCCTTTCCATGGAAGCCAGAAGTCTTGGGCGACCGGCAAAGCCTGATTCCGGACATGCTGTTTGGCCGGAAGGCACAAAACTGCGGCTTGAAAGCATTTTTTCAGCCTGGAACCTCTATTCAATTATTGCCATCAGTGTATCATATCCACTGCTTCCGCACAAGAGTGCGCATGGAAAAAAGCGGCAGAAGTGCGCCCGGGTATTCGAAAAAAACTCCGATGTCTTTTAGGCCGTACAGACAAAGCAGACCCATCCGCCATCCTCGCGGCGCTCCTTCACGGTGAATCCATATTGTACAAACGCGGAAAGGATATCCTCCTCGCGGGTGTCGATGATGCCGGAGGTGATGAATACGGCTCCCGGCTTCATGAATTGCTTCACGTCCCTGCAAAAGCGGATGATGACATCGGCAACAATATTGGCGACGATAATATCGAACTGCCCGTGCACCTGCTCGGTCAGATCGCCCTGCAAAACGGTGAATTGCGGCGCGGA
>DCJV01000053.1:10786-13724 GCA_002320555.1 Ruminococcaceae bacterium UBA1691 | reverse complement strand
ACTCCGGTAGCGCTTTTTGCGCCGAGCAGAAGGGCGCTCAGGGAGAGGATACCGCTGCCGCAGCCGATGTCGAGCAATTCGGTTTCCGGCGTTACATAGTTTTCGAGCGTTTCGAGGCACAGGCGCGTTGTATTGTGCCCGCCTGTGCCGAAGGCGAGCCCGGGCTCCAAATGTAGGACCTTTCGATCACCAGCATCGTAATTCTGCTCCCAGAGCGGTCGGATGAGCAGCTTTTGCCCGATGGGGAGAGGATTGAAATACTGTTTCCAATTGTTTTCCCAGTCCTGCGCCCGGCAGACAGCCGTTGAAATTTGGTGGCGAATGCCGGCTGCGTTGAAGCGTTCGCTCAGGAAGGCGAGCGATTCCGCGGGGCTTTCGTCCGGAGGCAAATAAACGTGGATGAAGCCCTTCGTACGGTCTTTCTTTAATAGCTCCTCATCAATCAGGTCAATGTGCGCGACTTCCCAGGCTTCCATTTCTAAATTCCGGTAATCCTCCATATAAATACCATAGGGGACAACCATCTGCGCGATGTCACCGGCGCGGTCGATGTCGTCTGCATCTGTTTCAATGACGATTTCCGTCCAATCCATTCTACAGCGCTCCTTTCCGGCGGGCAGGCCGCCTCTCAATTCTGCTTCATCAAGCGGGGGCAACTTGGGTAACTCTTGTTTTTGTTATTATAACATATTTCTCTCATATCGTTTGGGAAAATGTGTGAGCGGTCAATGGTAGAAGAAAAATTTTCCGGTTCACTATTTATTCGCTCGACGGAATCTCTCGTTTTTTAATAATATGTATTTTTATTCGTCATAATTTACAATTTATAGTTTTATATTTGTATTAAATGTGGAAATTTCTAGACTCTACAAATTCGTGGCAACTTTTTGTCGATTTTTATGGTAAAATATAAAACATTGTGTATGAACGGGGAGAGCGGCTGCTCACCACTCCCCTCTGCCAATTCATTTTAGAGAAGGATGATGAAACGAATGAAAAGCTGGAAGTCAGTCTGTCTGATGCTCGTTTTCGTTCTCATGCTTGCCTTGTTTGCCGGCTGCTCCGGCGGAGGCGACGCAGAACAAGAGAGCACTACGGGCGAAACCACGCCGTCCACTTCGCAGGTGTGGACGCGGGACCGCTTCACGGTTGCTGCGGAGCCGAAGGATCTTCGCTATGACGCGGGGAACCTTGTCATCGACGCAACCGTCGCCAGTGGGATTGATACCGTCGACGATGATGGCAACTCCAACGACGGCCTCAAGTATTTTGAGAATATCCGCTTTGACGTTTATCTGACCGTCAAAAAGAATGTGACTGATGAAAATGAAAAGGGTGAGGAATTCAAAGTCGCTTCTGCCACGTTCTCTGAAAATCCATTTATCCTTAAAAAAAATTCCTCTGTCCGGCATACGTTTACCTTTGCATCGGAAAGCCAGCTGGTGAAAAATATCGACCTGTCAAAGGTCAGCAGCGTACGCATCGGCCTGAGCCAGGAGCTCGACTGAGCGCTCACGGATTATATTAAGCAATAAAGAAAGGATTTCTGCAATATGCCGAAGAAAAATCTCCGGGACCATACCACCCGGGAAATTATCGCGTTTTCTCTGCTGCCCTTTGGTCTGCTGACGATCCAGACGCTGATCAATACGGCGCTGAACATGTATTTGACAGACGTTTTGGGCCTGACGCTTGCGATGACAGGCGTCGTGCTTTCCGCCACAAAGGTATGGGATGCGGTCAACGACCCGATGATGGGCCTGATCGTCGACCGTACCCGCACCAAGCGCGGCAAGTGCCGCCCCTATATCCTGTGGACGGTGATCCCGGTCGTATTGACGACCTCAATGCTATTTTTCCCTGTTAACTTTGGCCAGAAGGGCAATTTTGCCTATGCCATCATCGCCTATCTGCTCTATTACACAGCCTATACGGCACTGGATATCCCCTATCAGGGCCTGACGCCTCTGGTCTTCCCTGAGAACCAAAAGCGTGTCAAGGCGATTTCCGTGAGCAATATCGTCGGCTCGATCGGTACGGTCCTCCCCTCCGTCCTCTTCTTTACGATCGCGGGTTTATGGGGCAACCAGACGGTTGAGCAGGAAAAGACCGGCTACTTTATGGCGGCCCTGATCTTTTCCGTAATGGCTGGTATCTTTATTGCCTCTTCCTATTTCGGCATCAAGGAAAAGGTCTATGTTAAGCCGGAAAAAACCAATTATATTAAAGGGCTCAAGATTGTGTTCAGCGATAAGAAGATGGTGATCCTCGTTGTAGTAGCCTTCTTCTCCGCAATTGCGAATCTTGGCGCTATTTTCCTGCCTTACTTCGCAAAATGGAACTGCATCGGTGTACTGCCGATGGATCAGATCATGGACTTCCTAAACAACCTGATCTACAAGCTCATCCATGTGGAGGTCAATATCAACCTCACCAACGAGGGCTTGCTGACCCCGCTGCTTCAGATCGGCAGCGGCATTTCCTACATGCTGTCCATGGCGCTCATCCCGCCGCTGCTCAAGAAGATGAGCAAAAAAACGCTGTGGATCTGGATGTCCCTTCTGGGAGCGGTAGCCGATATCCTGACCTTTATCATCGGCATGTACATCATCCCTTACAATACGCCGGCGGGCCTTGTCACCTATATCGTGCTGCGTTTCTTCACCAATTTCCCGGTTGGGATGACGGTGGTGCTTCTAATTGCCATGTTCTCAGACTTGGTCGACAATCTGGAGATGAAGAGCGGCGAGCGGCTGGAGGGCACGGTGTTCTCCTTCCGCAGCCTGATCAACAAGATTTCCATCGCGCTGTTCAACGTTATCGTGCTTGCGATCGTCAACGGCTTCGGTTATATGGTGGGCGACAAGATCACCTCCGGCGGCGGCCTGATGCTCGGCATGACCTCTATGAGCCAGAACTATACCGTCCCGCTGACCGG
>DCJV01000053.1:0-10718 GCA_002320555.1 Ruminococcaceae bacterium UBA1691 | reverse complement strand
ATGTTCTTCTATAAATTTGATGAGAAGAAATTCGAGAAGGAGATTGCGTCCTTCCGCGAGGAGAAGGAGCGCAAGCTGCAGGAGGAAATCGAAAGCGCGGAAGCGCTGGAAGGCGTCCATTTCGAGGGCTGATCCCGATTTCTTGCTTTTAAAAATTATTATAAAGATCTCAAACACGGCTGTGTACCATTTCGTACACGCCGTGTTCTTTTTACTTCACGCTTTCGATCAGCGCATGCAGACCGTTCACCACCGTGGAGCCAGCCCGGCCTCCCAGGGATACCACTTCCCCATTGACATCTGCAATGATGCAACGTACGTCGTTGCCCGGCAGGATATAGCCCGCCTGATCGTTCGTAAGCCCCAGCACTAGCATATGCCGATCCGGCACGGCCGCCGATACCGGTGCGAGCGGCCAGTCCGTATGGTTCCATGCCCTTTCGGCGGGAAGGTATCCTCCATAGATCAGCTCCGGCGCGATCTCTCCGGGGACGGTGACGGCACAAAGCGTATTGCACTACGCTTTGTAATAAAAAGATAGTAGACACAATGGTTGCGTCTACTATCTCGATATCACATCAGTCGAAATGGTGCGATTTTTTTCTATTATTTGATTCGCGAAGCGGAGATCAGAGGCCAAGCATCTGGCGGTACATGCCCTTTTCCTTCTGCGCCTTTTTCGGCTTGTAGGGCGGCGGGTTGCCCAGTTTCTTCTCCGCTCGCTTGCCCGCAGGGGAATTCAGATACTGAATGACCGCCAAAACAGGCTGCGAAAGCGTCTCGCTCATATATTCCTTCGCATTTTCCACAAGCTGCGCATCCGTATGCATCGCGCCGAGAATGGTCACGGCGATGAGGCTCTGCGTTTCGTTGGTGCCGTCCTCATAAATATCGTTAAGCAGGTTGAACAGCTTCTTCATGCGCTGCTTATCGTTTTGCCGGATGGTCTGCATGGCGGCAGGTGTTCCATACCGAACAAAAAAATCTTCTGCAAGGAATTCTCCATATTTTTCAATGCTTGCCCGATACATTTCCCGCAGCTCCGGATACATAGTAGTAAACCGGCTTGCCAGCGTATTCGGATCATAGGCGAGCGCGCCGCTTCTGGCGGCTGATTTGGACACGGGCGTGGGCAGCTTTGTCTTTGCTGCGTTGCGCTCCTTTTTTCCATACTTTTGACGGATTGTATCCGAAAATTCATTTCCGATATAACGGATATCCTTGTCGTCAATCAAAGAGGGATCGAATAAAGAAAGGGATGCCTGCTTATAGTCCTCGTCCGATGCCTCCGCGGCGTTGATATCCGTACAGAGGAGAAGGATG
This sequence comes from Ruminococcaceae bacterium UBA1691, assembly GCA_002320555.1. GTDB lineage: Bacteria > Bacillota > Clostridia > Oscillospirales > Acutalibacteraceae > Fimivicinus. Next base: position 9,395 of record DCJV01000053.1, on the reverse strand, counting down.
CGGTTTTCCTTATATTCGATCCGGACCGCGCCCTTGCCGCCCTGGAAACTGATACGCAGCTTGTCCGCCTGTTCCTCGATAGGTGTCTCCGTTTTTCGAACGCCCTCCGGATAGATCGGCTCAAAACCGTTTTCCGAAAGAACCGGTGCAACGCCCTTAAAAATAAGCGCCAATGCCTCTTTTACTTCCATGCTGGCTGACTCTCCTCTATTGGACTGCTTTGATCCAAAATAATTATTGATTATTATAGCATATGAAAATCAGTTTGTCATCCAATTCTTTTTCAAGAGGCCGGCTTACCTGCATTTTTAGGTCACTGCCTGCCGTTTCGCGTTTGCTTTTCAAGACAGGCAAGCCCTATCGCTACCCAGCACAGGCCGAGCAGCGCAGCTGCGGTGATCGGCATTCCGGTGCCTCCAGTGCTGGGGGAACCGGTTTGCGGCATTGTCCCGGCTGATGTTGAAGGGGGGATCAGCTCCGTTTCGGAAGACATGGGAGCGCTTTCTTCGGAGAGCGCCTGCGTGCTGGAGGAAAGAGTCTCCGGCAATGCAAACCGCCATACGCCGCTGCGCGTCTGCACGTGCTCCTGTGCCTGAAGCAGGTGATCTGTTTGATGATCCTCTGTTTCGGGAATATAGGATACAGGGACGATATTGGAGAAACGATGTGTCACATTTAGCGAAATTTCCGTGAGATCATCCGGCGCCAGCAAGATGAAACGATCCCCCTGCCGGAGCGTCGTAGCGGCGGTTCCATCCTCCAATACAACTTTTACGCCATTGTCCGGCTGCACGGTGATGGTGCCTTCCGCCTGTTTCAGGGTAAGCGTTTCTGAACGGTAAAATCCGCCCTGATGCTGAAAGGCAGGGCTTTCCGGAACCACTGAGACCGGATGCTCCTGCGGCAATTGCGCCTGAGCGGCCTGCAGCAGATCGTTGATATAGCGCATCCGAACGCTGTCCTCCATGGAATCGATCGGCCAGCCCTCGATATAAAACCAGATGGCCTGCTGCGTCACCACACGCGCGAAATCGTCGGAAACGCCATATTTTTTTTGTAGACCAAGGCTGTCAAAGGGATATCCGGCATTTAGAATCGCTTCTATACCCGCATCCTCATAGGCCTGCGCCGGTTGGAAGGCAGTATTGTCCGGTAGCGAAGCATTGGCAAACATGCTGTAGGCCGCTTCCCCGCCGACCGTGATATTGGGGATTGACCCGGCACCCGGCGCATAGATATTCCCCTGTGCGGTTCCGATCATTGTTTCCTGTGCCTTGGCGGGAAACACAAGGAAAGTTGGAAAGAGCAGAAGGAATCCTACTGCTAGGAGAAGCTTCCGGCTCATTTTATTTTAAATCATTTTATCACCATTTTTCAAAATCCGGCCCATGATAGATGCAGCCGGTTTTTTTCTTTGTTTCTTAGCATGCCCATTGCAGAAAAAGATATTTTCATCTTGCGGCGGGAATGGTTTGGCAATTTTGTTGATAGAGAACATGTAAAAATTTTTCCAACTATATTGCAATATCCAGTACCGTGTGATATATTATAGGCGCGCCGGGAAATTGCCTCTCCGGCGAATGCGAAACGAGGTGAACGGCTTGAATGTTCAATTCAAAAAAGGCGCGCTTGAGCTCTGCGTGCTGACCTTGCTGCGCCAGGGCGAAAAATATGGATATGAGCTGGCGGAAGCGATCAGCGGGGAAATTTCCATCTCAGAGGGGACGATCTACCCGATTTTGCGCCGTCTGCGCAACGAAGGCTATTTCGAGGTAACGCTCCGGGAGTCTCCGGAAGGACCACCGCGAAAATATTACCGGCTGACGCAAAAGGGCATCCAGACGCAGGAAGCGCTCTATGCGGAATGGATGGAGTTTTCACAGCAGGTCAATCATTTAATTGGGGGGATCCAATATGACAAGGAATGATTTTTTGAATGCGCTTTACCGCGCGCTTTTATATCTTCCGGCCAAAGAGCGGCAGGAGATCATGCAGGACTATGAGGAGCATTTCGCTGCAGGCTTGGAGCAGGGAAAGACAGAAGAGGAAATCTGCCGCGCCCTCGGCGATCCTGGGGAGATTGCCCAGACCTATTTGCAGCAGAGCAAGGCGGGCGAAGATGGTGCTTATCAGGCATCGTCCGCAGCGCCGCGATCTCCGGCAGGCGAAGCCACGGCCCCGATTCGGCCTTGTCCACCGGCCGTGTCGGATAACGGCAATCGGGTGCTTTATACCGTTTTGTTTATTCTGGATATGATCTTCTTTGCTTTGCCCGGTATTCCGGGTGGTTTCGCCCTTGCGGCCGCAGGCGCTGCGATCCTGATCGCCAGTGTCGCAGCAGGTATTTTTGCATCCTCCGCCTTGCTGGCTCTGTGTTTCATCTCACTGTCGATTGCGCTCATAAGCGCTGGTGTGCTGGCGATTCTGCTGATCATCTGGAGCCTGCGCGCGTGCTATCAGCGGATGCGCTGAGGAAAGGGGGAATCACTCATGAAGAAAGCCTGTATTGCACTTGCCGTACTATTTTTGGTCTCCTCCCTGCTGACGGTTTGCTTCGGCGCTGCCGTTGGGGTGCGGGAGATCCGTAATATCGCAGAAGGGAACAGCCGATTCAACGATTGGTTTGCATCGCTGGAGGAATGGAGCGAGCAGCAGTGGAGGGCGCGTCACGGCGGGCATTCTGTGGGAGAGACACGCACGGATTTTTCTCTCGAAGCCGATGAGCCAGTTCTTTTTTCTTTTGATTATGCAGAGGTGCGCGTTCTCCCATCGGAGGATGGAAGCTCCCATATGGACGTTCATTATTATGGAAAAGACGCGGTAGACGTCTCCACCTTCCCCTTTGCCGAGCGGCAGGCGGATGGGCTGCATCTTGGCGTACGCCTGCCGAATAGATCTTACTTTTCCAGAATTACTGTTGATATTTATTTCTCTTCCCATAAAATCGCTTCCTTACAAGCGCATATTGACGCTGGTAGCCTCACGGTGGAGGGAATGCAGCTTGGAAAGGCATCAGCAGCCCTCAATGTGGGCAATATCGCTTTCCGCAACAGCGCTGCCGATGAGGCGGAACTAACGGCTGATACGGGCGATCTGACCTGGGAAGACAATAGCGAGGTGGCTTCATCCCTCTCTATGCATACGGACGTGGGGAATATCCGGCTGGTGTGGCCGACTGACGCAGGCTTCCAGCTGCAATATGAGACGGATGCAGGAGAGTTTAAAAATCGGTTTGAGAATGCCGTGCCCGTGCAGTCCGGCTCGCAGTTCGTCTCCTCTAAGGGAACGCTTGCCTTTGGCGACCGGAGCCGGGCGATTAGCCTTTCCACCGATACGGGGAATATCACGCTCGAATCCGCATCCGCAGAGGGATGACTCGTACGGGCAGCGAATGAAATTTAAAAGAAGCGCGCCGATGGAGAATAAACCAGCGTGAACGGGCATATGGTAATGAATATGTTGGCTACAGCCTTTCCGAAGCTTGACTTTTCGGGAGGGCTGCGTTATATTGCGCTATATACCACTGCAACCACTGTGGAGAAAGAAGGGTTTTTCAGATGTCGTATGGTTTTTATCTGCCGACAAGACTGCTCTTTGGAGCGGGCTGCCTGTCCGAGCTGGGCGATTGCGCGCTGCCCGGGAAAAAAGCGCTGCTCGTGACCTCGGCAGGCCAGTCCGTCAAAAGATTCGGCTATCTTGACCGTGTGAGGGAGCAGCTCGCCCGCGCGGGCGCGCAGGCCGTCATATATGACCGGATTACGCCGAATCCGACGAAGGATGAGGTGATGGCGGGCACGGCGCTCTGCCGCGAACAGGGCTGTGACTTCGTCGTGGGCCTGGGCGGCGGAAGCAGCATCGATGCTGCAAAGGCTATCGCCGTGATGGCGGGGAATCCGGGCGACTACTGGGATTACATTTCCGGCGGCACCGGGAAGGGAAAGGCCGTGCCGAATGAACCGCTTCCGATCGTTGCGATTACGACGACAGCCGGAACCGGCACAGAGGCCGATCCGTGGACGGTGATAACCAATGAGGAAACACAGGAGAAGATCGGCTTCGGATATGAGAAGACCTTTCCCGTCCTCTCTGTCGTCGACCCGGAGCTGATGGTATCCGTTCCTGCGCGGCTCACCGCCTATCAGGGATTTGACGCGCTGTTCCACAGCACAGAGGGCTATCTGAACCGGACGGCTAGCCCAATCAGTGATCTGCTTGCGCTGGAGGCGATCCGGCTTGTCGGAAAGAGCCTGCCGCATGCGGTTCGGGACGGTGCAGACCTGGAGGCGCGTGCGGACGTTGCGCTGGCGAACACGCTCTCCGGCATGGTCGAATCTCTGTCCGGCTGCATCTCTGAGCATTCGATTGCCCATGCAATGAGCGCTTTCCACCCCAAACTCCCGCACGGCGCCGCGCTGATCGCAATCAGCAAGGCATATTACCGGAAGCTGATCCAGCTCGGCGTATGCCAAAATCGTATGACCGCGATGGCTCGAGCGCTCGGTAAGGCAGGCGCGGAGAAGCCGGAGGATTTTCTGACTGCGCTGGATGCGCTGCAAAAGGAATGCAGCGTGGATGGGCTTGCACTCTCCTCCTTCGGCATATCGCCGGAGGAATTCCCAGCCCTTACGCGCAACGCGAGGGAAACGATGGGTGGATTGTTTGAGGCCGACCCAGTTTCGGTCAGCGACAGCGACGTGCTCGAGATTCTTTCGGACGCATTTTGCTGAGCACGGTTGGATAAAGGAAGAGATTCATGCTTGCCATCTATTTTCTTTATGGGTTTTCCGCCCTATTGTCTCTGGCGCTTGGCCTGTTCCTTTGGAAAAAGCATTCCGTTTTCCCGAACATGCGCATCGGCTACCACGCTATGGAAGCCATGCAGGGAGAGGCGCAGTGGAATTATGCCAATGTTTGCGCCGGAAAAGCGAGCCTCTTCGGCGGGTTGCTCGCGTTCGTCGCGTTTCCGGCGGCATGCCTGTTTTTTCGGCTTTCCGTGTGGCGCATGGCATTGCTCTATTGCTGCATCTGCCTGCTTTGGGCGCTAGCGGTCGTGCTGCTACCCCGATATCTGCTGCGAAAAAAGTTCCCCCGAAGCTCGGGATGACGGATAAGACGCACCGGAAGGCCCGGCGCGTCTTATTTTCTGTGGACGAATCCACAGAATGTGTTATAATATTCGTATTAGAAGGCGTTTCACATCAGCGCGGCGAGCAGGAGCGTTTCCTCCAGCTTTTCATAAATTTGCTCAAAGTCGCTCAGAGGAAGGGGATTTTCCCCTTTGCCGATCTCAAAGGTAAAGGCCGGGCGGCCAAATTCGGAGATAAACCAATCCTTAAAGCCGCCGTGGCTTGCAAGGCCGTCGTTTTCCACCAGGCGGTAGCCGCTGGAGGCGGAAAAGATCTTCGCCATCATCCTGCCCCGCTCCGGCGTGCTTTCCCCGTATTCCCAGAAGATTTCTTCCCCCTGGCTGTGAAAGGCCAGCGCGTGGCGGAAGGGTTGGCTTCGGCACAGACGAACCAGTGCCTGGGTTTCGGGTTCACTTTCGGGCGTGTCGCCACCGTATTGCCGGGGCGCAGGCCCGGTGATACCGGATTCTTGCTCCATTTGATGCAGCGTCTCCCAGCCGGCATCAAAGTTATGGTTGATGTCCACTCCGCGCGCATTGGCGTTCCAGCGGCTGAAATCATTTCCGCTCACGCGCGTTGCTAGCCCTTCATAACAGCCGGCCCCCCGCGCACCGTGCAGTGCGATTTGAACGCCGTCCGGATTGACGCAGGGGATGATCACCATACCTCGCCTGCGCAGTACGTCCTGAATCGGGATGGCAGAGAACTCCTTTCCCTCCCAGACCGCTGTTGCAGTGCGTTCAAAAAAACGCAGCAATAAAAGCGGTGTTAGCCATTCCTGCCCGTGAAATCCTCCGGCATAGAGTACCGAGTTTTCTCTGGGGCCGATTGAGAGCGCGTAAATGGAGCGCCCGGCCCAGCTCCTGCCGCAGACGCCAAGCCGGGCATTCGGAAAGCGTTTCTTCAGCGTGTCCAGCATGCCGCGCATGGTTTCATAATCGGGCGCGACTGCCCGTACGATTTGATCCAAAGTCATTCCTCCAGTCCATCGAGCCGTCCGATAATATTTGGCGGCCTTCTTCAACAATACATATGTCCCGTGGCCCGTGTTGATGCGGCCTGCCTGCGGTGATAGAAAGGAAGCTCTATGAATCTGACGGAAAAAACCCTAAAAAAGAATACGATTTATACCGGCCGTATCATCAATGTCCGCAATGATACCGCTCTTTTGCCCAATGGAAAAACGGCCGCGCGCGAGGTGGTCGAGCATCCTGGCGGCGTAACAGTCGCCGCGCTGACGCCGGAGCATGAGCTTTTATTTGTGCGGCAGTTTCGCTATCCCTATGGAGAGGAGCTGCTCGAGTTGCCCGCCGGGAAGCTCGAGCGCGGAGAGGACCCGCTTGAGAGTGGAAAACGCGAGCTGCGCGAGGAGACGGGCGCTACGGCCCGGGACTTCCGCGACATCGGCAAATTCTATCCGACACCCGGCTACTGCGGCGAAATCATCCACATGTATTTTGCGTCCAGCCTTTCCTTTGGAGAACAGGATCTTGACGCAGACGAGTTCCTCACGATGCAGCGGATCCCGCTGGAGCAGGCGGTGCGCATGGTGCTCGACAACAAAATCCGCGACGGAAAAACGCAGGCTGCGGTTTTAAAGGTCGATGCGCTGCTGCGGGCCGGGGAAATCAAGGCGTAAAGTAAAATGTAGCACGAAAGGAAGGCGTACGGATTCATCGCGAAATCCGCAGAAAAAATGGCGATTGAACAGGTAAGGGAATTTTTAAAGGCACACGGCCTGGAGGCCCGGATTCACGAATTCGATTCCTCCAGCGCAACAGTGGCACTGGCGGCCGAGGCGCTTGGTACTGAGCCTGCGCGGATCGCAAAGACGCTGTCCTTTGCCAATGGGGATACCTGCATCCTGATCGTGGCGGCGGGGGATGCGAAGATCGATAATCGAAAATTCAAAGATCTCTTCGGTAGGAAGGCAACAATGCTCGCCCCGGACGAGGTGCTGCGATTGACTGGGCACGCCGTCGGAGGCGTATGCCCCTTTGCTTTGCCGGAGGGGGCAGCCGAGGTGTACACGGATCTCTCACTCCAGCGGTTTGATACCGTATTCCCTGCGGCTGGTAGCTCCAACAGCGCGGTGGAGCTTTCGTGCGACGCTTTATTCACACTGTCCGCCAGCAAGGGCTGGATCGACGTATGCAAGGGCTGGCAAGAGGAAAACATATAAAAGGCGGTGGTGTTATGCAGCGGCAAACGCCGCAGCGCAGGGCAATTCTTTCCGTGGTGAGCGCAGCTTCGTCACCGCTGACGGCGGAGCAGGTTTACGGCGCAGTAACAGAAGCCTTTCCGCACCTTGCTCTGACCACGGTTTACCGCGGCCTAGACGCTTATGTCGACGCGGGACTCGTGCGGCGCAGCATCTATGACGACGGAGTCGCCCGCTATGAGATCGCAGCGGAGCACCGGCATTTTTTGACCTGTACGAGGTGCAAAAAGAGCGTCCCACTGTCCGTGTGCCCGTTTGAGCAGCTGGAGGAGCAGCTGGTGCGGGAGACGGGATTCCAGATATCCGGCCATAAGATGGAGTTTTTCGGGCTGTGCCCGGATTGCGCTGAGAGAAACGAGCGGGAAGGATAAGGAGAGCCTATATGAAAACCAAAATCAACCGGCTCATCCTCCCCGCCGAAAGGCGCATTCTCGCAATGAGTGATATCCACGGGCAATTGCATCATCTCAAGGGAGCGCTTGAAAAGGCGAAGTTTTCAAAGGACGATATTCTTTTTATCGTAGGCGATCTAATTGAGAAAGGGCCGAATAGCCTGGACGTTTTACGATATGTGATGCGGCTGTGCGAGGAATACACGGTTTATCCACTCATCGGCAATGTCGACGCGTACCGGCTGGAAATGATCGAGCATGGGGACGCGCTATCCCTCTATCTCTATTTCGATCATATGATCCGTCATTGGGGCGGCTGCCTGCTGTCGGAGATGTGCGGGGAGCTGGGGATTCGGATTCGCACCCCGCTGGACCTTTTTTCCGCCCGACCGAAAATACGCAAAGCATTTCAAAGGGAACTCGACTTTCTACGTGGGCTGCCGACGATCATTGAAACGCAGCGGTTTATTTTTGTGCACGGCGGCCTGCCGACGGATGACCTTGCCGCGTTGGAGGGCACGGATGCCTTTCCCTATTTGAAAAACGACGCCTTTCTGGAAAAAGGGCTGCGCTTTTCAAAATATGTGGTGGTTGGCCACTGGCCGGTAACGCTTTATCGCAGTCAGATCGACTGCTCCAATCCGATTATCAGTCGAGAGCAGAAGATCATCAGTATCGATGGCGGCTGCAGCCTGAAGCGCACCGGGCAGCTCAATGTTTTGATCATTCCTTCAGAGAGCTCCGAAGAGTTTTCCTTTGTTAGCTTCGACGGCTTCCCGGTAAGGACGGCGCTAGATTCACAGGAGGCATCGGAAAATCCATGCCATATCCTGTTTACGGACAATGCCATCCGGATTCTGGCGCGGGAAGAGGAGTTCTCTTTCATTGAGCACCGCCGGACTGGCCGGAAGCTCTGGGTGCCGAATGAAGACATCCTGAATTTTGGAAAGGACGCGCGCTGCGATGATTGCACAGATTATTGCCTGCCGGTCCGGCAGGGGGACAGGCTGTCCGTCATTCAGGAAACCTCCAGAGGCTATCTGGTAAAAAAAGACGGCACGGCCGGCTGGTATCGCGGGCAATTGAAAGGATAGCATCAGCGAATGCCTGTTTCAGGGATTGTTATCAAACGCTCCGATCTGCAGACAGGCAAGATCGCAACGCGCTCTCGAAGAGAAGGATAAACGCTCAAAAACAAATGGAGGGCATTATGCCGGATTTCAAAGAAGCAAAACAGGAAGCAGCAGAGTTCGCACCCTGTCCGCTTTATAAAAAATGCGGGGGCTGCCAGCTGCAGAATCTAACGTATGAGGAGCAGTTGCGTTGGAAGGAGCGTCGAGTGATTGGCCTGATGGGAAAATTTGGCCATGTGGAGCCGATCATTGGGATGGAGCATCCCGTTCACTACCGTAATAAGGTGCAGGCCGCCTTTGGGTTGGACCGGAAAAGGCGGATTATTTCCGGCATCTACCAGTCGAGCTCGCATCGGATCGTGCCGGTCGACCGCTGCATGATTGAGGATGAGGCGGCGGATGCGATCATCGTGACGATCCGGGATTTGCTTGCAGATTTTAAGCTTCTTCCTTATAACGTGGAAACAGGGCGCGGTTTTTTACGCCATGTCCTGATACGCCGCGGCTTTTCAAGCGGACAGAT
>DCJV01000139.1:3031-3319 GCA_002320555.1 Ruminococcaceae bacterium UBA1691 | reverse complement strand
ATTCGGCTATGGCAGCGCTCTTTTTGGAAAAAATTTATATCATTTTATTCATATGGGATTGATATGAATTAAATAGTGTGTTATACTGTATTCACAATCCGATCAAAAGGAGGAAGGAAGCTCCATGAAGATATCGACCAAGGGCCGCTATGCGCTGCGTGTGATGATCGACATCGCCGTTCATTCCAACGGGCGATGTATTTCCATCAAGGAGATTGCCAAGCGGCAGGAAATCAGCGAAAAGTATCTCGAGCAGATTTTTACCGTGCTCAGCCGGGCAGGTTTTCT
>DCJV01000139.1:0-2948 GCA_002320555.1 Ruminococcaceae bacterium UBA1691 | reverse complement strand
GATGCGGTCAATCAGGTGGTCGATCACATCACGCTTGCAGATCTGGTACGAAGATACCGGGAAAAACTCGGCCTGAGGCAGGAGGGAGCGGTTACAACATGAAAGATTCCATTGAAAGATACGTTTATGCGGACAATGCGGCGACTACCGCCGTATCCCCGCAGGTGGTGGAGGCAATGCTCCCCTTTTTGACAGAGCATTATGGAAATCCGTCGAGCCTTTATTCCCTGGGGCAGACCGCGCATAACGCGGTAGAAGCTGCGCGCGGCCAGGTCGCCGCGCTGCTGGGTGCGCAGCCGGAAGAAATCTTCTTTACTTCCGGCGGCTCGGAAGCGGATAACTGGGCGATCCGGGGAGCGGCAGAGATGCAGGCGAAAAAGGGAAAGCGCCATATCGTCACGACAAAGTTTGAGCACCATGCCGTTTTGCATACTGTGGAGCGCCTTCAGAAGGAGGGCTTTGAAGTGACTTACCTCGACGTGCATGAAAACGGGATTGTGCGAATCGAGGAGGTGGAAGCGGCACTGCGGGACGATACCGCGCTCGTAACGATAATGTATGCCAATAATGAAATCGGTACGATCCAGCCGATTGTAGAGATCGGCGCGCTGTGCCGGGCACGCGGGATTTTATTCCACACGGACGCTGTACAGGCGGTGGGACATGTGCCCATTGATGTGCAGGCGCAGCAGATCGATCTGCTATCCCTATCCGGGCACAAGCTGCATGCGCCCAAGGGTGTGGGCGCGCTGTACTGCCGCAAGGGGTTGCGCTTCCCCAATCTCATCGACGGGGGGGCGCAGGAGCGTAACCGCCGTGCCGGGACGGAAAACGTGGCGGGAATTGTAGCGCTCGGGAAGGCTGCTTCCCTGATGCAGGAGGGGATGGAGGAACGCATGCGCTATGTCGCCTCCCTGAGGGACCGGCTCATCGATGGGGCGCTCACAATTAAACGCTCCCGTTTAAACGGCGATAGGGAAAGCCGCCTGCCCGGCAACGCGAGCTTCTGTTTCGAGGGCGTGGAGGGTGAAAGCCTGCTGCTCCTGCTCGATTTCCAGGGTATCAGCGCCTCCTCCGGTTCGGCCTGTACCTCCGGCTCGCTTGATCCGAGCCATGTGCTGCTCGCCATCGGCTTGCCGCATGAAATTGCGCATGGCTCCCTACGGCTGACGCTTGACGAAAATAATACCGTTGAGGATGTAGACTATATTTTAGAGAAGCTGCCGCCGATTATTGATCGGCTGCGAGATATGTCACCGCTTTGGGAACGCATTCAAAGCAAAGAGACAGAGTAGTATGATGGAAAGGGGATCATAGAATGCAATACAGCGAAAAAGTCATTGAGCATTTTACGCATCCGCACAATGTCGGCAAGCTGGAGGATGCCAATGGCATCGGCGAGGTCGGCAATGCGAAATGCGGCGATATCATGAAAATGTACCTGAAGGTGGAAAACGGCGTCATTGAGGACGTAAAATTTAATACTTACGGCTGCGCGTCCGCCATTGCGACCAGCTCGATAGCGACGGACATGATCAAGGGCCAGCCGCTGGAGGACGCGCTGAAGCTTACCAACAAGGCAGTCGTTGAGGCGCTCGACGGCCTCCCGGCTGTTAAAATCCACTGTTCCGTTTTGGCGGAGCAGGCGATCAAGGCCGCGATTGCGGATTATTATAGAAGGCAGGGGATCGATCCGGAGCCGATCGTCGGCAAACTGGAGGATCCGGAGGAGCACGAAGCTTGCCACATTGGGTAACGATGGAGATGGAAAGGGCGAATGGTATTATGTCAAAAATTGCAAAAAGCCTACTTGAACTGATTGGCAATACGCCGCTTGTGCAGCTGGACCGCTTTACGCAGGCGGAAGGGCTGAATGCCCGCATCATTGCGAAGGTGGAGAGCTTCAATCCGCTTGGCAGCGTGAAAGACCGCGTGGGCTATGCGCTGATCACGGATGCGGAGGAAAAGGGGCTGATCAACAAGGATACTTTGATCATTGAGCCGACGAGCGGCAACACGGGGATCGGCCTTGCCTATGTGGCTGCGATCAAGGGTTACCGGTTGATTTTGACCATGCCTGAGAGCATGAGCCAGGAGCGCAGGAGCCTTTTGAAGGCCTTGGGCGCGGAATTGATCCTGACGCCTGCGGCAAAGGGAATGAAGGGCGCGATCGACAAGGCGAACGAGCTCAAGGCGGAGCATCCGAATTCCTATATCCCTGGCCAGTTTGTCAATCCCGCCAACGCTGAAGCGCACAGACGCACCACCGCACAGGAAATCCTGCGCGATATGGACGGCAGGGTCGATTTCTTTGTTTCCGCTGTTGGCACAGGCGGAACGATCACAGGCATCGGCGAGGTGCTCAAAGCGCACGATCCGTCCACGCGCGTGATTGCGGTGGAACCTACCGCGTCTCCGGTCCTTTCCGGCGGTAAGCCGGGCCCGCACAAGATTCAGGGCATTGGCGCGGGCTTCGTGCCGGAGGTGCTCAATACGAAGGTGTATGACGAAATCATCACCGTTGAAAACGACGCCGCCTTTGCGGCCTCCCGCTTGGCCTCTAGGACGGAGGGCCTGCTCGTGGGCATTTCTTCAGGCGCGGCATTGCACGCCGCAGAGGTGCTGGCCAAACGGCCGGAAAATGCGGGGAAGACGATTGTCGTCCTCTTGCCGGATACGGGAGAGCGGTATCTCTCCACAGAGCTGTTTCAGCGTGACGAATAATTGGGGGCATAAGTTAAAAAAAGCCGCTGGAGACATTTCGTTCCCAGATAGCTATTTTGGGCGCAGTGAATTTGCAGCGTTCGTTCTTGAAGTGTAACCTTACTTTTGCACACAGAAAGTTACTGCGCAGTCGGTCAATTTGACCACCCCCACAGTTCTCACACCCTGCCTTTGTCAGCGTAACCGCTGACGGAAGGCCGAGGCAGCACAGCGCTTTGCTCACT
>DCJV01000150.1:32956-33329 GCA_002320555.1 Ruminococcaceae bacterium UBA1691 | reverse complement strand
TGTTCGGCGAAAAGGCTTCAAACTCACCGCCTCACGGCGGTTCAAACAAGAAGCCTTTTCGTTTCCCCGCTGCGCGGGAAAATTCCCTCACGAGCCACGCCTCCAGTTTGGCGCAATGCTGCCTTGGCCTTCCGTCAGCGGCTACGCGGAAGAAAGTGAAGCGCGAGAACAGCTTGGTGATTCATAGAACCGACTACGCAGCAGCATCCTGTGAGAAAAATATGGTTCCACACAAATTATTTGCACTGCCAACTGCCTGTAGCTCAAAAGCTTTCGGAAGGCCGAGGCAGCACCCGCAGAAGCTTTCTGCGTGGCTCGTGAGGGGATTTTTTCATCGCGACTCGCGCGGTGAAAAAACGGGCGCACAAATTGT
>DCJV01000150.1:25645-32852 GCA_002320555.1 Ruminococcaceae bacterium UBA1691 | reverse complement strand
GCCCGCGCGGCCTGAGCGCAAGGATAGTTACTGCTGCTGCTCGACCTCAATTTTACCGTGAGCCGCCTCCAATTCCTCCTCAAAGCTTATGCGGAAATCCACGAAGGCTATCAAACTTACCTAGCCGCAGCCGGCGGCCATTCTGCCGGGAACGGCGTAGGAGGCGATTGATTGCATCACAACGGCCCGTGCAGCGCCATCCACGCCGCCCGGGCCGCCCTTTTACTCATTTACATTCAATTTCCTTCCCCAGATGGAAGGAATACAGCAGCGTCTGCCCCACCGGCAGGCCAATGCATTCCGCAAGCGCCCTGCGGTAAACCGAAAGCTGTGCCCGGTAGCGCTCCACGAGAGCGTCCTCGTGTGCGATGCGGTCGGTCTTATAATCGACGATAATAAGCTTCCCATTCTCCACAAACACGCAGTCTGCGATGCCCTGCACGAGCACCTTTTCCTGCGCAACCGAATCAGGCAGGCCATCGTCGCACTCTCCGGCAGGGAGAAAGAAGGTGAATTTATATTCCCGCAACAGCGTTTCGCTTTGCAGCATGCGCTTTGCAAGCGTGCTCTGGAAGAAGGCTACGACCCGTTTGCGATCCACCGCCTTCCCCTCAGCTTCGGAGAGGAAGCCTTTTTGAACAAGCCGCGCCACCTCTGCGTCCTGGTCCTCGCCTGCCCGCCGATAATCGGAGAACTGCATAAATTTATGCAGTGCCGTGCCGCGTTCGGCAGGGGATAGGCCTTCTTTTTCCAGGAAGGAGGGCCGGGAGACGCCGATCATGGAGAACTGCATTCCCTGCTCGCCCAGCGAGGATGCGGCGCGCTTTGCCACGCTGCGGGACAGGGCGGCATATGGATATTCATATTCCACCCGGCGCCGGATTTCCGCCTCCAGGGCGAGGTCGGGCGGCAGCTCCTGCACATCGGCCGCTTCAGCCGCTTCCGTCTCAGCGGGCGCAGGACAGATGACCGTGCGCAGGGAGAAATCCGCATTCAGCAGAGGAATTTCCTGCTCCGGGAGGAGCGCCCGCAGCGGGGCGGCGTCCGGGTGGCGCAGGGCGGCGGTGAGCAGCCAGTCGCCATAGCTCTTCGCATTGCGCACGGCAAAGGGCGGGACTGCCGACTGCCCGTCGAACGCGGAGGCAAGGGCGGAGAGCTTTTTCTCCGGATTTTTGACCGTCATCACGAGCAGCAGCTTTTCCCGCGCGCGCGTGAGCGCCACATATAAAACGCGCAGCTCCTCGCTGAGCTCACTGCGTTCGGAAGCAAGGCGCACGGCGGTATGCGGGATCGTCGAAAAGAGCCGCAATGTTTCTTCATCCCGGCGCATCAGCCCCGCGCCGAGCTTTGCATGCAGCAGAAGGCGCTGATTGCGCCCGGACTGATTGAACGCGCCCGCGCAGTTTGCCAGGATGCAGACAGGGAATTCGAGCCCCTTGCTCTTATGGATGCTCATCACGCGCACCACGTCTGCCGATTCGGAGACGGCGGACGCCGCGGAGAGCTGCGCTTGCTGCTCCTCAAGCCGGTCGATAAAGCGGATGAAGCCCGTCAGCCCCTGATGGCCTGCTGCCTCATACTTTGCCGCGTAGGAGAGCAGAAGCTGCAGGTTGGCGGCGCGCTGTTCGGCTCCGCCCATCGCCTGCACGAGGGCTGGATAGCCGGTTTCCTCATAGATGCGGCGCAGAAGCGATTCGGCAGGCAGCGTTGCGCTCAGGCGCCGCAGGAAGGAGAGCTGTGACAAAAAGGCCTCGCACTTTTGATCGCCCTGCTTTGCCGCCTGCGTCATGCAGCGGTAGAGCGGCGTGTGCTTTTTGATCTCCCGCAGGGCCGCCGCCTCATCGGGCGTGAAGCCGTAGATCGGAGAGAAAAGGACGCTCAGCAGCGGGACATCCTGCAGGGGATTGTCGAGGATGCGCATCAGGGAAAGCATGGTGCGAATCTCCGCCGTGTCGAAAAAGCCGCCGGAAAGCTCTGCCCAGGCAGGCACGCCGCAGCGTGCAAGCTCCTGCACATAAACATCCGCTTTGCCTTTAACGCCGCGCAGCAAGATGCAGAAATCCTTCCGTCTTGCAGGGCGAGTTTTGCCGCCATCCTGCACGGTAAGGCCTTCACGCAGCATCTGATTGATTCGGGCGGCGATATAGCGCGCTTCATACACAGCGGCGCTGTTGTCGCCCTTATCGCCCGCGTCGAGCAGGTGAAGCTCACAGTCAGGCTCCTGGCTCTCCGGGTAAGAGGCAGCGGGGACGAGCTCCTCCTCCTTTGTATATTCCATCTCGCCGAGCGGTTTGCTCATGAGCTGGCGGAAGAGAAAATTGACCATACCCGTCACACCCTTCCGGGAGCGGAAATTGCGCCCGAGCGTGATGCGGGCGGGGTAATGATCATGCTCATAGGGCGGGAGCCTGTCCCGCCGGTTCAGAAAAATTTCCGGCATGGCCTGGCGGAAGCGGTAGATACTCTGCTTGACGTCGCCGACGAGAAAGAGATTTTCCTCATTGTGGGAGAGCATCCGAAAGAGCAGATCCTGCGCCTCGTTGGTATCCTGATATTCATCCACCAGGATTTCCGCATATCGTTCGGACAGCTCTTCTGCGAGCGGGGAGCGGCAAATCCGCCCATCCTGCCGCTCGATGAGCAGGGAGAGCGCCAAGTGCTCGATATCGGAGAAATCGGCGGCGTGCTTTTCCTTCTTCAACTGTGCAAACTTTGCGGAAAAGCGCAGCGTCAGATCAAAAAGCTTGTTGAGAAGTGGTGCAAGGTAGGCCATATCCTCCTCGTTTTCCGCCGTATTGGCGCAGAGGGCCTCCTGCATTTTCTTGACCGTATCCTTGACGCGGTCACGGCTCTCCCTTGCGGCGGCCTTGACGGGAGAATCTGTGTAATCCTTCGGCGCATTTGGCAGGCGTACAAATTGGATGGACTCCATCGCTTCGCACAGCGCATCCCATCCGTCGTTGTCCAGCGCATCCTGAATGTGAGATAGGGCGTTGAGGTCGCTTCGAAAGGCCGGAGCATATTTCTCAAGCAGGGCGGGTTCCGATTCCAAAAGGTTCAGCGCGCCCTGTGTGGTCAGCTGTGCGAAGGAGAGCGCTTCCCGGATATAGGCGCGGATTTCCGCCATCCATGGATTGTCCGCTTCCGGCAGGCCGGTCCGGCAGAGCGTGCGGGCCTTTTTAATCCATTCCTCCGGGAAGGGATAAGCCTGCGTATAGTCATAAAGGCGGTAGACGGTATCCGTCAGTTCCGCGTCATCGCGGCCCTTGCGCACAAGCTCCAGTAATTCTGTGAAGGCCGGGCTGTTTTCCTGATAGAATTCCTCCATCACTGCATCCATCGCCTCGCCGCGCAGAAGTGTCAGCTCGCCGGCATCGAGGATTTTATAATCCGGAGACAGGTCCAGCCGGTGAAAATTTTCGCGCACGAGATCGTTGCAGAAGCTGTCGATCGTGCAGATGGAGGCGCAGGGCAGCAGCATCTGCTGGCGTAAAAGCCGCGCGTCATCTGGCTGCGTAGAGCGCCTTGCGGAGATGGCGGCGGAGATGCGTTCGCGCATCTCCGCCGCGGCCGCCTTTGTGAAGGTCACAACCAGCAAGCGGTCCGCATCGCAGCCGTTGACCGGGTCGAGCAGCCGCTGGATGACGCGCTCAACAAGCACGGCAGTCTTGCCGGAGCCCGCCGCTGCGCTGACGAGCAACGTGCCGCCCCGTGCTTCGATCGCATTCTGCTGATCGGGCGTCCATTTGCGTTCAGCCATGGTGCGCTCCCTCCTCTTCCAGTTTTTCGAGCGACTGCGCGTGTGTCAGCTTTTCGATGGGGCGCACGGGCGCACCCGGCTCATAGCCGCACACGCTTTTGTAATCGCACCAGTCGCACACGTGGTCATATCCCGCGCCGAAGCTCGGCACCGCGCCGATTTCGCCACGGTGCAGATTTTTTCCCATCTTCTTGAGAATATCGTCCATCTTTTGTTGCAGGCGGGAGAGCTGCGTCAGATTGATTAATGTGCCCTTGAGGCCGCCGCCCTTTTCCCGGCGGGCGGGGATGAAAATGCCCTTGCCGTCATCCTCCATGCCGTCGATGACGAGGGAGTGGTCGAGCACCATCCCGCTCATGCGGCAGGCTTTGGCGCGGGCCTTGTCGATCTCCGTTTGTGTTGCATCCCGGCCGAGCGTGGCAGGCGTACTCTTGACGGGCATGTAAAGGATGCCCGCGGGGACGATCTCACCGTAGCGCATTTTCCCATTCTGCCACAGGCACATTAAATAGATCAGCATCTGCATATTGAGCCCGTTGAGCACGTCGGAGAGCAAAAATTCTTTGCCGCCGGATTTATAGTCGACGACGCGCAGATAGGATTTTCCGTCCCGCTCCATGCGGTCTACCCGGTCGATGGAGCCCTTGATCTGCAAGGTGCCGCCGTCCGGCAGGAGAAGTGAATAAGGGGGGACAGGCCCGTCCTTATCGATCTTTAATTCAAAATCCGCCGGTACGAAGCTGCTGTGCAGGAATTCTGCGCACAGCCGCCCGACTACCTCTTCGAGCACCACGGCGAGGCGGTTGAACTGATAGGAAAATCGCTTCGGCTTCTCCTGCGCGCCGCCCATCTTTTCCTCCAGATAGGCGAGCAGAAGCGCCTTGATTTCCTCCGCGCGCCGTTCCCGCCCCATTTCATGGAGCTGCTGCGGGGAATGCGCGCGCAGCAGCCGCTCAAGCACATCGTGCACCACCGTGCCGCTGCTCAGAGGATCAAGCTTTGCAATTTTGCGCGGCTGTGCGTCGAGGCCATAGCGGCAAAAATACTGGAACCGGCATTTATGATATACCTCCACGCGGGAGGCGGAAAGATAGAGGTGGTCGCCAAACAGCCTGCGGGCGTTTGCTTGATTTTCAAAGCGCATGGGCGCGTGGGAGGCGGCGCGGCCGACGCCTTCGAGGCGGCCCGCATAGTCCGCGCGGGAGGCGAAATAGCCCTTCAGGGCAGCGGAGAGGGGATCGTTTTTTCCCCAGCGGGAGGCTGTGAGCAGGAAGGCGGGCGACGCGCCTTCGATCCGTGAGAGCACGTCCTCCTCGTCCGCGTCCAGATGGATACAGTGCGGAAACAGCCGGTTGAGCTCCGAGACGATAACGGAGCCGGCCTGGGATGCGCCCTCTCCATCCGAACGCGTGTGGCAGACATAGAGCCGCTCCCGCGCGGCGGAAAGGGATTGATAGGCGAGCAATCGCTCCTCCACGGCCTGCAGGTCGTAAGGATCCGTCATCTCAAGGCCCAGCTCAATGAGCCTGCGGCGCTCCGTATCTGAAAACACGCCGCTGGAAGAGGGGGTTCGGGGAAATTCCCCCTCGTTCGCCCCGAGCAGAAAGACCACGCGCGGGGAGGAAACGCGCATCCGGTCTGCGCTGCCCAGGGGGATTTCATCGAGCCCCTGTGGAATCGCGCCGATGTCCTGGGCGGCGAGCACTGCGTCGAAGAGCTGTGCAAAGCGAGAAAGCGTCATCGAATGGCCTTCGAGCGCCACGGCGCACTGGCTGAGCATATCCATCATAAGATCCCAGATGCGGCCCTGCTCCAGCGCGAGAGCCGCTTCTCCGCCATCGCTGAGCGCCTGTGCAAGCGCGCGCAGGTGGCTTGCGGCTTCGGTTTCTTCCAGAAAGGCATACACTGCGCGGCTGATTTGCGCGCCATCCGTTTCCGCGCAATTGTCCCGCAGATGAACGAGCGGGCCGACAGCGCGCTCGCGCAGGCCATTGAGAAAGGCAAGCTTCTGGTGATCCTGCTCCTGAAAGGAATTTCCATAGCCCTCCGGATGCTGTGTAAAGGGACTGAGCAGGCGGGCACCGCCGATATTCCATTCCAGCATATAGTTTTCAAGCTCCGAGGTTTCCTCCAACGTGAAGCCGACTAAGCCCGTTTTCAGATAGCGCAGCACAGGCTCTGTTGCGAAGCTCTGCGCCGCCTCGAGCGCGGCCCGGACAAAAACCATCAGCGGCTGGGAATTGATCGGCTGGCGGCTGTCCTCAAATACGGGTACGCCGTACCGGCGCAGGGCGGCTGTCATTTCCTCCCGGTAAGCGTCCGCGTCGCGGGCGATGATCGCCATATCCCGGCAGCGAAAGCCTTCCTCGCGCAACAGCCGCTTTGCCGTGCGCGCCACAAAATCGCATTGGGAGGCCTTGTCCTGCGCCGTGCAGAGCAGAATATCCTCTGTTTTCTGGGAAAACGCTTCTGCCTCCGGCCGAAATACACCCTGCTCCAGAGCCTTGAGTGCTTCGGAATGAAACCGGTGTGGTATTTCCAATACGATGGGGGAGGCGACGGGGACATTCTGCCGCTTTGCAAGGCTGATCACCCGCCGCGCTGTGCGCTGGACGGGGGAGAAAAGCCCCATCCCGTTCTGCCGGTCCATCAGCTCATCCGCGCACAGCGTCAGATACACCTCTTGCGCCTGAGAAAGGATGCGGGAGAGGATACGCTGTTCCTGCACAGTAAAGCTTTTGAATGCGTCGATTGCCACGATGCGGCCTTGGAAGAACGGATGGTCGAGCAGCGCATCGTTTAAACGGGTCAGGTCATCCTGATCGTCGAGGAAAGAACGGGCGAGCAGGGCATCGTAAGTTTCGAGAATGAGGGAAAGCTCGTGCATTTTGCGGCGCAGTACGCTGTCCGGCAGCTTGCCCGCCACGCGATGTAAGTCTGCGGGCGTTACGGCGCACTGACGGCATTCCGCCACGAGGTCCAGCAGCTTTGCGGCGAGAGCCGAGCTCTCCTTATGCCGAGCGTAAAGCTCAAGATGATCCTGTGCTTCTTCGAGCGCTAGGCTCATCAGCAGCATCCGACCGCCGTCGTCGATGTGTGTGCCGCTCACGCCGCCGTATACGCGGAAGACCGCGTCGACGAGGCGGGAAAAGCTTAAAATCTCCACCCGTCCCGCGTCACGCGGGCCGAGCAGCTCGAGCATCGCGCGTTCGCTTTCAAACGAGAATTGCTCCGGTACGAGCAGGATCATACCGTGCGCGCTGTCTTTTGCAAGCTCACACAAGAGAGAGCGGATATATTGTGTTTTGCCGCTTCCGGAGCGGCCGAGAATCAGATGGAGCATGGGTACCCCCCGTTTCGTGCGTGTTTCATGAGATTCGTGAGGTTATTTAGCAGAGAACCAAAGCGCAGCGCGGTTCGACTGCCAATGTTCTCCGAAACACCAGA
>DCJV01000150.1:17877-25640 GCA_002320555.1 Ruminococcaceae bacterium UBA1691 | reverse complement strand
GTGTGTTTCGTGAGGTTATTATACCACAATTCTGACTTTATTGAAGCGCTGAAAATACTAAATCAATATTCCTTTGAGAAATCCATTCATGATAAATTGTGCGCGGCTTCTTCGATTTCTTTTGCAGGAGGAAATCACTGCCCTATCTTGTATTTTGAGGCCGTTTCGATTATACTGAAAGCTGCTGAAATCTGAAACAGAAATGAGAGACATCCCCTATGAAAGCCGCTTTCTACACGCTTGGCTGCAAGGTCAATCAATATGAAACACAGGCCCTGTCCGAACAATTCCGGTCGAAGGGCTTTCAAATCGTCACGCCGGAGGAAGAGGCCGACGTTTATCTGGTCAATTCCTGCACCGTAACTGGAACGGGCGATCAGAAATCGCGACAGGCGGTGCGCCGCTTTAAGCGGCTGCACCCAAACAGCATCGTTGTGCTGACCGGCTGCATGCCACAGGCCTACCCCAGTCAGGCGAACGTCCTATCTCAGGCGGATATCGTGATCGGCAACCGCGACAGCGAAAAAATTCTGGATGCGATCGACGAATACCAGCTCAGCGGAAAACGTATTTTTCAGGTAGCCCCGCATGAAACGGGAGAAACCTTTCACGGCGGCCGTATTTCAGGCTTTCAGGAGCACACGCGCGCCTTCGTCAAGATTCAGGACGGCTGCGACCGTTTTTGTTCCTATTGTATCATCCCCACCTCGCGCGGGAGAGTGCGTTCCAAGCCACTCGGCGAGCTGGAGGAGGAGCTTAAGCGCCTGCAGGACGCGGGCTTTCTGGAGATCGTGCTCGTAGGCATCAACCTCTCCTCCTATGGGAAAGACCTCTCTGTTTCCTTTTGTGACGCGGTAGAACGCGCCTGCTCGGTGGATGGCATCCTGCGCGTGCGCCTCGGCTCCCTGGAGCCGGACCATCTCACGCCCGAGGTGGTGAAGCGGTTGGCAAACTGTGAAAAGCTCTGCCCGCAATTTCATCTCTCTCTTCAGAGCGGCTGCGACGAAACCCTCAGGCGCATGAACCGGCACTACACCTGTGCGGAATATGAGGCGCTTTGCGGCAGTCTGCGCCAATATTTCCCGGATGCCGCGATCACAACGGATGTGATGACCGGTTTTCCCGGGGAAACAGAGGAGGAATTTGCCGCATCCCTTTCCTTTGTCCGAAAGATCGGTTTTGAAAAAATTCATGTGTTCCCCTATTCCTCCCGCCCCGGCACGAAAGCGGCTTCCATGCCGCAGCTTCCCAAGGCGGTGAAAGAGGAGCGCGCCCGCCGGATGCGGGCAGCAGCGGACGAAATGCGGAAAAGCTTTCTGACGGGAGAGATTGGCAAGTGCTTCCCTGTGCTGTTTGAAACAAGGGGGACAAACGGCCTTCTTGAGGGCTATACGCCTAACTACACTCCGGTCCGCGTATGTGCCTTGCAGGAACTCTGCGGTTCCATTTGTGACGTCAGGCTGACCGAAGCGTCTGGCGACGGCTGTATCGGAGAATTAATCGGCTTTTAATATTGTAGAAAACACGCCGTATCCGGAAACGGCGGGAATCGAGGTTCCCATGAATCTGCCACCCACGCTGCTTGCGCATCTCGAACAGGCTCAAGCACCGCTCGCATCCATCCCTGGCCTTTTTGAATTGTATCGCACCTGCTTTGCGAGCACATATGAAACGACGGCAAAGCTGCTTCCGGGCGGAGAGGCCTTTGTCGTCACCGGAGACATCCCGGCCATGTGGCTGCGCGATTCCAGCGCACAGGTGCGCCACTACCTGCCGTTTGCGAAGAGGGATGCGCAATTGCAGGCCCTGCTGGAGGGGCTGATCGCGCGGCAGGTAAAATACATCTGCATTGACCCCTACGCCAACGCCTTCAACGAGGAGCCGGACGGTAACCGGTGGGATGAGGATGAAACCTTCCTCACGCCGTGGACGTGGGAGCGGAAATATGAGACAGATTCCCTGTGCTACCCCGTGTGGCTTGCGTGGTCCTATTGGAAGGCTACCGGCCGCGCGCAGGTGTTCACGCCGCAATGGCGTGAGGCTGCGCGCAAGATCCTCGCAACACTGCGCACCGAGCAGAACCACCGCGAACGATCGGCCTATCGATTTATCCGCCCCTGGGCCGTGGAGCAGGAAAACGCACGGGAAACGCTGCAAAACGGTGGCCTGGGGACACCCGTAGCTTATACGGGCATGACCTGGTCCGGCTTTCGGCCTTCGGACGATGCATGCGCCTACCATTACCTGATTCCCGCGAACTGCTTTGCCGCCGTCATCCTCGGCTATCTTGCCGAGATCGCGCAGGCGGTATGGCAGGATACAGGCTTTGCGTCCGATGCGCTGCGTACGCGGCAAGAGATCGTGCGCGGCATCGAAGCGTATGGCATTGTCCACCACCCGCGCTTTGGCCGGATTTACGCCTATGAGTCGGATGGGCTCGGGCATTTCCGCATAATGGACGATGCAAACGTGCCAAGCCTGCTCTCCCTCCCCTATCTCGGCTATCTCGCGCCGGACGACCCGGTTTACCAGAATACGAGAGCATGGCTCCTCAGCGAGGAAAATCCCTGTTATTTCCGGGGAAAAGCGGCCTGCGGCGTGGGAAGCGAACACACCGTAAACGGCAATGTATGGCCGATCAGCCTTGCGATGCAGGGGCTGACTGCCGCCAATCCTGCGGAGAAAGAGCAGATGATCCGCTTATTATTGGACACAACCGCCGGATGCGGCCGGATGCACGAAAGCTTCGACGCGGACGATCCCGCGCAGTTTACGAGGCCGTGGTTCGCCTGGGCAGACAGCCTGTGCGCGGAGCTGATTTATGAAACCTATCTGAAAGGAACAAACGATCAGGGAGGTAATGGAAATGGGCTATTTTGAAGAGCAATTTGGGATGCACGTCCAGAGCAGAACGAGAGAAAGCCAGACGGCGGTCTTCGGCAATGTGCGCATAAGCGTTTTGACCAGCCGCCTGCTGCGGGTGGAGACAATGAATGCAGACGGAGCCTTCTGCGACCAGCCGACGCAGAAGGTCTGGTACCGGGATTTTGAGCAGCCGCGCTTTGACGCCTCTCAGGAGGGGCAGATGCTCACGGTGCGCACGGAGCAGGCGATCTTTCACTATCACCTGCGAAAAAAGAAGATGGAGAGCATCACCCTGCGCGGCGGTCGAACCGTAACAGATTTTGAGAGCGGCAACCTGCGCGGCACGGCGCGTACGCTCGACCAGTCGACGGGAGCTGTTCCCCTGACAAAAGGCGTGGTTTCCAAAAACGGCGTTGCGACGCTTGACGACAGCGCTTCCCTCCTACTGCTGGAAGATGGAACCATCACCCCGCGCCAAAAGGGCGGTTCCGACCTCTACTTCTTCGCCTATGGGCACGATTACCGCGGCTGCATCCGCGACCTGTTCCGCCTGACGGGCCCCGCCCCGCTCGTCCCGCGCTGGTGCCTGGGCAACTGGTGGAGCCGCTATAAAGCGTATTCCCAGCAGGAGTACATGGCATTGATGCAGCGCTTTCTCGATGAAAAAATACCGATTACCGTTGCAACCATCGACATGGACTGGCATTGGACGGACGTCAAAGCCCGCTTCGGGCGCGATGCCTCCCGCCAGGCCTTCCACTCCTCGCCAAGGGACGCATGGTTCGATTCTATGTCAAGCGGTGGATGGACGGGATATAGCTGGAACACAGAGCTTTTTCCGGATTACCGCGCCTTCCTGCGCTGGCTCAAGGAGCAAAATTTCCACACAACGCTCAACGTCCATCCCGCAGGGGGGGTACGCCGCTTCGAGGATTGCTATGAAGCGATGGCGAAAGCCATGGGGATCGACCCGAAATCCGGCCAGCCGGTCGCCTTCGATATCACAGATCCCAAATTCATTGAGGCCTATTTCCAGATCCTGCACCACCCCTATGAGCAGGAGGGCGTGGACTTCTGGTGGATCGACTGGCAGCAGGGAAGCCACTCCAAAATCAAGGGGCTCGATCCCCTCTGGGCGCTGAACCATTACCACTATCTCGACAACCGTCATGGAAACAAACGCCCGCTAATCCTTTCCCGCTATGCGGAAATCGGCAGCCACCGCTATCCGCTCGGCTTCTCCGGCGACTCCAAAATTAGCTGGGAGGTGCTCGACTTCCAGCCGTATTTCACCGCCAACGCTTCCAACGCGGGCTATACCTGGTGGAGCCATGACATCGGCGGCCATCATCAGGGGGAAAAAGATGATGAGCTCTATCTGCGCTGGGTGCAGCTGGGCGTATTCAGCCCGATCATGCGATTGCACTCCACGAACAATCCCTTTATGGGCAAAGAGCCATGGAACTACCGCTGGGACGTATCTACGCTCTCCAAGGAATATCTGCGCCTGCGTCACAGGCTGATCCCCTATCTCTATACGATGAACTGGCGCACGCACAGCGAGGGCCGTGCATTGTGCGAGCCGATGTATTATGCTTATCCGGAAAACGGCGAAGCCTATACCGTCGCCAACGAATATCTCTTCGGCAGCGAGGTGATCGTTGCGCCGATCACACAGCCTGTCGATCCAAAGACCAATCTCGCGGGTGTGCGCGTCTGGCTGCCGCGCGGCCGCTGGACGGACGTCTTTACAAAGCGCATTTACAAAGGCGGCCGGTTTGTCACGATGTACCGCGGTGTGGAGAGTATCCCTGTGCTGGCCAAAGAGGGCGCGATTCTCCCTCTGAGCACACAGGGGGAGACGAACGACTGGAAAAATCCCGAACAGCTCGATTTGCTTCTCTTCCGCGGCAACAACAGCTTCTCCCTCTATGAGGACGACGGCGAAACGAATGATTTTGAACAGGGCAAATACGCGATAACCACCTTCCGCATGAATGATGGCGGCGGCGATCTTCATTTCACCGTCCTACCCGCGCAGGGCGATATCGCGCTCCTTCCCGCCAAGCGCGCGCTGCACCTGATTTTTGCCGATATCTCCGGCTGCTCTGTGGTGCAGATTCTCCGCAACGGCCAGCCCATCGAATGTGAACCGCTTTTGGAGAACGGAGAAATACGCCTTCTCCTGAATGATATCGAGCCCTCTGACCGGTTGGATGTTACCCTGAAGCAAATTGTCAGGCGCGGCAACGCGGACCGGAACCAGGAGCTACTCACCCTGATTTCAAAATTTCAGGCAAGCTTCCTCTGGAAAACCAATACTTTCTCCGCTTTTCTCAGGAATCCATATGGAAAAATCCCGGTGGGCGCCCCGTTTGAGGGCCCCATCCGGGAAATTCTCGAACTGAAATAGCCGTTATTTTTCCTTGAGATTTATCCGCGCCATACAGCGCTCGCAGACATCCTCTCAACTCTGTCACAAATGTATGCCGGGCATTCCACACCGAGGTGCAAAATGCCCGGTTCTTTGTGAAAAGCGGCCACACTCCTGATCGCAAGCCCGCCTGTAACGCAAGGCGGATGCGTCGTTACCGCATTTTCACAGCTACGCCCTTTAAAGGGCGGTCAGGGATTGTAAGAATTGGTATATTATCCCCGAGTTACATTATACCCCTTTTTCCCGAGAAATTTGTCGAATTATAGAAGATAAAATCGTTTGTCATCAAAAATATTATCATAAATTTGTGAAGTCAGTATGCAGCGTGTTTTTTCTACCGCCTGTCTTCTGACTGCTGGGATGTGAAAGCTTGAAAATCGGTTCCGTACCACTTGAATCCACAGCCGCCCTCGCGCCGATGGCCGGGGTGGCGGACCGCGCCTTCCGCGAGCTGTGTGTGCGCTTTGGCGCGGCGTATGTCGTCGGAGAAATGGTCAGCGCAAAGGGGATCACCATGGGGGATCGGAAGAGCGATGAGCTGCTCTTCCTCTCGGACGAGGAGCGCCCCGCCGCTGTCCAGCTCTTTGGCGACGATCCCGCGATCATGGCCGAGGCTGCCCAAAGAGTCCTCGTCTATCGCCCGCAGGCGATCGATATCAATATGGGCTGTCCCGCGCCGAAGGTAGTTCGCAGCGGGGGAGGTTCCGCCCTGATGCGTCGTCCTGAAACAGCGCAGGCCGTCGTAAAAGCCGTCGTAAAGGCGGTGGATATTCCGGTAACTGTGAAAATCCGTACGGGCTGGGATGAAAGCGAAAAAAACGCCGTAGAACTTGCCAGGCGCTGCGAGGCGGCAGGGGCGTCAGCCATCACGGTCCATGGGCGCACCCGCGAGCAGATGTATGCTCCGCCCGTCGACCTCGATATCATCCGGCAGGTAAAGCAGGCCGTCTCCATCCCGGTTATCGGCAATGGCGATATTTGCGACGCAAAAAGTGCAGCGCGGATGCTGGAGGAAACGGGCTGCGACCTGGTCATGGTGGGGCGCGGCGCGCTCGGCCGGCCATGGGTTTTTGCCCAAATCAGCGCCTACCTCAAATCTGGGACGCTACTCCCCGACCCGCCGGTTGCGCAGCGGATGCGCATCATGATCGAACACATCCGCACGCTGTGCGATTATAAGGGCACGCATACCGGCATGCTGCAGGCCCGCACCCACGCCGCCTGGTATATGAAAGGACTGCGCGGTGCTGCCAGCTACCGCCGCGAGATCGGCGCGCTGGAAAGCATGGAGCAGCTGGAGGCGCTCGCCTATCAGGTCGTCCGAAATCAGGAGCAGACTTTGACGGAATAATAAGTTCTGTGGTATACTCCTTTCGAACCATAGAAATCAGAGATTTTTGGTAGTTTGGAGAACATTGTATCTTCCATTTGGGGCTTTCGCGCCCTTTGCGGCGCATTGCCGCACGCCGACCTTTCGGTACGGTAAATGAAAGTATTATAACACAGTAGATGTTGAAAATCAGGGGGAAAGGATTGAACCCATGTCAAAAAAAGTGAAAATCACGGTGGACAGCACCTGCGATATGACGCCGGAGCTGTGCAAGCAATACGGCGTTACGGTTATCCCTTTGAATATCCTGCTCGGCGCGCAGTCGTACGACGACGGAATCGACGTCACACCAGACGATATCTTTGCCTATTACGAGCGCACTGGGACGACGGCGAAAACGGCTGCTGTCGCGCCGCATACTTATCTTTCCTTATTTGAGCGGTACACAAAAGATGGATATGAGGTTGTTCACCTGGGTTTCAGCTCAAAGCTTTCCTCTTCCTTTCAGAATGCGATGATTGCCGCAGGCGAATGGGAAGGCGTTTATCCAGTGGATACGAAAAGCCTGTGCACAGGCATGGCGCTGCTGGTCATCAAAGCATGCGAGATGCGGGACGCCGGGCTTCCGGCTGAGGAAATTGCAAATCAAATCTCTTATCTGCGCCAAAAGGTACATACCACCTTTATCCTCAATACGCTCGACTATCTCAGCAGGGGCGGGCGCTGCTCTGCCGTCACGGCCTTCGGCGCCAATATCCTTGGAATCAAGCCCAGCATTGAAATGGTGGACGGTGCGCTGGAGGTTGGTAAAAAATACCGCGGGAAGATCGAGGCGGTTTACGGTCAGTATATCCGCGATCAGCTGGTCCATCCGGAAACACTCGACCTCGACCGGGCCTTTCTCTCCCATTCGGGCGGCGGGATTTCCGCCGAAACGCTTCAGGCCATGAAACAGGAAATTCTGAAGTGCGCGCCCTTTAAAGAGGTTATTATTACCCGCGCGGGCTGTACAATTTCGGCACACTGTGGGCCAAAAACGGCAACGGTGATGTATATGACGAAATGACAAACGGGCTGTCAATCAGAAAATACGCACACAAAGAAAAGCACTTGCGGACCACAAAAGAACGG
>DCJV01000150.1:6896-17829 GCA_002320555.1 Ruminococcaceae bacterium UBA1691 | reverse complement strand
AATTGATAAGCTTTACGAGAAAAAGGAGGCTATTTTCGCCTATGACATCTCAGCGAAAGCTCTGCGTCAGACCGGACGGAAGTTTTAAGATTATGCAGATTGCGGATCTGCAGGAAATCCCCGCAATCTCGCCGGATACGCTCAAGCTCATGAACGCTTCCCTCGACCGGGAAAAGCCGGATCTTGTCGTTTTTACCGGTGACCAGATCAAGGGATACGGCATCACCTTCCGGGGCGGCGACCGCAAAAAGGAAGTGGAGGATACGCTTCACCGGCTTTTAGAGCCTGTTGTCAAGCGCAATATTCCCTTCGCCCCCCTGTTTGGCAATCATGACGGGCAGGTTGGCTGCACCAATCAGGAGCAGATGAAAATGTATCAGCGCTATGAGCAATGCGTCGGCATGGACGACCCGGCATTGCCCGGCTGCGGTACCTACGACCTACCGATCTACTCAAACGATGGGCAGAAGGTGCTCTTTAACCTCTATCTCATTGATTCGCACGGCAGCGCCAAGGGTGGCGGCTATGCGCCGGTCGATCCAAAGCAGATCGAATGGTATCGTGCCACGCGCGACCGTCTCATACAGGAAAACGGCGGCGAGCCGGTGCCCTCCCTCGTTTTCCAGCATATTCCCGTACCAGAATATTATAAGGTGCTCCAGCAAGTGCCTCATAAGACGCCCGGCGCGGTACGCGCCTATCGAACGCATAAAAATGAATTTTATATTCTAAACCCGGACATGGTGGACAAAGGCGGTTTCATGCGCGAACACCCTGCCATTCCAGACGTCAACACTGGCGAATTTGACGCGATTGCGGAAAAGGGCGACGTACTGGGCATGTTTGTCGGGCACGACCATATCAATAGCTTCGTCGGCCATTACCAAAACGTCGACCTTGTTTACACGCCCGGCAGTGGCTTTAACGTATACGGCCCCGGTGTTGAGCGCGCGGTGCGCATCATCGAGCTCCACCAGGAAAAGCCCCGCTCCTATGATACGCATACGCTCAGCTTTCAGGAGCTCTTTGGAAAAAAGGTTTCAAATCCCATCAAGGATTTTTTCTATGTCCATTCCCCGACGACGCCGGAGGCTGCTGTCCCGCTGATTGTGAAAACATTGTGTGCAATCGCCGCAATCGTCGCGCTGATCATTCTGTTGACCAAAATATTATAGCACGATTCCGATTGGGGCAAAATCCCTCATAGAAAGGACTGGATTTATGAGCGATACTCAAACAAACGGCACCGGAACCAGCTTTACCTCGAAGCACGCCGAGCTGTGGAAATTCATCAAATTTTCCTTTGCAGGCGGCCTATCGACGATCATTGAGCTGATTATCCACTACATTTTGCAGGAATGGGTCTTTCAGCCGCTCAATGACGGCCCGTTTCAATTTTGGATTTTCCCATTTGAAGGCAAGGGTTACATGTGGGCCTTTATCGTTTCCACCTCTATCGGCTATGCGATCGCCTTTGTGCTCAATCGTAAGGTGACCTTCAAGGCGGATGCAAACCCGACCTTAAGCATCATTCTCTATATCCTGATGGTGCTCTTTACGATCTGCGCTACCACGCTCATCGGCAACGCCGTCATTACATTCTTTACCCAGCGCGGCATGGCGACCTTCGGCGACATCATCGGGAAGCCCTTTGCCGCCCTGCTTGCGACCGTGTGGACTTATCCGTGCAATCGCTTCCTGATCCACCGTAAGAAAAAAGCAGCCTGAAAATAACGTGAAAACGTCCAAATAGGATGCTGATAAACGAATAGGCCTCTTCTCTGTTAAAATGGCGACCAGAGAAGAGGCTTTTTCATATGTGAAAACATGGACCATCCATGACAAGCTGCACGCATTGAGCAATGGGAAGCGTTCTGATCCGCCTACAGCCTACAGCGTAAGCTGCGCATACAAAGCCCCCGTTAGCGATCGGAGCGCTTCCGGCTCCACGAGCACCATTTCACCTCGCACCCCCGCGCTGACGGAAATGCGCTCCCACTCTTGCGCCGAAGCATCGATAAACGTGGGGAATTTCTTCTTCATCCCGACTGGGGAACAGCCGCCGCGGATATAGCCTGTCACGGGCAAAAGCTCCTTCATCGGCAGCATCTCCGCCTTTTTGTCCCCTGCCGCCTTTGCGGCCTTTTTCAGATCTACCTCCCGGCTCGCCGGAATACAGCAGACGAAATATCCGGTTTTGGCTCCATGCAGAACCAGCGTTTTGAACACCTGCTCTGCCGGCATGCCCAACAGCGTCGCCGCGTGTACGCCAGACAGATCGCTCTCGTCCACCGGGTATGTCCGCGCTTCATAGGCAATGCCCGCCTGCTCCAGCAGGCGGACAGCGTTTGTCTTCTTCATGAGTCGATCAAATCCTTTCGCCTGAAATCCATGTATCCCGGAATTCAAAGCTGTGCCATAATCTCCCCGATCTTTCCGTGCAAAACCAGATCAGCCCGCCCGTCGAGCGGCGTTTCATCCCGGTTGATGAGCACCAGACGGTTCCCCGTATAAAAGTCCACCAACCCCGCCGCCGGATAAACCGCCAGAGAGGTGCCGCCCACAATGAGCATATCCGCATCCGCGATCACATCGACAGCGCCCTGAAGCGTCCGCTGATCCAGCCCCTCCTCATAGAGCACAACGTCCGGCTTGATGATGCCGCCGCAATCGCAGTGCGGCACGCCTTCGCTTCTCAGGATCGACTGTGCATCGTAAAACCTTCCGCAGCGCATGCAGGTATTGCGCAGAACGCTCCCGTGCAGCTCGAAGACCTTTTTGCTGCCAGCCGCCTGGTGCAGTCCGTCAATATTCTGGGTAACGATGGCCTTCAGCTTCCCCTCCTGCTCCCACTGTGCGAGCTTTCGATGCGCCGCATTGGGCTTTGCATCAAGGCAGAGCATCTTCGCGCGGTAAAAGCGGAAGAATTCCCCCGGATTGCGCAGGAAGAAGGTATGGCTCAGGATTTCCTCCGGCGGGTAATCGTATTGCTGATGATAGATCCCGTCCGTACTACGGAAATCCGGAATTCCGCTCTCCGTAGACACGCCCGCGCCGCCGAAAAAGACGATATTGCTGCTCTCCCGCGCCCAATCCTTCAGAAGCCTGATTTTCCGATCCATTGAGAAACCTCCTTCATAGAAAAAGCCGCCCATCCCGGGCGGCCGTTTTGATGTTCCATCAGCGGTCAAAAAGGTTCCCGCCCGCGCAGTCGATCGCGACCGTCAGCGGGAACTCATTGAGATGCAGCTTTTTCACGGATTCACAGCCCAGATCCTCATAGGCGATCACCTCGCAGGAATCGATGCACTTCGCCGCCAGCGCGCCGGCTCCGCCGACCGCGCAAAGATAAACCGCGTGATTCCGGCAAATCGCTTTGCAGACCTCAGGGCTGCGCTCGCCCTTGCCAATCATCGCACCAAGGCCGCGGTCAAGCAAGGCGGGCGTATACACGTCCATCCGCCCGGAGGTCGTCGGCCCGCAGCTCCCGATGGGCAGGTTCGCGGGCGCGGGCGTGGGGCCCGCATAATAGATCACAGCCCCATCCAAGGGAAACGGGAGCGGCTCCCCCTGCTCCAGCGCCTGCGCCATACGCTTGTGCGCCGCATCCCGCGCTGTATAGGCCGTCCCGGAGAGCAAGACCCGGTCTCCCGCGCGCAGGGAACGCGCTTTCTCTTTTAACTCCGCGCAATCCAGATGATAGACCGCCATCCGTTACACCTCTATGTATAAATTGTTTATTCCTCCGAAAACAGGTCGCCGTCTGATAGAACATCTACAAACCGGCTGTAATCGATCCCGCCGTCTGGAACCTGCCGAACGCTTTCCTGAGGCTTGTCCGGAGAAGGTGTAGCCAGCGGCGCCTCCTGTGCTGCTGCGGCTTCTTCCACAGGCGCTTCCGGATACGCTTGTGCCGGGATGGGTGCACAAGGCGGAGGTGGATCGCTCTGACACGCCTGCTGCAGGTCCGGTTCCGACGCCCGCGCACCCGCCGCATGCGTCCGGCCTTTCTGCTGCCCTTCATCCGGAACTTGCAGCTCATCAGCCTGCTGCTCACCGGAACGGGGCATTTCCGCCCGGAGGGCCTGCTCAGCCTCTGCCACATTGCGGCGGATATTCGCCTGCAACTGCTCGCCCGCCTCCTGCAGAGAGGAGGACAACGCCTGAATCTTACCGGACACCTCGTTGAACAGGTTCTGATACCGCCCCTGCGCGGACTCGGCATCCACAGAAATAAGATTGATATGGTTGGTGGCTTGATCGATCGCCAGGGAGGCCTGCTGTGTAATGCGCTCCGCCTCCTGCCTGGCTTGGGAGACGATCCGGTTTGCATACATGTGCGCGCTGACCATGAGTGAGCCAATCTGCGTCTCCACCGCCTGCAGCTTGGACTTGTCCGCTTCATAGCCGGAAAGGCGGGCGCTCATCTGCTGCGCTTGCTCCTGCGTCTGCTGCAGGCGCGCTTGGAGGGACTGGTTGTCCGCCGTAAGGCGAGACGCCTCCTCTTTTTTCTGCTTGAGCTGCGCCTCCAGCACCTGAATGCGGCGCTGTGCATCCTGAAGCTGCCGGGTGGTCTGGTCGAGCTTCATGTTGCTCTCCAGCGTAGACTGCTTCATCATCTCGATATAGCGCAGGACATCCTCCTTATTAAAACCGCCCACTACGGCGTTGCGGAACTGGGCTCCCTCTCCCATGGCGCATGCCTCCCGTTTGCATCTCTATCTTTCTATCATTATACCAGCAGATGGGGATAAAAACAACTGCGGTTTCTCTGATTTTTAAACTTTTTCTCCCATCATATCCATAAATTGTTCTTCCGTAATTACGGGAATCCCAAGGTCATTTGCTTTTTTCAGCTTGCTGCCCGCTTCCTCACCCGCAAGGACAAAGGAGGTTTTCTTCGAGACAGAGGAGGAGACCTTGCCTCCGCTTTTTTCAATCATAGCAGAGGCCTGCGCACGCGTCAAGCTGGGCAGCGTACCGGTTAGGACAAAGGTCTTGCCTGCGAGCACATCGCTCTGCGGCTTTTCAAGAGACTCCATATTGACGCCATATCCGCGCAGCTCATCGAGCAGGCCGGCCGTTTGCGGCAGGGCGAAAAAGCTTGCCGCGCTCTGGGCCATAATTGCGCCGAAGCCGTCGATCGCTTCCATCTCCCCTTCCTCCGCCCTTGCAAGCGCTTCCATCGTGCCAAACCGCAGGGCAAGTAGTTTCGCGGCCTTCTGGCCGATGTGGCGAATCCCCAAAGCGAAAATCAGGCGGGAAAGATCGTTTTGCTTCGAGCGCTCGATCGCGCCGATCAGGTTTTCCGCCGATTTTTTCCCCATGCGCTCGAGCGGCTCCAATTCCTCCGCACGCAGCCGGTAAAGGTCGGCAGGCGTCCGGACGAGGCCCTGCCCAACGAGCAATTCTACCACCGCGGGGCCGAGGCCCTCAATATCCATCGCGTCGCGCGAGCAGAAATGAATGAGAATGCGCATCAGCTGCGCAGGGCATTCCGCATTGTTGCAGCGCAAGGCGGCTTCGCCCTCCTCCCGGTGCACAGGCGCGCCGCAGGACGGGCAGACCTTCGGCATCGCATAAGGCAGTGCCTCCGGCAGGTGGGACACGACCGAGACCACCTCCGGAATAATATCGCCCGCCTTACGGACAATCACCGTATCACCCAGGCGGATATCCTTCTCCCGGATCATATCCTCATTGTACAGCGTTGCGCGGCTGACCGTAGAGCCCGCCAGAAGCACCGGCTCCAGCACCGCTGTCGGCGTGAGCACCCCGGTGCGGCCGACATTAATCTCGATATCAATGAGCTTTGTCTGCTTTTCCTCCGGAGGATATTTGTAAGCCAGCGCCCACTTTGGAAATTTCGAGGTGCTGCCGAGCGTTTTCCGCTGGGTAAAGCGATCCACCTTGACAACCGCGCCGTCGATATCAAACGGCAGCGTCCCGCGAATCTCACCGATGCGGCGAACTTCTCCAATTACAGCTTCGATATCGTCATAGCGGCTGTAAAAGGGAATGGTCTGAAAGCCCAGCGTTTTTAGATAATCCAGAGATTCCTGATGGCCGGAGAGCGTTTTCCCCTCAATCTGCTGGATATTGAAGACAAAAATCGAAAGCCCGCGGGAGGCCGTCACGCGTGCGTCCTTCTGCCGCAACGAGCCCGCCGCCGCATTGCGCGGATTTTTGAAGGGCTTCTCCTCCCTGAGCTCCTGCTGCTCCGTCAGCTTCAGGAAGGACTCCCGAGGCATATAGACCTCACCGCGTACCTCAAGGAACGGCAGGGCTTGTTTTATACGCAGTGGGATCGCGCGGATCGTGCGCAGATTGACCGTGATATCCTCGCCGACCTGCCCGTCACCGCGCGTGGAGCCACGCACAAACAGGCCATTTTCATATTCGAGCGATACGGATAATCCGTCGATCTTCGGCTCCACGACATACTGCGGATTCGGCGCCGCTTCCCGCACACGGCGGTCGAAATCGCGCACCTCGTCCTCGCTGAAGCCATCCTGCAGGCTCTCCATCACGACCGTATGCGTTACCGGGGCAAACTGGGCATCCGCCCTGCCGCCAACGCGCTGTGTAGGCGAATCCGGCGTGACAAGCTCCGGATGCGCGGCCTCCAGCTTCTCCAGCTCTCGCAGCATTTGATCATATTCATAATCCTCGATCTCCGGCGCATCGTCCTCATAATAGCGCTTGCTATGATAATGAAGCTGCTCGCGCAGCTGCTCCGCCCTTTTTTGCGCCGTTTCCAATTCGGTCATACAGATTTCAACCCTTCCCTTCCAAACGTCAGCCACGCTCCCGGAGCGTGACATGCACGGTATCGCCCGGCGCTTTTCCGATCCGCGTCCGGATATCCTTGCGCACACCAAGGATATGGCCCGGCGTACCCATGCGGACAATACTGCCGTCATAGTCCACGCCGTCAAAGGTAGCGTGAACCTTCACGCGCCCTTTCCCAAATTCCGCCTTTACATCAAAGGGAATTTCGACATACGCCCCATCAATATCCGGCACCTTTTGCAGCACCGCGTCAAACGCATATTCTTTTTCATTCATTAAGCCGCACTTCCTTTCCACCTTATTATGTGTGGTAAGAAGCGGAAAGTGTAGCCGCTCCCGTTTGGAAATATTTCCCGCGGAGTATTTTCTGGCGCGAACAGTTCCTCGCAGCACAGCATTCATTCTCAATCGAATTACGATTGATTAAAAATTGCATCTCTGCGGCGAAAAGCCAGGAAAAAGAGAACAGCCGCAATTGCGCCCGCTGCCTCCGCAATGGGGAAAGACAGCCAGATGCCGTTTAAGCCCAATGTGCGTGAGAGCAGGAAGGCCAGCGGAACGACGACGATCAGCTGGCGCATCAGAAAGACCGTCAGGCTGTAACTGCCCTTTCCAACAGCTTGGAACATCGTGGAAAAGATCAGCCCCACTGCCGCAAAAATATAGCTGCAACTGATGATGCGCAGCGCGGACACACCCATCTCGAGCATTTCCGGCGAGGCATTGAAGAGCAAAAGCAGCTTGTCCGGAATCAGGACAAACAGCAGATTCCCCGCCGCCATGATCCCAACCGCTACCAGCACAGCACAGCGTAAAGTCGACAGAAGCCGCCTGCGGTTCTGAGCACCATAATTGTAACCCATGATTGGCAGTGCACCCTGCGTCAGGCCGCTGACGGGCATGAAGACAAAGGTTTGCAATTTAAAATACACCCCGAATACAGACACCGCAAGCTCAGAGAATCGGATCAATATCGAATTGAGCAGCGTTACCAGCAGGGAGCCGAGCGCGTTCATCAGCATTGTCGGCACGCCCACGGCGTAAATCTGGGCGACAGCCCGCAGATCCGGCCTGAATTTTTTCAAATCCATGCGCAAATCCTGATCCCGCAGAAAAAATACCAGCAAAGAGAGCGTCATCGACAATATCTGCCCCATCAATGTGGCGATGGCCGCGCCCCGAACGCCCATACGCGGCGCGCCAAGCAATCCAAAAATCAGGATTGGATCGAGGATGATATTTGCGATTGCGCCGATTGTCTGCAGCAGCATCGGCGCGAGCATCCGGCCCGTCGACTGTAGTAGCTTTTCCACCATGATGTGAAAAAGCTGCGCAAACGCACCGAGCACGACGATATAGCTATAATCGCATGCCAGAGAAATAATCTCTGGGGAATCCGTGAACATCCGGAAAAACGGTTTGATGGCAACTAGGCCGAAAAGGACAAAGAAAATCGCATGCGCAAACGACAGAAGAAAGCCGTGCGTTACCGCCGCATTCGCGGCATCCTTGTCTCGCGCGCCCAACTTTCTCGAAATATAGGAATTGACGCCCACGCCCGCGCCGACCGCCACCGAAAGAACCAGATTCTGCAAGGGAAAGGCGAGCGATACAGCGGTCAGGGCATTCTGGCTGAAACGCGCGACGAACATGCTGTCGACGATATTGTACATTGACTGGATCAGCATGGAAAGCATCGGTGGAAACGCCATGGACATCAAAAGAGGAAAAACGGGTTTCGTACCCATTTTATTACGCTGTTCGGTCTGCTCCAAAGGGGATAAACTTCCTTTCTCGTCATAGGATGGGAGGCAAAGCACTTAAGACATCTAAAAGGGGCGGATTCACTCCGCCCCTTCCCTCTTTATCACTGTTTGTTTAGAAGGACTTCAAGAAAATATCGGCTTTTGCCCTCACGCTCCGTTGTTCAATTCTGCAAAACGGCCTGTCCGGCCAAAAGGGCCTGGCGGGGAACCTGAAACAAGGATTACTCAGCGATTAGAGCCATTGCCGCGCCGGGAGAATCCGCCGCCATGCTTGCTTTCGGAGGAGCGCTTGAGATCGGTGATCTTCTCGTCGCTCACCTGCTTAAAACGCGCCATCATATCCTCGAAGGAGAGATTCTCCGTTTGGACCGGTTTGGAACCCTGCCACACCGGCATAGAAGAACGGCGCTGATGACCGCCGCCCGGCCTTTGCTGCCGCTGCTGAGGGGGCCGTTGCTGCTCCGGCTCCATAGCGCGCTTGATGGAAAGACTGACGCGACCATCGTCGCCGACGCTTAACACTTTAACCTTGACCTCCTGATTTTCCGTCAGGTAATCACGAATTTCTTTCACATAGGTCGGCGCGACCTCAGAAATATGCACCATGCCCGTTTTGCCGTCCGGCAGGCTGACAAAAGCGCCGAAATTCGTCAAGCCCGTTACTTTTCCCTCAACAATTGCTCCAACCTCTACTTGCATAAAAAAAACACAAGCCTCCTTAAATCTCTTTCAAACGGCTTAGTCGCCCGGAGAAGCGTCAACATAAACCTTCTCACCGGGCTTGATCAGTCCCAGGCTGTCCCGTGCGATCCGCTCGATATATTGAGCTTCATCCGCATTGTCCAGCTTTTTGCGAAGCGCATCATTGTCCTGCTGCTGCTGCACATAGGCCGCCTGCAGGTTGCTTAACTTCTGCTCCTGCTCCCGGATCCCGATCTGCAGCTGAACCAGCCGGACTGCAAATGTCCCCGCAACCGCCAAAAGCAACAGGACGAGAATCACACTATTCCTGCGTTTCTTTTTTCTCTTCACGATGACCCCCCGTCCTCCTTTCGCTTTTGCTGTTTTCTGACTCCAGCTTTCTTTACAAGATTATACAATAAAGTTTTATCATGTTTCAAGTTAAATTTTGATTTCTTTGCAATTTTTTTTGATGTTTTCTTTACAGAAATTCCTATTTTTCCGAAAAGCCTCTTGAGAAGGCGCATCAGGGCGCGGAAGGGCACGGAAATCAGGTGAAAAATCCGCTGGGTCGCATGAACCAGAAAGCTGCTCACCCGCATGGCAAGCAGGCCTAAGGAAAAATAATAAATCAGAAAGCCCAAAACCTCGCCCGCAATGATAAAACCACGAATCTCTCCCTGGTTGACGGCAAGCAGGAATACAAACGTGACAGCCGCACATACGAGGAAGAAAAGGACATCCTGAATAAAGACGCCGGCGCGCCGCATGGTAAAGGCCATGCGGACCACGCGGAAAAGATCATATACGACGCCAAGCAGAAAGCCGAGTCCGATCGCGAGCAGGAATAGCCGCGTCTGGTCGGCGATTGTCAGCATATACATATCAGCGAAATACCTTGCTGAAGAATCCGCCGCCCTTTTGCGGCTCATCCGTATAGGATAGGGAGCTGATCTGCCCCTCCATGAGCAGCTCGCCGACCTCCACGCTCAGGCGATTGATATGCAGGTCCGTGCCACGTACCGTCAGCTCTCCCATGTCTGTGAATACGACCACTGTCTGCTCGTCAAAACTGTCCACATCCGACACGCCGGAAACAGTCAGCGTCCGCCTGTCCTC
Organism: Ruminococcaceae bacterium UBA1691; assembly: GCA_002320555.1. Taxonomy (GTDB): domain Bacteria; phylum Bacillota; class Clostridia; order Oscillospirales; family Acutalibacteraceae; genus Fimivicinus. Next base: position 7,471 of record DCJV01000150.1, on the reverse strand, counting down.
CAGGATCAGGTTGTGCGGCATTGCCGGCGTCTTTTTCTCTTCTGCCATGATGAAATACCTCCTTTTACATTCGGAGCGTCTTGATCGCCCCTCTCACCATAGATATGCATGTACAGACGGGACATAGAACAAAATCTGCCTGACTCCGCATGAAAATCAAAACCACTGGTAATAATTTTAAGGAAGCGCCGGCAGGCATCCGCAAAGCCGCCGTCCACACGGCATGCCAAACGGGCCAGGGCGCCGGTTTTCTGCTGCACATTCTTTGCAGAAGCAAACCAGATCCGGTGAGGGGGAAACAACATGCAGTTCAACAAGGTTGAAATCTGCGGGGTTAACACCGCAAAGCTAAAGGTTTTAAAGGAATCGGAAAAGATGGAGCTTCTGCGCCGCATCAAAGAGGGCGATATGAAGGCACGCGACGAGCTCATCAGCGGAAACCTGCGTTTGGTGCTGAGCGTTATCCAGCGCTTTATCAACCGCGGCGAGAATCTCGACGACCTGTTTCAGGTGGGCTGCATCGGCCTGATCAAGTCCATCGACAATTTCGATGTGGAGCAGGGCGTACGCTTCAG
>DCJV01000150.1:0-6824 GCA_002320555.1 Ruminococcaceae bacterium UBA1691 | reverse complement strand
AGCCGCTCCATGCGCGACACGGCTTACCACGCCATGCAGGCCAAGGAGCGCCTTGTAAATGAATTGCAGCGCGACCCCACCATTGAAGAAATTGCAAAGGAGCTGGACCTGCCCAAGGAGACTGTGGTGCTCGCCATGGAATCGATCGTGGAGCCGGTTTCCCTCTATGAGCCCGTTTATTCCGACGGCGGCGACACGATCTATGTCATGGATCAGATCGGCGACCAAAACAGCGATGACAGCTGGGTTGACGAAATCCTCCTGCGCCAGTCCATCAAGGATCTGAATCCCAGAGAGAAAAAAATCCTCCGCCTGCGCTTTATGGAGGGCAAAACACAGATGGAGGTCGCCAAGGAGATCGGCATTTCGCAGGCGCAGGTCTCCCGGCTGGAAAAAGGGGCTCTCAGCCAGATCAAAAACCAGGAGGGTTGACGCCGAGCGCGGAGCATGCTAAACTAAGATCGGATTGACGCAAAGGAGAATTCAAGCACCTTATGTGGATTCTCGTTCGAATTCGCCAAAGATGGTACGATAAAAATGCCCTACAACAAATAGGGTTTGTGCTTCTTGGACAATTTTGAACGAAATTGTAAAGAGGTGCTTTTTTCATGCCTAAAAATAGAAAATCGTCGCCTTCCGCGCCGTTATGGGCGTATCAGAATTATCTGACGAGTGTGCGGATCATCCGCCTCCTGATTCAAAAATCTAACCTGACCAACGCGGACCACGTCATTGAAATCGGCCCTGGCAAGGGCCATATCACACGCGCCCTTCTGGAACGCTGCGGCCATGTGACCGCAGTGGAGCTGGACCGGGCGCTTTATCTTCGCCTGACGGAGCAATTCAAAGGCGCGGAAAACTTGACCTTGCGAAACGCTGATTTTTGCAGTTTTCCTCTACCGAAAAAGAGGCCCTACAAGGTGTTTGCCAATATCCCCTTCAGCCGGACAACGGATATCATCCGCCGCCTCACAGAATGCCGCACCCCTCCCACGGACGCATATCTGATCCTGGAAAAAGGGGCGGCCAAGCGCTTTATGGGACAGCCGCGGGAAACGCTGCGCTCATTGAGCCTGAAGCCCTTTTTTAAAATGGAGATTCTCTACCATTTTCGCCGCGAAGATTTTCACCCAAAGCCATCCGTGGATACCGTAATGTTACATATCGGCAAACGGGCCCAACCCGATTTGCCGGTCGCCTCAGCGCGGGCCTATCGGGCGTTTCTCGCAAAAGCACATGACGGGCAGATCGGCCTCGCCGGCCTATTTACCCGCCGCCAGCTCTCCCGCACACTCGGAGAAGCCGGCCTGACGCATGACACGACGCTCGCATCAATCCGATATATTCAATGGCTCTGCCTGTTCCGATGCTATGCGCAGCAGGTTTTGCGCCATAAATTCTGACCATCCGCTGCCGCCTCCGCCTGCCTGGCGGATAAAAAGCTGGACATCCCGGCCAAAAAAAGGTATGATATAAGAGTATATTTTTCAAAAAGAGAGAGCAAGGTTTTTATGCTTCCGACGGTAAGGAGCTTCGGAGGCCGGATTCGTTGAATCCCCCAAACCTATCAGTCTCCACGGAAAGGATGGTTATACGCATGATAAATTCCAACAACATCGACTTTTCGGAGATCACGCCGCAGATCCATGAGCTTGCTCAGCGGTGTGTCAACAAAAATGCAATTGATCCCACGCTTTATACGAAATATCAGGTCAACCGCGGCCTGCGGGATTTAAACGGAAAAGGCGTTTTAACGGGACTTACCGAGATTTCGGAAATTCAATCCTCCATGGAGGTGGATGGGAAGTCTGTCTCCTGCGAAGGAAAGCTCTTCTACCGCGGCGTGAATGTTGAGGATATTGTAGCCGGATTTTTGAAAGAAAAGCGCTTTGGCTTTGAGGAAACCGTTTACCTCTTGCTGTTCGGCGATCTGCCGAATAGGGAGCAGCTCGATGAGTTTACCCAGCTGCTTGCGCGCTACCGCTCGCTTCCGCCGAGCTTTGTGCGCGATGTCATCCTGAAGGCGCCGAGCTCCGATATGATGAATACGCTGGCGCGCAGCGTCCTGACGCTTTACTCCTATGACAACAATGCAAACGATATCAGCATCGACAACGTCCTGCGCCAGTGCCTGCAGCTGATCGCCTCCTTCCCCCTGCTGTCCGTTTACGGCTATCACGCCTACAATTATTACCACAACGGCGAGAGCCTCTTTATCCATAACCCGTTGCCGGAGCTGTCCACAGCGGAAAATATTCTGCGCATCCTGCGCCCGGATAGCAGCTATACGGAGTTGGAAGCGAAAATTCTCGATCTCGCACTTGTGCTGCACGCCGAGCACGGCGGCGGCAACAATTCCACCTTCACGACGCACGTCGTCTCCTCTTCCGGAACGGACACCTATTCCACCATTGCCGCTTCCCTTGGCTCACTCAAGGGCCCAAAGCACGGGGGCGCCAATATCAAGGTCGTCCAAATGTTTGAGGATATGAAGCGCAATATTGCCAACTGGAAAAATGAGGACGAGGTAGCCTCCTATCTTAAAAAGCTTCTGCACAAGGAGGCGTTTGACCGCGCAGGCCTCATCTATGGCATGGGGCACGCCGTCTATTCCCTGTCCGACCCGCGTGCTAATATCTTCAAGGGCTTCGTGGAACGGCTGTCCGAGGAAAAGGGGCGCACAGACGAATACGAGCTCTATTCCACCGTTGCCAAGCTCGCCCCAGAAATCATCGCCGAGGAGCGCCGCATCTACAAGGGCGTCAGCGCCAATATCGATTTCTACAGCGGCTTTGTATACAGCATGCTCGACCTGCCCATAGAGCTGTATACCCCAATTTTCGCAATCTCCCGCATCGCAGGCTGGAGCGCGCACCGCATTGAGGAGTTGATCAATGCCGGCAAGATCATCCGCCCCGCCTACCGCAATGTAGCGCCCCGCAGGCCCTACATCGCGCTATCCTACCGCTGAACATTACAAATAAATATTACGCCTGAAAAGCATATGGATTGTTCGTATGGTTTTCAGTGATGTCAAAAACTATTTCAAAAGGTAGTGAAGCGAAAAACATGCATTTTGAAATACGCAGCGATATTCCTGCTTACTTATCGGAGCTGAAAATCTGGCTGAATGAGGTACGAGGCATCGAGCTGGAAGCGATGGACGATTTCTTTACCGCCAGAGTCGATGAATACGAGGACCATATGGCCCTTCTGGAAAACGCAGGATTTCAGGAGGTAGCCGCCATCGACTGCATCAATGGCGCAACATTGATCAAGGCTGTCAGGCGGTAAATCATTCGAGTTCGCACACAAATCATGTTGATACAAAATGAAAGAACCCGCCGCTGCACAGGCACCGGCAGGTTCTTCTGGGATGAGCGTATCATTGAGAAACGAGGTCAGTGGTTAGAACTGATTTTCATTTTCCTGACGCTTATTCTGGAAATCTTGGTTTTGGCGATCCTTCTGGTTCTGCTGATTGTTGAACTGCTGATTGTTCCGATTCTGCTGATTGTTCCGATTGTTGAACTGCTGATTGTTCTGGTTCTGCTGATTGTTCCGATTGTTGAACTGCTGATTGTTCTGGTTCTGCTGAGACATTCTTTTCACCTCCCTTCGCGGACAACAGATGCGGCCGGTTCTCCGGGCTGCAGCCTGAAAAATGTCCATCCATAGTTTGAGCAAAACAAAAGGGATTATGAATGCCGAGAAACGGAAAAATATCTCCCATCCCGATGCGATTTTGTTTTACATTGCTTGCGCATGCAAACAAAGATTGCTATAATGGCATGGTACAAAATTTTGGGAAGGCTGGTTATTTTTATGATCCATATCATTCCGGAGCCAAAAAGCTTTTTTTTACAAAAAGGCAAGGGCATTTTTCATTTTTCTGCCGACACCGCTTTGGTAAATACCGCACTGTCCCAGGCGGCGATTGAGGATTTTCAAAAATTTTTAAGCCAAAATTTTCATTTTCAGCTATCAAAGACTGCTGGAGATATGCAGCTTTCTCTTACCCTTACCGAAGAAGGCAATCCGGAAGCATACCGAATGGACATTTCTGAAAAGGAAATCTCAGTCACGTCGGCTGGCGAAGCCGGCCTTTTCTATGCATTGCAGACCCTCAAGCAAATTTTGCTCTCGGAAGGCCTTGAAATTCCCAGCCTTGTGATTGACGATTGCCCGCTTTATCCTTACCGTGGCTTTATGCTCGACGTGGGGCGCTATTTTTATCCGGTGGATGAGATCAAGCATTTTCTCGATATGATGGCGGTACATAAGCTCAACGTTTTCCACTGGCATCTGACGGAGGATCAGGGCTGGCGCGTAGAGATCAAAAAATACCCGCGCCTGACGGAATTCGGCTCCAAACGTTCCCACACCAATTTCGGTCATAAGCCCCACGGTGGATTTTACACGCAGGATGAAGTCCGCGAGGTGGTCGCATACGCCCATTCCAAATATATCAAGGTCATCCCGGAGATCGATATGCCCGGGCATATGCAGTCCGCAATCGCATGTTATCCGGAGCTGAGCTGCTTTGACCGCAATCTTCCCGTGGCAACGCACTGGGGCGTCAAGCACGATATCCTCTGCGCCGGGAAAGAGAGCACCTATCGATTTGTATGCGACGTGCTCGACGAGCTGATTCCGCTTTTCCCGGACGGCTATTTTCATATCGGCGGCGATGAGGCCGTGAAAATGCGCTGGAAGCTCTGCCCGCATTGCCAGGCCTTTCTGAAAGAAATGGGCCTGAAGGACGAAGAAGAGTTGCAGCAGTACTTCATGAGCCGCGTCAACCGGCACCTCAAGGAGCAGGGATTCACCTCCATGATGTGGAACTGGGATTCCGTGGAGGCAACCGAATGGCTCGATCGCGATATCGTCTGGCAGATGTGTGGGATGCCAAAAAATACACAGTCAGAGATCATGGCCGGCCGCCGGATGGTGAATTCCGTTTCCTTTCCCTATTATCTCGATCTGCCCTACGGCTGGTTCAATCTGCAAAAGACCTATGAGAATACGCCGGAGATTCCCAACATCGACGAAACCTCGGCCAAAAACCTGCTTGGGCTGGAAGCGCCGCTCTGGACAGAATATGTGCCCAATATGAAAAAAGCGGATTACTGCACCTATCCGCGCCTGGGTGCAATCGCGGAGATCGCATGGACGGCTCCGGCAAACAGGAGCTGGGAGCATTTTCAGCAGAAGCTTGGCGATTATTACAGGCTGCTTTCCGCATGCGGCGTCAAGCATCCCGCAACGCTCAAGCAGGCGATGCCGGGCACGCTGCGCGCGAAGGGATATTCCTTATGGTTCAACCGCCGGCAGCTGCACTGGGCGGGGCTGCACAATCTGATCGATGACGCAAAGGTCAAAAGGCTGGCCTCCAAATAACGCCGGTGATTATTCTTTCGAGTTTTTGAAGGAGGAGCTATGATCCAGTTGATTCCCATGCCGAAAAAGGCGGTGCCGCTTTCTGGCACGTTTACGCTCACGCAGGATACCTCCTGTTATTTTGCGCCGGAATTTCAGGCCGTATCCAGCTTTTTTAGCGACTTGGTTGCGAAGGCCGCCCGTTTTTCACTCAGGCCCGGCAACGAGATGGCGGATATCCGTTTTATGTGTGATCCGGTCGTGCCGAAGGAGGGCTACCGGCTTGACTGCACACAAAATGGTATATCCGTAATCGCATCCACCCCCTGCGGCGCTTTCTATGCAATCCAGACGCTGCGCCAGCTGCTGGGGCTTGATACAACCAAAAACGCCGAAAGGCTCACCATCTCCTGTGTCAACATCGAAGACGAGCCCCGCTTTGGCTGGCGCGGCATGATGCTCGATGAGAGCCGCCACTTCTGGGGCGTGGACTACGTCAAGCGTTATCTCGATTTCATGGCGATGCATAAGCTCAACGTGTTCCACTGGCACCTGACGGACGATGAGGGCTGGCGCATTGACATCAAAAAATACCCGCTGCTGACGGAGATTGGCTCCAAGCGCAAAGATACACAGATTTACGGCTGGAAAAGCAAACGGCTCGAGGGCAAGCCCTACGCGCCCGGCTTCTATACGCAGGAGCAGATCAAGGAAATCGTCGCCTACGCCGCGGAGCGGTTTATCATGGTCGTGCCGGAAATCGATATGCCGGCGCATTTTGCCGCCGCGATCGCCGGATACCCCTATCTCGCCTGCCGCGAGATTCCCAGCGAGGTCCACTGGTTCTATGGAAAGACCATTCCGGAAAAAACGCTCAACTGGAAAGACTGGAACCGTCCCGCCTGCGCGGGCAAGGAGAGCACCTATCAATTTATCTTTGATATTATTGATGAAATCGCGCCCCTCTTCCCCGCCCCCTATTTCCACATCGGCGGTGACGAAGCCCCGAAGGACGAGTGGAAGACCTGCCCACACTGCCAGAAGGCCATCAAAGAGCACGGCCTCAAGGATGTAGAGGAACTGCAGGGATTGTTCAACAACCGCATCGCCGCTCATCTCAAGGAGAAGGGCAAGCGTCTGGTCGTATGGAATGAGGCACTTCAGGCTGGGAATCTCGACAAATCCGTAATCGGCCAATATTGGACGCCGCAGCGCGACAAATTTGCAGCGAAGTATATCAACGAAGGCGGTGAGATGATCATGAGCCGCCATCAGGCCTTCTATTTCGACATGACCTATGCGCAATACCCCCTGCGCAACACCTACAAATTCGAGCCTGTGCAGGGCGGCATTCGTTCAGAGAGCGTGAAAAACGTGCTGGGCGTGGAAGCGGAGATGTGGACGGAATTCATCCCCTCCGTTCGCCGCCTGGAGCTCTTTCTTTT
>DCJV01000021.1 GCA_002320555.1 Ruminococcaceae bacterium UBA1691 | reverse complement strand
GACAGCGTCAAAGCTGAAGTGCGGCTCTATGACCGCCTGTTTCGATCGGAAAATCCGGCGGATACCGAAGCTTTTGAAGAAAACATCAATCCAGATTCCCTCGTCACCCTCACGGACTGCCGGTTGGAAGGCAGCCTGAAGGGTGCGAAGGCGGGAGACACCTTTCAATTTATGCGTCAGGGCTATTTTTGCGTCGATCCCGACAGCACCTCCGAGCATCAGGTCTTTAACCGCACGGTTGCGCTCAACTCCTCCTGGGAAAAGAAAAAATAATTTTATAATAAGACAAGACAGCGTGATCATGCAAAAAGGAGGCCCTTCTGATGAAATATGTTTACCGTGTCCTGACGGCGATCGCCGCCGCCGCAATTTTCCCGGTATTCCTCTTTGCACCGCTCCTGCGGCTGGTCTATTCCGTGATCTTAACGGGAGAGTCGGAGCTGACGCTGAGCTTGAAGGATATGCTCTTCTCCGGCGGTGAGCAGCTGCAAACGGAGAAGCTCCTTTCACTCGACGCCGTACAGCCGCTCAAGCCTGCGGTGACCGCCCTGTGCATTCTGCTGTTGCTCGCTTTGGCCGCGGCGCTTGTGATTGCCATTTTTTCCCTGTGCAGCGACCGCTATGCCATCACGGCTGGCCTGTCCGGCGTGGGCATGGCCCTGCTACTGTTTGCGCTGATTCCGATGCACTCAATTTCCACCATGCTTACGGACGGAACCGTCTCCATTGGAACACTCCTCTCCCAGCTACAGGAAACCGGCGCTGCAAACACAGGCATTCTGTCCCTGCTTCAGAGCGCTCCGTCTATTGCCGATCTGGCGGTACAAATCAAATCCGTTGGCTTCGGCGCAGCGTATTACGGCTCCCTGCTCCTGATGATTCTCCTGCTGATATGGAGCATCGCCCATGTGGTCATCAGCATCGGCGAGAATAAAAAACCCCCTCGGAGAACGGTACATCAAAAGAAAAAATAAGGGGAAACGGAAAGCCGGCACGTGTGTAGGACAATGCGGAAAACGGATTTTTCGCATTGTCTTTTTTTGCCCTGTTTGCCCTGAATTTTGTAGGTGCGCGGAAAGGAAGCCCCGTTTTCAACGAAAAGTTGACGGTTACTCCCGCCATTTTGTATTCATCATTCCATTTCATTAAAATAAGGAGTTTGACTTCAAAATCATCAGCCCTGACAGATTCAAAACTCTCTTTTCCACGAAATTTCAGCATTTTGAAGGAGGAAAACATATGTCTTGTTTGATCATCACCATCGGAAGGGAATATGGCTCGGGCGGCAGTTTGGTCGCCAAAAAGCTTGCAGAGGCACTGTCCATCCCCTTTTACGATAAAAAGCTCATTGAAATCGCCGCAAAGGAAACAGGCCTGTCTGAGGAATTCATCCGCGAGGCAGAGCAGCATCGGACTTCCAGCTTTCTCTATAACCTTTCCTTCAGCAGCAGGAATCTTCCGGTATCCGATCAGGTTTTTATCGCGGAATCCAAAGTGATCAAGCGCGTTGCCGAAGGGGGGCCTTGCGTCATCGTGGGCCGCTGCGCAAACTACGTGCTGCGTGAGCAGAAAAACTGTCTGCACGTCTTTATTCACGCGCCGCTGTCTGATCGCTTCCAGCGTGCAAGGGAGGAATATCGCATCCCCGCTGACGAGGTTCAGGCCTGTGTCCTCAAGCACGACAAGGCCCGCGCCGCCTATTATAATTACTTTACCACCGGCCAATGGGGAAAATGCCAGGATTATGATATCACGCTCAACAGCGGCACACTCGGTATTGATATAGCCGCCAGCGCGCTGCTGGATCTTATCCAAAAAAAGGAGGCTACCATATGAGCGAAGCAATGGACCGTCCTGTTGAAAACAAGATGGGTGTTATGCCCGTCAATCGCCTTCTGATCACCATGTCCCTTCCCATGATTGTTTCCATGCTGGTGCAGGCGCTTTACAATATTGTGGACAGCATGTTCGTCGCCCAGCTGAGTGAAAATGCGCTGACCGCCGTATCCCTCGCCTTCCCCGTCCAGAACCTGATGATCGCGGTCGGCTCCGGTACGGGCGTCGGTATCAATGCGCTGCTTTCCAAAAGCCTGGGCGAGAAGAACTTTGACCTTGCAGACCGCGCGGCGGAAAACGGCGTATTCCTTGCCGCGCTCAGCTATCTGCTGTTCGCTATCATCGGCGTCCTTTTCTCAAGACCTTTCTTTCTGCTGCAAACCGCTGATCCGGAGATTGTGGAAAACGGATCTGCTTATCTCATGATCTGCTGCGTGTGTTCCTTTGGAATGTTCCTGCAATTTACCTTTGAGCGGCTCCTGCAATCCACCGGACGCACCTTTTATACCATGATCACCCAGGGCCTGGGAGCAATCATCAATATCATCCTTGATCCAATCATGATCTTCGGTCTTCTGGGCTTTCCGAAGCTCGGTGTTGCCGGCGCCGCGGTTGCAACGGTGTTTGGCCAGATCGTCGCTTCAATCCTCGCATTCATCTTCAATATCAAAAAAAATGATGAAATCACCCTTCGCCTCAAGGGCTTCCGGCCCAGCGGAAAAGTGATCGGGAAGATCTACTCCGTCGGCATCCCATCGATCATCATGACCTCCATCGGCTCCGTAATGACCTTTGGAATGAATAAAATCCTGATCTCCTTCACTTCTACCGCCACCGCCGTCTTCGGCGTCTATTTTAAGCTGCAGAGCTTTATTTTCATGCCGATCTTCGGCCTCAACAACGGCATGGTGCCGATCATCGCCTATAACTACGGTGCACGCAAGCCGGACCGTATGATGAAGACGATCAAGCTGAGTATTCTTTATGCGACCATCATCATGCTCATCGGTATCCTGATCTTTTGGCTGATTCCGGACAAGCTGCTCGCCATTTTCAACGCCTCTGAGACAATGCAGCAAATCGGCGTGCCGGCGCTTCGGACGATCAGCCTCAGCTTCGTTTTCGCGGGCTTCTGCATCTGCATGCTCTCCGTCTGCCAGTCCTTGGGGCACGGCTTCCTGAGCCTGTCCGTCTCCGCAGTGCGGCAATTGGTCGTATTGCTTCCCACCGCATACCTGCTCGCCCGCTTCAGCGGCCTGAACGCGGTTTGGTGGGCTTTCCCATTCGCGGAGCTGTTCTCCCTTACCCTCTGCCTGATCTACTTTCGCTATCTTTATCTTAAGGAAATCAGGCCCCTTGGGATGACTCCGGAGGCAGAAGAGACCCTTCCAGCGGAGGAGCCAGGAAGCTGAGCCGGGAATCTGAATCTTGATGAAAAACAAACCCGCTATGCACACGAGAATGGTGAGCATAGCGGATTTGTTCCATTATAATAAAGCAACGCGGGATCTGTATTTGATTATTTTCCACAGCTATATTATGATCGGATAAAAATACCTGCAGGATGAATTTCATATGCCCCAGGCCTATTTTTATACCAATCACTCAATTGCGCGCTGAACAAAATCGACCATCGCATCAATGACCTCTTCCTCGTTTTCCGAAAGCGTACTGCCGAGGAAGAGCTTTTTCC
>DCJV01000026.1 GCA_002320555.1 Ruminococcaceae bacterium UBA1691 | reverse complement strand
CACGCACTGTGGAACAACAGCCTCGTGGGTTCCATCCCCTATGTCTCAACATTTTTAGCTGCCCTGAAAAAATCTGGCTTTTGGATTGTATTGATAGCGAAAGAAGTTGAAAGGCCCCGTGAAAAAGCCATCCGAGCGCAATGGCTTCCTGCAGGACGCTGTATTGCACTATTCCCAGGCAGTGGCCCGTGCGGCCTTCGCGGATGAAACGGTCTTATTTGACCGAAGCGCCTATCCGCCGATCCGGGCGAACGCTTCGCTGGAAGGAATCGAGACGTTTGCCGAAGGCTTTTGGAAGTAACCAATGATATCGTACAAAAGAGTCAGCCAACGATATCGTTTGCTGCATGCCCTCTGAAAAAGAATACGAAACTCTGAAAACTCCACCATACGTATATATCATAGTTAGGTTCGCAGACAATCCGAAGCCGTATCATGATACAAATGCCTGACTGGACCGATACAGGAAAGAGCCGCGACCAGAATCAAAAGAACTGGGATCCAGACGATTCGGCCCCATGGGAAGAGGGCCAGCGTCAATTCGCTCATTTGCGTTGTCAATAGGAAACAAATTCCCAGGCTGAAAATCATACCTAATAAAACGGCTATTCCGATCTGCATCACACTTTGTAACAACGTTACAAGATAAATTTCATTTTTGGTCATTCCGATCGCCCGTAATGTGCCGAACGCGCCCTTTCGCGTTTGAAATTTTAAATTCAGAGCCACCATGAGACTGACAACCGCAAATACGGATAATACAAGCGTCAGCAGAAAAGTAATCATGGATATCATCTGGGCAATCGCCCTTTCCCGTTGCGCCTTTTGCAGGTATTCCTGCACTGTGACCTGGCCTTTATAATTATATTGCAGATTGTTGATCTGTTTTTCCACTTCATCCGTCTGTTCGGCGTTTTTAAAATTCAGGAGCACCTGATTGGTGCGCACGGTCAGCCCCACCTTTTCAAAGGAGCTGTTTGCCCACAGCGTTCTTCCGCCAAGCGCCAGTTCCTCGATTGTGCGCGGCTGGTCATAATCGCTGAGCGTTACGATCGCGCCCACCGTCACGGTAAACGTCATTTTCTCCTGTTTCCCGGAAACCGGATCGTTGATAATCTGTGTGTATGTAATCTGATCCCCCACATCCCGGCTCGCCGGGTATTCGCCCGTTTCACAAACAAGGACTTCCCGCGCATTCGACAGCGCCTCCATATGGAGCGCCCCTTTTGTGACATAAGGCTCCAATTCCCGGATCAGGCCGGCGTCCGCGCCTGAGAGCAGGCTCTCGATCAACTCCTGATCCGGATCGTAGCCCCACTTTAGCTTTTCCTTCTGGTATGCATCGTTTCCGCGCCCGGACAGCGCCTGTTCCTCCCGCTCCTGCGCGGTTAAGGAATCGGCGCGTTTCAGTTCGTTCAAGTGCACCCGGCTCAGGGCAATCGCCTTTTCCACCTGCGGGCAGGTCTCCAGCGCCTGGGCGTCCTGCCGCGTCATTCCAAAAGCAATGTCATTCGGGATGCCCAGGGGGCCGAACGTTCCGCCATCATACACGCGAATATCGATATCCGCGGGCAGTTGGTGATCCGCCACGTTTTGGACGCCACTGGATACAAAGCCGCCCACAATCAGGATCAGCACGGCGAACAGCATTGCAATCGAGGTGGAAACCGCCTCTCCGCTATTGAGCAGAATATCCTTCCCAGCCCACAGCAGATACGGGTTTTTCGTGAAAAAGGACGTTGTTCTTGCCGGTGTTTTTTGGTCCCATCCTCCAGAGAGCAATTCGGCCGGGGAGGCTTTTGCGTCCCTGCCGGCTCCAAGCAAGATGAAGAAAAACGCGGTCAATAAAATCAGCGCGGCACAAGCTGAAAATAGGACCGGATTCCAGAAAAAATGTACAAATCCGCCCAGATATCTGACAAGCATATGAGACATCAGAATGCCCAGCGAGCATCCGATTACAAAGCCCGGCACAAGCTGAAGCAGACCTTGCATCACATAATAGAGGAGCACTTCCCCCCTGGTAAACCCGGCCACCTTTAAAAGTGCAATACGCTGTCTGCGATTTTTCCGCATGATAACAGAAAGGCAATACAGCATCAGCAGGCAAAAGAATCCGGTCACTGCCAGAAGAACGAACCCCATTGTATTGATCTCAAAGGGGAGCTCCCCCTGCCCTGTCAGCAATGGATTGAGCGCATAAGCTGTCCCAACGCCCTCTTTTACAAAACGCTCCAGCAATTGCCCCGCCGCCTTTTCGTCCGTTATCAACACGGGGCAGACGGCAGGCTCCTCCCCGGCCTGCAGAGCATCACGGTACGCTTCCGAAATCAGCACGTTGGGAAGCGTGAGTGTGGAATCTTCCGGAATCTGCAGAGAAGAAAAATCCTCTAAAATACCGACTACTGTAAAATTCTTTTTATCCCGCCGGCCATCAGCTGTCTGAAATGTCAACTCCAAACGGTCCCCAACCTCTATCTCTTCACGCAGGCGGGCCAGTGCGGAGCGCTCTAGCGCAATTTCATCCGCTTTTTCCGGTAATCTACCGCTCGCCGTTCGAATATGGCAGAGGCTGCGCGCTGTTTCATCGGCTGTTCCCGCTATGATTTGATTTCCATAAACGGCATCCGGTATTGTATGAATGGCAACGCTCCGGATGACGCCCACCTTTTGAACGGAATCAAGCTGTTTTAGTGCTTGTACATTTTCGGCAGTGCAGCCGGATAAAAAGCCGCTCTGCTCCCCGAACGTATCTATTTTTTCTTCCCCGGCAGATTGTATATAGCTATATACGGTCATCCCTTCTGCAATGAAAAAACACGTACACAACAGATAAACCAAAATAACCTGCAGTGCCTGCTTCCAAGAGCGTTTCAGGTGCTTGACCGCCAGAGAACCAATCACACTCATTTTTAGTGGTCATTCCTTTCATAGGCTGGTGAATCGATCCCATTTTGGCAATTATGAAATTTTCGCCTCTGAGGGGAACGGTATGAAACCCGTTTGAAATTTCCTTTCAAACGGGCCCTCTCATGATACAATTTTTCCATCGAGGATCGTCAGGATTCGGTCGGCCGTCTGTGCAAACTCCATATCATGCGTCACCACAACCACGGTCTGATGAAACTGCCGGCGCAGAGACGCGATCATCTCCATCACCGCTTTCCCGGAGTGCGAGTCCAGATTTCCTGTTGGCTCATCGCACAAAACCACTTCAGGCTGATTGATAAAAGCGCGCGCTACCGCAGTGCGCTGCTGCTGCCCGCCGGAAAGCTGGGAGGGAAGATGTGTCACGCGGTCGTCCAGCTCCAGGGTGGAAATAAGCTGGCCGAGATAATCTTCATCCACTTTTTTCTTTGCAAGAAGAGCGGGATAGATTATATTTTCCCGCACGGTCAGCTCCGGGATCAGATGATATTCCTGAAAAACAAATCCAATATGTACGCGGCGGAAACGGGCCGACGGTGTTTCTTTGAGCTGGCTGAGATTGACATCATCATAGAAAACGGAACCCTCTGTCGGCGTATCCAAGCCGCCCAGCAGATGCAGGAGGGTCGATTTCCCGGAGCCGCTCTTGCCCACAATGGCGATAAACTCTCCCTGCTCAATCTGCAGAGAAACCCCGTCAACCGCAGGGATTTTGGTCTCCCCCTGTTGATACGATTTTCGAAGATTCTCTGTCCGGATCATGCAGACGCCTCCTTTGCCGTTCCGACAGCTTCCTTTTTCGCTCCATATAACAAATGATATAACCCATAACCCAGGGAAAAACCGGCCAGCAATACGATAAAGCACCCTGTATCGAATACTGCCTCGCTATAGCCCTTATAGCACAAAAGCCAAAAAACCACCTCGGCGGGCACCCAAATTGCAATGCTTATCAACATCAGCTTGCGGTAAGAAGGCCTTTTCTGGAAGAAGGGGATGAAAAAGCCCCAAAAAATAGCAAAAGCCGCCGTAACCGCAAAATAGCGATAAAAAAGAGGGCGAAATTCCTGAGCGATCTCCTCTGTGGCAAAGGGCAGGAACAGATTCCCGAGAGGGATTCTGGAGAAAAATACGACTCGATCACCTAGAAAGCCTTCCGTATAAACGGTAGTAAGCATGGATACGATAAAGGTCGCCGTTGCCAGAAACAGAACGGCCGAGATGATATATTGACGCAGCTTATATTTCCTTTTGATGATAGCGATGCTCAGGCCGATCAAGTAGAGAATGGATAATACCACAAAAAAATAAGTTTCTGTATAAGCTTTCATGATTCTATTCCCTCAAAATCAGCGCTCTTGTACGCTGGCTATCCATTCGTCCAAGAGCGCTTCTGTCAGATCTGTCGATCAAATTTTATGAACGATTTATGGTCAGACCAACGTTCTGGAATAGGTCTCCAAATCGCCCGCTATCGATGTACTGCCGGAAGAGGTTTTCTTAATATTAAAATATGCGTAGTTATTAAAATACCGATCCGGATTTGCGTTCTCCCAGGTATATCCATACTGGCGATCAGCAAAATCGACATCATTTTTTTAATTTGTTACTCATTTACTATGCACCTTTATTTCCAGCGAAATACTGCATTGGAATCGTCTACCATTCCCTTATATCACCTTTTTCTACATATGTCAATTAATATTTTCCATTTTTATTTGAAATGTCTGTATATGAAATCTATATCATTCTGCCCGATGATCTGGCAAGTTGGATAACGGTACGCCGTCAGCAACCTCCCGCCACAACGTCCCCACCGGTTGCAACCCCACTTCACTGCGTGCCTGGCTCCAATCAAAAAAATCTGCCGGCGAGCTCTTTACGCTCACCAGCAGATTCCGATTTTACTCTTTATAACGCTACCAAAAACCACGCATGCACCTTCCCGTTTGTCGCCAGA
>DCJV01000049.1 GCA_002320555.1 Ruminococcaceae bacterium UBA1691 | reverse complement strand
AGGATATCTGTATAGAAAAAAACGCGCTGCCCGGAGGAATAGATCGTGGGGGAGAAGCTGATCGTCATCGCGCTGGCATAGGCCGCCATGAGGCATAGGAAGATGCCCGCATGCACCGCATCCCGCTTTGCAATCAGCAGGATCAGGCTGATGCCCGCGCAGGCAAGGATACACAGCGAACCGAGCGCGATCGTAAGATAGGCGGCCCAACCAAGGCGGTTCCCTGTGAAGGCAGTGTTGAGCCATTGAAAGCCGCCGCGCTGCGTCGCAGCCATGAGGAGATTGAAGGGGACGCACAGAAAAACATGAATCCCATTCAAGACGGCGAGCAGGATTTTGAGCCATTTTTTCGGAAATACCTGATACAGGGCCATGCCGAGAAAGGCGAGCAGCAAAATGGAGATAAGCTGAATATAAAAGAATTGATGGGTCAAAAGATTGATAAAACCACCGCACAGCTTGCGCAAAAGGGAAAGCTGCGCAAATTCCGGATAGGAAACGGCGGCCTCGCCCGCAGAACGTACGGATGCGCCGGGCGCGGTCAACATCCATACGGTTTCCACCACAATCAGGAAGAGCTGCGGTAAAAAGAGAAACCGGAAACGCTTTTCTTTGATACAAAGCGCTACAAACAAAATCAGAAAGAAGGTAAGCGTCAGCACACAGGACTGCTCCTGCGAAGCAGCAAGCACTGCAGCGAGGCACCAGAGCGGCAGGAACCCATACCGTACCTTTCCGCCGAACAGAAGCGTCACAAGCGGGGAAAGGGTGCAAAGCATCGCCGCCATCGGCCAGGCGTAAAAGAAGGAAGCAGAAAACCAAAAGGCGGGCGAATTTAAAGACAAAAAGAAAATCATCCATAGGGACAGGCTTGCGAACAGGATACGCTCGCGCAGTGGAATATCCCCTGCTGCAAGTGTATATAGCCTGCAGAAAAAATAAGCGATGGAAAGCAGCATGCCGAAATTGGCGAGTTTCCAGCAAATGAGCGGGGCCTTTAAAAATACCATCAGAAGGAATTCACCAACCGTGCGCCCGGAGCAGGTGAGATACCGTTCGGTCAGAAAGCCTTTCAACGTAAAATCGGGTGCGAGCAGCATCCCGGTAAAGTTGCCGTCATCCGTTTTGAGAAAAAGCCGAGTGCAAAACAGGCAGAAGGCAAGCATGACGGCCCCATAGATCACGAGCGGGAACCAGGGCGACTGCTGCAGATTCCAAAAGCGTTCTTTCATCCGCTTCATTTCGCAACCCTCCCGATCTGATAGGGATTGGCCTCTGTTCCGTCCCCGGCGGCCAGTACCGTCCGGCTTTGTAGCAGTACGGCGGGGCATACACCCGTATGGCCGTCATAGGCCGGGTCTTTATAAAAGCTTCCGGACGTGGTCACGGCGGTAACGCCGGTGCGGTTGGAAATCGCAGGCGAAGCGGTCCAGTACCATTCAAAGCTCATGGGCAGGTTCAGATACGACGACCTGTCTTTCATACCAGCGGTATGGGTTAGTTTCTTCGTTCGCTTTGCGGCTGGAACCCATTTGCTCAGCTCTGTTTGACTGAGCAAAAAGACAAGGTCCCCGTTGCGGGGCGCCAGCAGAGACTGCTCGGCCTCTGAGAAACCCGTCAGGAAGCCCGGCTCGTCCGCGTAAGGATTCAGACCGTCCAGTACATTCTTTTCCGTGGGAGGGCAGTGCGTCCAGGGCACGGACTGCTCTGAGGAATTGAGCCATTGCCGCAGAGTGCTGTCCACCCAGGAATTGGATCCCTGTGCGGTGTAGTCCGTTCCCTTGTGGTACACCGCATCCATTCCGGAGGCGTCAAACGCTTTGAAACATAGAATGCGGCTACTCCAAAGCAGGGGGTTGCCATCCTCCATGCGAAGCACCTGCCAGAGGATGGGCTCGCCCTGATAAGCCCCGAAGACAACATAATCATTTTTCCGAAGGGTTATTTGTTTGGCAGCCGGCGTTTCATTCAGGGAAACGGACGCGGGCAAAAGCAGGGGCTGGACGGCTGCCTTTACCAGCCTGCTGCCGAAAATCAGGAAAAGCGCAAGCAGACATCCCAAGCTGGCAAATAGGATCTGTTTCTTTTTCATAATTTATGTTTTTTCTCCATTGAATTCTAAATATCTTCCTCGCGGAAATTGAGCGTCAGCTCGTCGTGAAGCCCGGTGAGCTTCGTATAGGTAACGCCTGCCGCGTTAAACATCCGCTTGGAAGCGCGTACCGCAACCGAATCGGCATATTTGTCGGAGATATAGATGACCTCCCGGATGCCGCACTGGATGATGGCCTTTGCACACTCGTTGCAGGGGAAGAGCGCCACATAAATTTTGCAGCCGTCGAGCGGGCGGCCTGCGTTATTGAGGATGGCGTTGAGCTCCGCATGGCAAACATAGGGGTATTTCGTATCGAAATCGTTCCCCTCGCGCTCCCATGGAAAAGCGTCGTCGTCGCAGCCGAGCGGCAGGCCGTTGTAACCAACGGACATGATTTTATTCTGCGCGTTGACAATGCAGGCACCCACCTGTGTGGAAGGGTCCTTGCTGCGCATGGCGGAAAGCAGGGCGATCCCCATGAAGTATTCATCCCAGGAGATATAGTCTCTGCGTTTTGGCATAGCCGTCACATCCTTTCTGATTAAGGTAAAAAGCCTTTTCTGTATCGTATCATAGTTTCTTCTCCGAATCAACCGAAAGCCGTTTGTGGGATGGCCGACCGGAGTCGAGAAAAAATTCTTGAAAAAGGAAATAGAATTAGATAAAATAAAATTTATATATACCCGAAATATCTTTTTATTGGAGTGATGGTCCTAGATGGACAGTAGCAGTATTATCTTGCTGGTAGTTCTGTTGTTTTTGATCTTGATGTCCGGTTATTTTTCGTCCACAGAGACCGCTTTTTCCTGCGTCAATAAAATCCGCCTGAAAAATATGGTTGCGGCGGGCAGCAAGCGAGCCGCACTGGTATTGCGGCTGACGGAGGATTACGACAGGCTTCTGTCGACCATTTTAATCGGCAATAATATCGTAAACCTCTCTGCAGCCTCCATTGCGACAGTGCTCTTTACCCGTTGGATGGGGGAAAAAGGCGTGCCGGTTTCCACCGTTGTGCTGACGGTGGTGGTGCTAATTTTCGGTGAGATCTCACCGAAAAGCCTGGCGAAGGAGAGGCCTGAAAAAATCGCGATGGTGTTTGCGCCTTTGCTCCATTTTTTTATCATTATCCTCAAACCGATCAATTTTCTGTTTACCCAGTGGAAAAAGCTACTGCTGCGCATCTTTAAGGGTGGAGACGATCAGGGCATCACGGAAGAAGAGCTGATGACTATCGTTGGCGAGGCGGAAAACGAGGGCGGTATCGACGCGCATGAGGGGAAGCTCATCCGCTCCGCCATCGAATTTCACGACCTCAACGCAGAGGACATTCTCACGCCCCGTGTGGATATCGTGGCGGTCGAGGATACGGACAGCTTGGAGGAGATTGCAAAGACCTTTAAGGAAAACCATTTTTCCCGGCTGCCAATCTATCACGAAAATCTGGACGATATCCGCGGGGTGATCCATGAAAAGGACTTTTATTCTTACTGCTGGGATGACGGACATCCAATCTCCGAGATGATGCAGGAGGTTATCTGGGTGCCGGAGAATATGCCGATTTCTCGCCTGCTTAATCAGATGCAGCACGCTGCGACCCATATGGCGGTGGTTGTGGACGAATTCGGCGGGACGGTAGGCATCGTCACGCTCGAGGATGTTCTCGAAGAGCTGGTGGGTGAAATCTGGGATGAGCATGACGAGGTCAGCGAAGAATTTCACCTCAATGCGGACGGAAGCTACACGATTTCCTGCAGCGCGAATCTGGAGGAAATGTTCGAGCTGTTTTCCATCGACGAAGAGCGCGATTATGTCAGCGTCAGCGGCTGGGTGATGGAGGAGCTCGGGCGTATCCCCGTGGAAGGAGACCGATTTACTTACGAGCGCCTGCATGTGACGGTTACCAAAACGGACGGGCGGCGCGTGATGGAGATCCGCGTGGTGCAGGAAAAGCCGGAAAAAGAAGAGAAGGAATAGCGTTGCTGTGGGGATGCACAAATTTTTGGGCAAAAATCCGAAAAGAGATTGTCGCCCCTGCTGAAAAAACAAGGGCAAATTAAAAAATGGGATTTTTGGATTGACAGAAAACACTCACTCGCCTATAATAGAAAAAGCAA
>DCJV01000006.1 GCA_002320555.1 Ruminococcaceae bacterium UBA1691 | reverse complement strand
GCTTTCATCCAATCCTTATACATGGAGATTTAAAGTGCATGAAGGTCCTACAGTGGAAAGTTTCGATGCAATTTTTGATAAATGCGGTATTTGGCATATGATGAATCAGCTTGGGATTCCAGAAGCAACTCCTGCCTTATGCAGATATGATTATGGAATGGCAAAACTGACGAATACGGTTTTTACAAGGGAGCAGACACTTGCGGGGGGCGGTTCAGTATGTGATTGCCACTACCAGAAGAAAAAATAAAATCTCAGTTTAAACTTATTCATAAGTGGCGAATTGGTGGTAAAATCAGTTCTTATCTCCTATCATACAATGTTTTAGTGGATAATCGGATTTTTAATTTTATTCAAATTGGAAATAAAAAGATATCAATTTTTCAAAGAATCATCTCTTCCCTGTTTATTTTGATGATATGGTGAAACACTGAGGGATGAGGTGAACATTATGGAACCATTGAAAGTCATTTTGACAGCCCTTTTATCTGCCGTTACTCTGTTTATTCTGGCAAAGCTCATGGGGCATAAGCAGATCGTCCAACTCGATCTGTTCGATTATATCACCGGGATCACCATCGGCTCCATTGCGGCAGAGCTTGCCACCGAGCTGGAAAATCCGATTAAGCCGCTGATTGCCATGATCGTGTATGGACTGATCACCATCTGCCTGAGTATCCTGACCCACAAATTCTCCCGGATACGCAAATACATCAATGGTACGCCCACCATCCTGATGAACGACGGGAAGCTCTACAGGAAAAATATGAAAAAAGCCAGGCTGGATCTGAGCGAATTCCTGGTTCTGTGCCGCCAGTCCGGCTATTTCGATCTGAGCGCCATTCAGACGGCGATATTTGAGTACAACGGCCAGCTGACCATCCTTCCGACCAGTGGGCAACGGCCCGCCACACCGGATGATCTCAGCCTGACACCGCCGCCCGCTTTTATCTTTACCGAGCTAATTATGGATGGCAAAATAATGGGCGAAAACCTCCATCGAAAGGGGCTTGACGAACAGTGGCTCCAGAAGCAGCTGGAGCTTCAGGGGTACCACTCTGCAAAAGAGGTCTACCTGGGCCTGTGCGACCAGAACAACCAGCTCAGCCTGTATGTATAACAAGAGGCTGCATCCATCCCAAAAGTGCATGAAACAGAAATGGGCCGGCGGGGCGTCTCCTGCTGGCCCATTTTGCCGCACCACTCCTCACAAAGCAGCATATTCTGTTATGGAGAACCGAGAAAGGAGAATCATATGGAACATTTCTACAGACAGGAACAAACAGCACGAAGCACGGCTAATGCAAACCAGACCGACCACGGCCCGAAGCCGTATGCCGTTAATATCGCACGGGCGGCACAGCGGAATCAGAACTTCCGCACGGCTTTATGGACGGGATGCCATTTACAGATGACGTTGATGTGTATCCCGGTTTGCGGTGAAATCGGTGTGGAGATACATCCGGACACCGATCAGTTCATACGAGTAGAGGCTGGGCAAGCCGCCGTCATGATGGGGCCCTGCAAAGAGCGTATGGAGACCCGCAAAAACCTCTGCCGTGGAGATGGAGTATTTGTGCCGGCAGGCACATGGCACAACATAGTGAATAGTGGAAATTGTCCGCTGAGGCTCTCCTCCATCTACGCGCCCCCTCATCATCCAAGAGGAACCATCCATCGCACAAAGGAAGACGCTGACACAATGCGTCTCTGAACCTGCCCTGAAAGGCTCCGAAATGCAAAAACAATAACGAAAGCTCCGTATTTTCCCGCCCTCTTTCGCCGATACTAAGGCAAAAGGGGGCGGAACGCTATGGAAGCAGAAAATTCGGTCGACGAATATATCTCGCAGTTTTCTCTGGAAGAGAATACACTCGCGCCCATCGCTTCTATCGCAATGAAATTCAGGAGGAATGCTCAATGACCGTTACGTTCAAAGGAAACCCAATCACCCTCTGCGGAAAACAGCTTCAACCCGGCGATGCGATGCCCGATTTCACGCTGACGGACAACAATCTTCAGCTGGTGCGCGGAAAGGATTTATCTGGCGTGCGTGTGTTTCTCACCATCCCCTCCCTCGATACCGGCGTATGTGATCAGGAGGTGCGGCGCTTCAATGAGGCTGCCGCCGCATTTCCAGCTGTACAAATCTATGCGGTCAGTCTGGATCTTCCCTTTGCACAATCGCGCTGGTGCGGCGCGGCAGGCGTGGAGCAGGTGCAGACCCTGTCCGATTACCGGGATCACAGCTTTGGAAAGGCCACTGGCACCCGGATGGAGGAACTGGGGCTTCTGGCCCGCGCCGTAATCCTGGTGGATAACGATGGGATGGTCGCCTATGCGGAATATGTTCCGGAGGTCACCAGCCATCCGGACTATGACGCCGCGCTCGAAGCGCTGCGTAAGATTTCTCGGTAGACATAAAAGCAAAGGCAAGGAAGGCGAGGAGGATAACGCCGGCAGAGGCCCTCGGCAAAACCGTTGTTGCCCCTGTGCACCGATGCTAATGTTTCATAATATCCAAAAGGACGTGCCGCAGATTTTGCCCTTCTGCGACACGCCCTTTTTCGATGATTATGCGCGTTTTTGGTTGGATAGAAGGCGGAATTGTGCTATAATTCAGCCGTACTACAACAAAAGATATGCGAATCAATATGCTGATATGGAGGAATAGGGATGGAACCGGACTTAGAAGCGCAGCAGAAGGCGTTTGACGCGCTGAAACAGCTGGATATTCCCTATGAGGTGGTCAGCCATCCGGCGGCGGGGACGATGGACGAAATCGCTTCGATGGGGATTCTCGAGCACGGTGAAATTCCCAAGAACCTGTTCCTGAGGGACAATTGCGGCAAGCGCCATATTCTCGTCGTCATCCGCAGCGATAAAAAGGCGGATCTGAAGGCCATCGCCCGTCAGCTACCAAGTTCGCGCCTGAGCTTTGCTTCTGAAGACCGGCTGGAGAGATATCTGGGGCTGAAAAAAGGTTCCGTTACGCCTATCGGCGTGATCAATGATAGGCAGTGTGCAGTGGAGGTCGTATTTGACCGAGACCTGCAGGGGCTGGAAAGGGTCGGCTTTCATCCAAATGACAACCATGCCACGGTTTTTCTGCGGTTTGCAGATATCTGCCGGCTGATCGAAGCGCATGGAAATCGCGTCAGCTTTGTAGAAGTGTGAATCCCTGGAGGATTTCAAATGCAAGCGTTTTTGAGGCAGGGCAGGCCATCCTTTTTGGGGCGACAGCATCATGGACTGCGGCAGGTGTGGTCTGAAGACGCTGGGAATGCTGTAAGGCAGGAGGAAGCAATTTGCAAATTGATACGGTGCTCTGGGATTGGAACGGCACGCTGCTCGACGATGTGGACGCAGCTGTTTCAGGAATGAATGATCTTTTGTCCCGTTATGGTAAGCCCCTGACCTCGCGGCAGGAATACCGCGAAATGATTGACATTCCAGTCATCAATTACTATCGTAAGCTCTTCGATTTTGAACAGACGCCCTTTGCGGAGCTGGCCTCTGGCTTTATGGAGGGGTATGACCGCTATGTCCAGTCGGCCGATTTGATGCGGGGCGCGCGGGAGACGCTGAAGTTCCTGCATGAAAGCGGAGTGCGGCAAATCATTGTATCCTCCTTTCACGAGGCTACGCTGCATGGATATCTCAGGCGCTTTGGCATCGAGGATTATTTTGAGGCGGTCAGCGGCGCGGGGAATTACATCTCAGAAGGGAAAATCGAGCGGGCACGTGCGCTGTTTAAAAAGCTGGGCATTTGCCCGGAGCGGACGTTATCCGTGGGAGATATGGTGCATGACTATGAGCTTTCACAGGAGCTTGGGACACAGTGCATCCTGATTCCCAATGGACAGCAGTCGGAAGAAAAACTGCGTATGACCGGAGCGCAGATAGAAAAAGACCTGAATGCGATTTTCGGATTGGTCAGAGGAAGAGGAAAATCCATTCTCACAAACAGTAAGGAGTTTGCACAATGAAAAGAAAACAAATTTGGAAAGCCGCTCTGCTTGCCGGTACAGCGGGCTGTGCGGCGCTGGCGGCCGCAGGGGAAGGGCTTTTTTCCTTTGCCCTCAAGCGCAGAGAAAAGCCGATGATGGCGCCCGGCAGCTTTACAATGAAATTTATTCCAGTTTCGGCCGAGGATTTCCAGAATCCCCGTTTTGAAAAAGATTGGTGGGAGAGGCATGAAGGCCAGCCGCTTTCCGTGCTTGCACATGACGGCGTGCGGCTGAGCGGCACCTGGTTCCGCCAGGTGCAAAACCCATCGAAGAAGGTTGCTCTTTTGCTGCACGGTTATGGCGGCAAAGGGCGGCATATGCAGAATTTCGCCCAGATATACTGGGAGCGTGGCTACAACCTGCTGATTCCTGATGCGCGCGCGCATGGAAAAAGCGAAGGAAAATTCATTGGCATGGGCTGGACGGACCGGTTGGACGAGCTGGTCTGGCTTAAGGAGATCATCGAGCGGATCGGGGAGGATGCGCAGATCGTCCTGCACGGTGTATCCATGGGTGGCGCAACCGTCTGCATGACCTGCGGCGAGACGCTTCCCGCGCAGGTAAAATGCGCGGTTTCCGATTGCGCATATACGAGTGTGGAGGATGAATTTGCGCATCTGCTGGATCTGATGTTCCATCTGCCACGCGAGCCGGTTCTTTCGGCGGCGCGTTTGACGGCGCGTCTGCACGGTTACTATGATTTCAGGGAGGCCAGTGCGCTCCGGCAGGTGGCGCGGAGCAAAACGCCGATCTTATTTATCCATGGGGAAGCGGATACCTTTGTGCCCTTTTCCATGATGCAGCGGCTGTACGATGCGGCTCCCGTTTCCCTGCGGGAGAAGCATGCGTTTTCCCGCGCAAATCATGGGCAGTCGCTGACGTACAGCCCGGAGGAATATATTGCAGTGCTTGACGAGTGGCTGAGCCGTTATATCAGGCCATAGCGGAAAGAAGCGCTGATTCCCGCACGGAAAGGAAGGCTATCAGATATAGCAAAAATAATGTTGCGGCTTATTACGAGCCTTCCTATCTATGGAGATCCGCCTGGGCGAGGCTGTGCACATGATGGCCCTGCCGCCGATGCTGGAGAAAATTTTTCGTGACGAAACGTATTACCTATTGCCTGTTTGAGTCCGCCACGACGAAATACAGCACGATGCCCTTCAACAGATGCCTGTATCCGGTGGACCGCGTGGTGCCCCTGCGCACAGCGGGGCTGTTTGGCAGGTCATAATCCGATAGTGATTGCCATAGGGCTGTACAGCGTTTTTTTGCCGTACAGCCCTATATTGTATGAAATTCCTATGAATCTGCTCGGGTGGAAAGTTATTGTGAAATTATACAAACTTATTATTTCGTAGAAACCGCCAAGAAAGCCTTTTGTTTGTTGTAGAATCTCAATAGAAAAAAGGAAATATTTGGGTGGATGAGGGATTTTTTTTGAAATTCCATAACTTTTCTTGCAGAAAAACTTGCAAAGGACTAGTGGATTGTGTAAAATGTATAACGAGGCCATGGGCATAATGTATAAAAATTTTATGAAGCCAAATCAATGAAGCATAGGGGGCTATTTTATGTCAAACAGATTGTTCCAAGGCGTGATTCACCAGATGAAGGACGCCATTGACCGCATGGTCGGCGTGGTTGACGAAACCGGCACCATCATCTCCTGCAGCGAACTCGGCCGGATCGGCGAGGTACACGAGTCGTCCCTCTCCGAAGTCTTTACCGGCGGTGAGGTGGTAACGATCGATTCCTTCACTTATCGCGCGTTTGGCACCCATATGCATCCGGAATACGCCGTCTTTGTAGAAGGCACGGATGACATTGCCCGCCGTTATGTGGATATAATTGCCGTTGCATTGAGCAGCATAAAGCAGTATTATGATGAAAAGTACGATCGCAGCAACTTCATCAAAAATGTTATTCTCGATAATATTCTTCCCGGGGATATCTATCTCAAGGCGAGGGAGCTGCGCTTTAATAACGATGCAACCCGTGTCGTTCTGCTGATCCGGATTCTGGAGCACAACGACGTATCCATCTATGACGTTATTCAAAACCTTTTCCCGGACAAGACCAAGGATTTCGTGATCAATATCAACGAAACGGATATTGCGCTTGTCAAAGAGGTGCGCGCCAATATCGAGCCGAAGGATCTTGAAAAGCTTGCGCGTTCCATCGCCGATTCTCTGGGAACGGAGTTTTACACGCACGCCCTCGTCGGTATCGGCACGACTGTGAGCGGTATCAAGGAGCTCGCACGTTCCTTCAAGGAGGCGCAGGTTGCCCTTGAGGTCGGGAAGGTATTCGACACGGAGAAGACCATTGTCAGCTATGACAATCTCGGCATCGCGCGCCTGATCTATCAGCTGCCGACGACGCTGTGCGACATGTTCCTGCGCGAGGTCTTCAAGCGCGGTTCGATTGAGAATCTTGATCAGGAGACACTGTTCACCATCCAGCGCTTCTTCGAAAACAACCTGAATGTTTCCGAAACGTCCCGCAAGCTGTTTGTACACCGCAATACGCTGGTGTACCGCCTGGAAAAGATCAAGAAGCTCACGGGCCTCGACCTGCGCGAATTTGATGATGCGATCGTCTTTAAAGTGGCCTTGATGGTCAAAAAATATTTGGATTCCAACCCGGTAAAGTATTGATCCGGTACCGGCTGTCATCCCCCCGGCGGACGGCTCTGCCGGGGGGTGATTCCTTAGGATGTGCCTTTGGATTTTCCGGACGTGCCCCTGCTGTATCAGGCAAGGCGGCCGCCGGTTCCTGTGGAGGGGAAATGATCTTGGGCGTCCTATGCGAAGAAAGGATTGTGCGCAGTGATTGAGTTTCACAACGTTTCTAAAACGTACGAAAACGGCACCATGGCACTCAAAGACATAAGCCTACATATTCAAAAGGGCGAGTTTGTATTTATCGTCGGCGCGTCTGGCGCCGGCAAGAGCACCTTCCTCAAACTCATTATGCATGAGGAGATGCCAACAAGCGGTACTATCCGCGTCGGGTCATTCGACCTGGCCACCATGAAAAAGAAGGAAATTCCGCTGCTACGCCGTACGATGGGCGTGGTCTTTCAGGATTTCCGCCTGATTCCTAAGATGACGGTGTATGACAACGTTGCTTTTGCGATGCGTGTCATCGGCGCGCGTCCGGTAGAAATCCGGCAGCGTGTGCCGTTTGTCCTGCGCCTGGTGGGATTGATGACGAAGACCTCCTGCTATCCGGAGGAGCTCTCCGGCGGCGAGCAGCAGCGCGTCGCCCTTGCGCGGGCGCTGACGAACAATGCCAATCTCATCATCGCGGATGAGCCTACGGGCAATATCGACCCTACGATGTCCTATGAGGTGGTAAAGCTGTTGACCTGCCTCAACGAGATGGGTACGACGGTCGTCATGGTCACGCATGAGCATGAGCTGGTGCGTGCATTCGACCGCCGCGTCATTACGCTGGGCAATGGCTGCATCGTCGGTGATACGGCGGCGCAGGACGCTCAAGAGTCGCCTGCGGAAATGATTGCGCAGGAACCCATCGAGCCGCTTTCCGACGCGGCTCAGACGGGAGGTGCCATATGAAAACAGGTGGCAGTTTTACGTATCTGACCAGGGAAGGCTTCCGCAGCCTCTGGTCGAACCGGCTGATGAGCGTTGCATCTATCGCCGTATTAATGTCGTGTATGATTATCATCGGCTGTGCGTCGATGATCTTTATCAATATCAATGGGATTCTGGGCCACATTGAGGATCAGAATATTGTGATGGTCTACCTGGAGGATACCGCCGACGATGCGCAGGCGGAGAAGTTAGGCGAGGAGATCAGAGCCCTTCCGAATATTAAGGACTGTGTATTTATCTCCAAGGAGTCCGCATGGGATCAGCAGATGGAGAGCCTTGGAGACGATGCCGCCTTGCTGGAAGGCCTGGGCGAGAATCCGTTGCCCGATGCCTACCGTGTGACAGTGGACGACCTTTCCCGGTTCAAGGGAACGGTGGAGAGCTTGAAAAAGCTGCCCGGCGTCATCTCTATACAGGAGAACAGCGAGCTTGCCGGGAAGGTGATGGAAATGCGCCGATCCATTACGGCGATCGCCCTGGTCATCATTGGCATGCTGTTGATTGTTTCTCTGTTTATCGTGTCCAACACGGTGCGTTTGACCATTTTCAGCCGCCGGTTGGAAATTAGTATCATGAAGGACGTCGGCGCCACCAATGGATTCATCCGCTGGCCGTTTATGGTGGAAGGCATGGCCATCGGCGTGCTCTCCGGCTTCCTCTCCCTCGGCGCTGTATGGGGGCTCTATGCGCTTGCCGTCAAAGCCTTCGGCGGCTTTTTGGATATCTTTGGCATGGGCGCTGTGCCGTTTGGATCCTATGTGGGATGGATGCTGCTCGGCTTCGTCCTGCTCGGCCTCCTGACGGGTGTTGTGGGCTGTACCATTTCGATGAAACGTTATCTGAAGGATGGAGGTGGAAGCCTTGGATAAGGCCAAAAGAGCGTTTCGCTCGTTTCTCTGCACTTGTCTTGCCTTGGGCATGTTTTTGCTCGGCCCGGGGCGTATGCCCTATGCAAAGGCGGCGAATATTGAGGATCTGCAGGACGAATATAACCAGCTTGAGCAGCAGATTGCAGCAAATAAAAAGAAACTCAACGCCATTGCTTCCGATATGGAAAACCAGCAGGCCTATATCGACACGCTCAACGCGCAGGTCGAAGCGACTCAGAAGCAAGCGGACGTTCTGCAGGAACGCATTGGCCTGCTCAACAGCGATATCAGCAGTCTGAACCGGCAGATCGAGAGCCTGAATACGAAAATCACCCAGACGCAGGCAAAGGCCGACGATCAGCAAAAGCAGATCGAGGAGACCTTTGAGCTGCTGAAAAAACGTATGCGCGCTATGTATATGTCCGGCGGCGGTACACAGCTGGCATTCCTGCTGGAAGCGGGAGATTTCGAAACCTTTCTGACCCGTACCGAACTGCTGCGCGGCGTGGCGAAGCATGATACAGAGCTTGCCAACCAGCTATCTGAAGAGCTCGAGGAATTTAATAAGCTGATCAAGAGCATGGAGGCGGACAAGGCCTCCCTACAGACACAGCAGGAAACGCTGGTTGCCCGCAAGAAGGACGTACAGGCCTCTGCACAGCAGCTGAGCGCCAAGGAAGACGAGATCAACGAGAATGTACAGAAGACCAATTCCTATATCCAGCAGCTCGATAAAAACAGCTCTGCTTACCGGAGCCAGATGAAAAAGCTGCAGGCCGACAGGGACGAAATCGACGCGAAAATCGCCGCATACATACGCGAGCATGCGTCTTCCTCCGGGAATTCAGGCAGCAGCAGTAATTCAGGCGGCTCTCCGTCCAGCGCTTCGAGCAGCCAGGGGACGACCAGCAAATACCTGCTGTGGCCTCTGCCTGGTTTTCACCAAATTACTTCGTATTTTGGGCCGCGCGACCTGGCTGGATATACCTATCACTATGGAATCGATATCAGTGGCAGCGGCGTATACGGGCATGATATCGTTGCGGCGGAGAGCGGAACCGTACTGCTCGCGCAGACGGACAAATCCTGGGGCAAATTCATCCTCATCGACCATGGCAACGGCATGCTCACACGCTACGCGCACTGCAGCAAGCTTCTGGTTTCCCAGGGCGATAAGGTCACGCGCGGGCAAGTGATTGCCAAGGTGGGCGATACCGGCAATGTAACGGGGCCGCACCTCCATTTTGAGGTCTATGAGGGGGATCAGCGCTATAATCCGCTGAATTATCTCGACCCGAAGGATTATAAGTGATAAAAGAAAGGGTTAGCCTATGAATAAGAAAGTACCGCTCGGTGTGACGATTGCGCTGATCCTCGTTGCGATCACCGCATCCATTGCCATCACAATGTCCGTCGCAATGCACACCTATGACGGGCTGATCGAGGATCTTCCCAAGCGCGAGGAAATGTATGCCGGGCTCTCGGAGCTCGACGATATTGTCCGAAAGAATTACTTTGGAAAGATCGACGACCAGTTGCTCAACGCAAAGCTTTCAGGCGGCTATATGCAGGGCCTGGGCGACGAATACAGCTATTATATGACTGCAGACGAGTATGTCACGTTTTATAACCGGATCCATGGCAAAATGTCCGGAATTGGCATCAGCGCCGCGCTCAATTCGGAAACTGGCTCCATCTCCGTAGCAGAGGTTAACGAAGGCTCCCCTGCCCAAAATGCGGGTCTGCAAAAGGGCGACCAGATCATTGCGATCGGCGATACGGCGGTGACGAAGGAAAATTACGAAACCATGGTCAAAAATCTGGAGGGCGATAAGCTGACCAGCATTGACATCACCTATCAGCGCGGCAGCGAGAAAAAAACGGTAAACGTCATGCGCGGATACAGCGTGAAATCGGTCTATTATGAGATGATCGGTACGACGGGTTATATCCGGATTACCAGCTTTTATGAAAACACGGCGACGCAGTGCCAGGAGGCACTGGACGCATTTGCCAAGGAAAATGTCAAGAGCATCATTCTCGATGTCCGCAATACCTCGGAAGGCATGGTGGAGTATGCCGCAAAGGCAATCGATCTGTTTGTGCCGCTCGCCACAGAGGGGAACAAGGCCATCGCGGTTGCCGTCAATAGGGATGGCGAGGCAGTGGAAACCTTCACCTCCGACGCAAAGGACTATGCAGGCCAAATGTGTGTGCTGATCAATCAGAATACACAGGGCGCGGCAGAGCTTTTTGCCTGCGATCTGCGCGATTTTGATAAGGCACAGCTCATCGGAGAAAAGACCAAGGGCAACGGGAAGCGGCAGCAGGTCTTCACGCTTTCCGACGGCGGTGCGATTGTACTGACCACCGCATCCATCCTTCCTTATAAGAGCGAAAGCTTTGACGGCGTGGGCGTTGCGCCGGATGTGGCGGTAACGCTGACGCAGGAGCAGCTTGATCAGCTTGAAATCCTGCCGCACGATCAGGATGCGCAGCTGCAAAAGGCGATCGAGATGCTCAGCGGCGTGTAAAAGATTACGGGAATCTCTGACCGGGGGCTTATCTGTATCGCAGATATGCCCCTGGTTTCGTTGTGAAAAATTTAGGATACGGGCAAAAAATTGTATAAGAAGTGGAAAGGTTTGATGATTTGAATCCCTTTTCAGTTTATTTATACGTTTTTTGCCCACAGCTTGCTTTATGCAGATAAAATACTTGTAAAATCAGGATAAAAATATTATAATGAGGCGTAAATCTGTCCGGAGCGAAACGAGCTTACCACCGCTGTGTTTATCGCTAAGTCCGGGCCGGTATTTATCCGGCACCCCGCAGAAAAGAGTGCTCTTTTAGACTACGCTTCGGAAGGGCGTACGACGGAAGGCGCATCGCTTGAAATTAAAAATTGAAAGTTGGCTTTTCATTTAGGTTGTGCTTTTTAACCCAAGAGACAGGCTGGAATTCGGCTTTGCCAAACCGCGCAAAACTTCCGCCTCGTATGAAAAGGATGGTCATAGCTATGCGTATTTCGGTTGCGATGGCTGTTTATCACGGAGAAGCTTATATTGAAGCGCAGCTGGATTCTATTTTATCGCAGCTGATGCCGGATGATGAAGTCATTGTATCCGATGACTGCCCCGGCGGAAAGACAGAGGACATTGTACGGCGGAAAGCCGAGCAGGACCGGCGTGTGCGTTACGTACAGGGGCCGGGGTGTGGCGTTACCGCCAATTTTGCGCACGCCATTTCCCTGTGCGGCGGAGATGCTATTTTCCTCAGCGATCAGGATGATATATGGATGCCGGACAAGGCCGAAAGGGTGAAGGCTGCGTTGGAACAGGGCGCTTTGCTCGTGCTGCATGACGCCTGTGTGACAGACGCGGACATGCATCCGGTAGAGCCGTCTTTTTTTGCTATCCACGGCTCGAAACCGGGCTTTTGGAACAATTTGATCCGTAATTCCTTTATGGGCTGTTGCATGGCATTTCGCAGGGAACTGTGTGCGGCCGTCCTGCCGTTTCCGGCAGATATCCCAATGCATGATCAGTGGATCGGACTGATTGCGACTAGACTTGGCCGTGTAACATTTTTGGAAGAGCCGCTGCTTTTTTATCGCCGTCATGGCGGGAATGTAACGGGCGGCGGGACCTCGTTTTCCACAAAATTGCGCTGGCGCCTGCTGCTGGCATATCGGCTGCTGGGGCGTTTTGCTCTGCTTTCCCATCAGAGCAGAGGAAAGCTGGAAAACTGAAAAGGCGATTGGATAGGCATTTTGTGCTGTGGTTCCGGGAGCCTGTCCGGTCTGTGTGAAAGGAACGATCACAATCTATGGAAGAATATACAGTGTCAGGCTGTATTGTAACGCATAATAACCGAAAATGCGTCGTGAAAGCCGTTGAAACCTTTTTTCAATGCACAAAGGGTGTGCCGTGCCATCTCTATATCGTGGATAATGGTTCTGTAGATGATACGATTGAATTGCTGCAGCGGCATTTTCCGGCAAAGGAATTTCCTGAACTGGAAATTTTACAGGAGAAGCAGAATCACGGCTTTGGCGGCGGGCATAACCTGGTTCTTCCCAAGCTCAATTCAAAATATCACGCAATTATCAATCCTGATATTTTTCTCAAGGATGATGTGCTGACCAAAATGGCACACTATATGGATGAACATGAAGATATCGGCCTGCTGTCTCCGCGCATTTGCTTCCCGGACGGACGGGAGCAGATTCTAGGAAGGCGCAATCCCTCCTTGCGTTACCTCATTGCCAGCCGGTTTAAGCGGGACGATCCGGACGATTCGACGCTGCGCGAATACGCAATGCTCGACGAGGGGACGGATCACCCCTTTGAAATTGAAAATGCCTCTGGCTGCTTTATGTTGTTGCGCACCTCTGTGTTTCAAAAAATAGGTGGATTTGATCAGCGCTATTTCATGTATTTTGAGGATGCGGACCTGACGCGTACGATCCGGAAATATGCGAAAGCCGTCTGTTATCCGCTGGTCACCGTCTACCATGCGTGGGAGCGGGGAAGCGCGCATAATACAAAGCTTTTTTTGATCCATGTCCATTCGATGATCTCTTATTTTACCAAATGGTTCGGCCGCAAAGGGGCCTAAAATGTAAAGAAACGAGGCGTTATGAATGACGGCAGTTACATCGGCATCATCCACGGCGGGCAAACCAACCAAGCCCCCGCGCAAGAAATATTTTAAGAACTTCTTGAAATACCGTTACCTGCTTGGAGAATTGGTCAACAAAAATATCAAGCTGCAGTACCGCAATTCCGTGCTAGGCCTGTTCTGGACGTTTTTACAGCCGTTGCTTACAATGATCGTGCTAAGCCTGGTATTCGGCCAGATTTTCGGCCATGATGAAACGATCATTCTCAATTATCCAACCTACTTGCTGTGCGGCCGCCTACTCTATGAATTTTACACCCAGGCCACCAAGAAATCGATGCGTTCCATTCTGGGAAATGCATCGATCATTAAAAAGGTCTATGTACCAAAGTATATCTATCCGCTGTCGAATATCATTTCGACCTTTGTCACCTTCCTCATTTCCCTGACGGTTCTGGCTGTGGTAATGGGATACTTCATGCTTTTCACCGATACGAAAATGCACCTGACGCCCTATGTGTTTCTCGCCATTGTGCCGGTGCTGATTTTGTTGATCCTGTGTATGGGCGTCGGCATGATCTTGGCGACGATGCACGTCTTTTTCCGTGATGTTGAATATCTCTATGATGTCTTCTGCATGCTCCTGTTTTATCTGACCCCTATTTTTTATCAGGTGGAGCAACTCCATCTTTATAAATGGATGCAGCTCGCCCTGATGGCAAACCCGCTCTATTCCCTTGTCTCCATGTTTCGCTCCTGCGTCCTGTTCGGCAGGATGTGGAACTGGCACTGGTTCTGTTACTCTCTCGGCTTCAGCCTTGTCACACTCCTGATCGGATTTTATGTGTTTTATAAGAATCAGGATAAATTCATTTTACACATTTAGGAGGCGGAAAACGTGGGGAATCCGGTAATTGATGTTGACAACGTCAGCATGATGTTTAACCTGAATAAGGAAAAGATAGACAACCTCAAGGAATATGTCATTAAATTTCTGACCCGTAAGCTGCATTTTACGGAGTTTTGGGCATTGCGCGATATTTCATTTTCCCTTGAAAAGGGGGAACGGCTCGGCGTGCTGGGTTTTAATGGCGCGGGGAAAAGCACGCTGCTCAAGGTTCTCTCCGGCGTGATGAAGCCCACGAAGGGCACGGTGACCGTTCACGGCACAGTTGCGCCGCTGCTGGAGCTCGGTGCGGGCTTTGATATGAACTATACCGGCAAGGAAAATATCTTTTTATACGGTGCGACTATGGGCTTTTCCCGGAAGTTTATGGAGACCAAATATGATGAGATTTTGGAATTCTCCGAATTGCAGGAATTTATTGACGTTCCCATGAAAAACTATTCTTCCGGGATGCGTGCGCGCCTCGGCTTCGCGGTGGCAACGGTCGTGGATCCGGAGATTCTGATCCTCGACGAGGTGCTTTCCGTTGGGGACGCTCGGTTCCGTCAGAAAAGTGAAGCGAAAATCCAGAAGATGTTTGACAAGGGCACCACAGTTGTATTTGTTTCTCACAATACAGATCAGGTGCGCCGCATCTGTAACCGGGCGATCCTTCTGCAAAAGGGGCAGATTATTGCACAGGGAACCACCGAAGAGGTCTGCGCGATTTATGATGAAATGATCGAGAAGAAGTAACATAGAAGGCCGCCTGGTTTCTTGATTCAGGCGGCCTTATCGAAAACCTTTTTTCGGTACAGAAAGGATTGTGAGTTTCATGGTTTTTGCAGTAGTTCTGGCAGGCGGTGTCGGCAGCCGGATGGGCAATACGCAGACGCCCAAGCAGTATCTATCGCTAGGAAGTAAGCCGATTATCGTGCATACAGTAGAGAAGTTTTACGTCAATTCCGTTTTTGAAAAGGTGATCGTCCTGTGCCCGAAGGCATGGGTGGCGCATACGCGAAATATGATTGTGAAAAGCCTGGGGCAGACGGATCGGGTGGAGGTCATCGAGGGGGGCTCCTCCCGAAACGACACCGTTTACCGTGCCCTTTGTCATATCGAAGAGCGCTATGGGCTGGATGAGGACACGGTGATCGTCACGCATGACGCCGTGCGCCCCTTTGTGACCCACCGCATCATTGCGGAAAATATCGCCGCCGCCAAAAAGTACGGCGCCTGCGATACGGTGATTCCGGCTACGGATACGATTGTGGAAAGCACGGATGGTACGGAGATTTCCAACATTCCGCCTCGTGCGCAGATGTACCAGGGGCAGACGCCACAGTCCTTCCGCGCCAAAAAGCTTAAAGAAATCTATGAAAGCCTCACGCAAGAGGAGAAGGACAGCCTAACGGATGCCTGCAAAATCTTTGTGATGAAGGGCGAGCCGGTTTACCTGGTGGAGGGCGAGGTCTTCAATATCAAAATCACCTATCCCTATGATCTGAAGGTTGCCAAAACGCTGCTGGAGGGAGATGCAGCCGATGATTAATGCGGTTTATCAGCTGATCGCCCCGCGCATGATCGACGTGACCTACCAGGAGCTGCGCCTTTCCGAAGATCATATTTTGGTTCGGCCGCTCTATCTTTCTATCTGTCATGCCGACCAGCGCTATTATCAGGGAATGCGCTCGGAGGCTGCGCTGAAGGCGAAGCTGCCGATGGCGCTTATCCATGAGTGCGTGGCGGAAGTCATCTATGACCCGACCGGCACGTTTCAGATCGGGGATCGTGTGATCCCGATCCCCAATTCGCCGACGCAGACGGATGATATTGTTGCGGAGAATTACCTGC
Organism: Ruminococcaceae bacterium UBA1691; assembly: GCA_002320555.1. Taxonomy (GTDB): domain Bacteria; phylum Bacillota; class Clostridia; order Oscillospirales; family Acutalibacteraceae; genus Fimivicinus. The sequence continues at coordinate 19,180 of DCJV01000006.1, read as the reverse complement.
GTTCGAGCTTTTTTCGCTCCAGCGGGTACGACGGCTTTTTGCAGGACTATGTGATGCTACGGCCTGACCGCCTGGTTCCAGCGCCGAAAACCGTTCCGCTGCAGGTGGCCTCTTTTACGGAGCTGATCAGCGTCAGCCGCCATACCATCTCCCGTTTCGATTCGATCGCCCATGCGCGGCGCAACCGGATCGGCGTCTGGGGCGACGGAAATCTCGGCTTTTTCACGGCACTGTTGCTGCACTATCTCTATCCGGAAACAGAACTCTATATCTTCGGCACAGTGGAGGAAAAGCTGTCCTACTTTACCTTTGCGCAGGAAACCTTCCTGGTGGACAGGCTGGATGGCGGCGTATGGGTGGATCATGCGTTTGAATGTGTCGGAGGCTCCGGCTCCCGCAGCGCAATCAATCAGATTATTGACCACATCAACCCGGAGGGTACGATCGCCATCATGGGCGTTTCCGAAAATTTTGTTGAGATTAATACCCGCATGATGTTGGAAAAGGGCCTGCGCATGTTTGGCAGCAGCCGCAGCGGGCGCAAGGATTTTTTGCAGACGGTTGAGCTGCTTGATACGCATGAGGAGCTGGGGCATTATTTTGAAAATCTTGTGGGCGCTCAGGTCAATGTGCGCGAGATTGCGGATATCCACCACGCGTTCAATTTGGATTTCAACCGGAATTTTGGAAAGACCGTGTTGAAATGGGAAAAATAAGGAAACAGGCTCGTGATAAAGCGCATCAATAGGCATATGGGGGTGTGTTGCAAAAATGTGTATCGATCCATTTTTGCGGCGCACCTTGCGCTTGCGTCCGGTGCTTGTCTGTATGGTTGATGATGAGAAGGAGAGGATCGCTTGACGCCAAAAATATCCGTTGTGATTCCTGCATATAATGCGCAGCAGTATCTGCGGGAAACGCTTGACTGCCTGACTGTGCAGACGCTGCGGGAAATTGAGGTGCTCGTCGTTGACGACGGCTCTGTCGATGAAACGCCGGACATCCTGCGGGAATACAGCGCAAAATATCCCATGATCCGTGCGATCCGCCAGGAAAATGCCGGCGTAGCTGCCGCGCGCAACCGCGGCATTCAGGAGGCGGCCGGAACATACATTTATTTTCTCGATTCCGACGATCTGATCGAGCCGGATACACTCGAAAAGCTGTATGACACGGCTCAACGCCACAGCGCGGAGCTGGTGATCTGTAAAATCCAAAATTTCAGCCGGACGGGGACGAGCTGGCAGGAGCATGCCGGTCTGCTCTCAGAACGGGAAACGATCGGCACCTATGATTACGATCTCCTATGGAACTATCTGGTCGGCAATAAGCTGTATCTGACACAGCATCTCAAGGAAAGCGGCGTTCTGTTTCCGCCGCTGCGCTATTCAGAGGATGGCGCGTTCAATATGCGCTATGCCTATTGCTGCACGCGTATCAGCGGCTGTCCGGATGCCTGGCTTCGCTACCGCCGCCGGGTGGCGTCGGAGGGCTTTTCTGTAAGCCAGACCATCAGTCTACCGCTGCTTAGAGATTACATGGCGGCAAACGAGATGATTTACGATGCGGCCGCTCAGGCCCTTCAGACACCTCCTGCGGGAGTCAACCGGGATGCCTATCTGGACGAGGTGCTCTATAAAACGGCCTATGTCTTGATCGCGCAGTTCTACCGCCTGTTCTGGCGGGCGGATGATGACTGCATCGCCTATATCGCCCAATCCATGCACAGGCTGCGGGAGCGGATGTCGGAGGAGCGCTTTGGGCAGCTTTGCGATTTCAACAGCGATATTCCGGTACGCGATCTGATTGCGGACAAGGAGCTGATGGCTTTGCATCCGCGCGTGTCCTTTTTCGTCACCGCCAAAGGAACCCGCGAGCAGATGGAATCGCTGTTTGAGTCCATTTATTTGCAGACGATGCCCTGCTTTGAGGTGTTTGTTCCACAGTCTACAGCAGATGCAGGGCTGATCCCTGCGCAGTGGGCGGAGTGCGCAAATCTGCATGTCTTACCGGACCGCGGCTTCCTCTCCGCAGCAAGGAAGCAGGCACGTGCACAGTTGCATGCCCGTTTGCGCGGCTGCGGTATGCTGGACCCGCGCCTGCTGCGCTATCTTTACCGTTTTCCGCTCCCGGGCGCGGTGAAAAAGGCGGCGTTCGGCGCGCTGGTGCAGGCGCTGATCGTCTATTTCAGAAGGCAGAAGATGGCCTGAGGGCAGAAACGGGGCGTTGTTCATGAAGCAGCTTTTTTTTACATTGTATGCCGCGGTGTTTCACCTATGCCGGATCTTTCCTGTGCAGAAGAAACGGGTTGCGCTCATCTCCATGCATAACGCGGGGTTCCACGATAGCCTCGGTGAAATGGAACGCGCATTTCGGGAACAGAACGAGGGATTTTTCTTTGTCAAAATCACGCGAAAAGACCTGAGCCTGCAAACGGATGCGGGTGTTTCCGCGCTGGTGCGCTCCATCCTTCGCGCCATTGGCTTCTTTACCGTAAAAGCATATGGACTGGCCCGTTCGAAATATATTTTTCTCAACGATAACTTCATGCCGCTTGCCAGCCTCCGCCTGAGCAAGAAGGCGGTGGTTACACAGCTGTGGCATGCGGAGGGCGCGTTCAAACGGTTTGGGCAGGATATCGACCAGCCGCCTGAAATCCGCGCACGGGAGGCGGCTGGGAATGCAAAGCTTAGCTTCGTCGTCTGCTCCTCCGAAAGCGTTGCACCTCATTATGCAAGCGCATTCCATGTGAACAGGGAACAGGTGCTTCCGCTCGGCTCGCCGCGTACGGATTTTTTCTTTCGCCCGCATGATCTCGTTGCATTGCGCGCCCGTTTTGACGAGAGCTACCCGCAGTGCAGGGGGAAAAAGCTGGTGCTCTATGCGCCGACGTTTCGGGATGATCCGGAGCAGGACAGAGACCTGCTCTCCAGGCTGGATACCGGCCTGTTCACCCGGCATCTGGGGGAGGAGTATGCGCTCCTTGTGCGTTTGCATCCGCAGGTTCATGCAGACACGCGTACGCTGACGGGCGCTGTGGATCTGACCTCCTATCCGGATGTCAGCGAGTTGGTTCTCCTGTGCGATGTGCTGGTAACGGACTATTCCTCGATTGTGATGGATTTCGCGCTACTGCGCAAGCGCTGTATTTTTTATGCGTTTGATCTGGAAGAATATGAGCGGGACCGTCCTTTTTATTTTGACTATGAGACGTTTGTGCCGGGAAAAATCGTCCGGACGATGCCGGAGCTGGTGGACGAGATTGAGTATGGCATCCTGGATCTTGCACGCCTGGAGCAGTTCCGTGCCTTCCATTTCGGACGGCCGGACGGCAACGCGGCCCGGCGCGTGGCGGAGTATGTAGAGCGCGTTTCACGCGCTCCTGAAAAGCATTTGTAGCCTTCGGTTATAGTGCACATTTTGCGCCCTTACACAAGCAAAACCACGCTTTTCTCGTCTGCCCGGCATGGCAGTGCATCATCAAACGCACCTTAAACAGCATTTGCGAGCCGGCGATTGCGGCTCGCATTTTGTATTTTTGCGGGCATAAAACCGCGCTTCTATCTTGATACGTTTTGCATCCATGCAAACGTTTTTGAAAAGGATGAATTGGCGAAAATCGGGGATAACACTGGAAAATATATTTACCTCCGCTTCGCAGATATGCTATACTAAAGGAGAATCAGAAACGATTGGAGAGGAGAACAGGGTAAAATGAAGCATGACAGGGAAGGCGAACAAGGCTTGAATGCGCTGGTGCTTTGGTATGAGAGGCCCGCCCGCACGGATTATAAGGGCTGGGAGCAGCAGGCGTTGCCCGTCGGCAATGGATATATGGGCGCAAAAATCTTTGGCGGCATCCGCCGCGAACAGATTCAGTTCAATGAAAAAACGCTTTGGACTGGCGGCCCTGGTACGCCCGGATATGCGCTGGGCAACACCCGGGATGACAACGGCCAGGCGATGCATGAAATCCAGAATATGCTCGCTGCGGAGGAGTATGACGCCGCCCAGAAGGCGATGCAGCGGCTGCAGGGCTCGGAGGCGGGCCTTGGCGCCTATCAGAATTTTGGGACGATGTTTTTTGAGTTTCCAGGCCTTCGCGAGCGTTCCTGCAAGCAATACCGCCGCCAGCTCGACCTGCGCACCGCCGTTTCCTGCGTCAGCTTTGAGCGCAAAGGCCTGCGGCACACGCGCACCTGCTTCATGAATTACCCGGATAATGTATTTGTTGCAAAATTTGACGCGGACGGCAGCGAGAAAATCAGCTTCCGCTTCTGGGTGGAATCCGCGCAGAAGGGCTCTTGCTGTTTGGAGGGAACGGATACGCTCATCCTTACCGGCTCGCCCCGTGGCTGCGTGGGCGGAAAGGACAGCCCGGAGGCAAACAATCTGCGCTATGCCGCCGCATACCATATTGCAGTCAGCGGAGGAACGGTAAAACCGCATGGGCAGGATTCCCTGGTGGTCAGCGATGCGGACAGTGCCGTTGTATATCTGTGCGCGCAGACGGATTATGAAGACCGGTTTCCGGCATACCGCAGCGGGATCGATCCCATGCTGCAGGTTTTGCAGCGCGTGCAGGCGGCGGCGGGAAAAGGATATGACGCGCTTTACCGAGCGCATCTGGCCGATTATCAGGAGCTGTTCGGCCGTGTGGAAATCAATGTCGGGCAGGAGAACGGCACCGCTCTGCCGACAGACAAGCTCCTGAAAAGATACAAAAGGGGCAAGGCAAGCAAGCTTCTGGAAATGCTCTATTTTCAGTATGGCCGTTATTTGCTGATCGCCTCTTCCCGCGTGGGGAGCCTACCCGCCAATCTGCAGGGCGTGTGGAATGCTAAGAATCAGCCCGTGTGGCAGAGCGACTATCACCTGAATGTGAATCTGCAAATGAACTACTGGCTCGCGCACACGACGAATCTGAGCGAGACCGCCCTCCCGCTGGTGCGGCATCTGCAGTCGCTGCGGGAGCCGGGCCGTATTGTCGCGGCAAAATACGCGGGCATTGGCGAGCGGCTTGCGAACGGAGAGCCGGACGCTTCAAAGGCGACCGGCTGGATGGTCCACACCCAGACCAGCCCTATGGGCGTGGTTGGCCCTGGCAGCGACTGGCGCTGGGGTTGGGCGCCGGCAAACGGTGCTTGGATGATGCAAAATGCATATGACTGCTTCACGTTCAGCGGCGACGTAACCTTACTCGCAAAGGAAATCTATCCGATGATGGAGGAGTGCGCGCGGCTCTGGACACAGCTGCTTATTTTTGACGCAAAGAGCGGCCGCATGGTTTCCTCGCCGAGCTTTTCCCCGGAAAACGGACCGGTGACCGCAGGGGATACCTATGATCAGGAGCTCGTCTGGCAGCTTTATACGGATGTGCTGGATGCGGCGCGGAGACTCATGGAAAGCGGATGGGAGGATCTGCCCGACCAGGCCCTGCTGGAAACCGTCCGCAAGCAGTTGCCACTTCTCAAGCCGCTTCAGGTGGGCAAATGGGGTCAGATTAAAGAATGGTTTATGGAGGATAAGTGGCCGGATCGCGGCTTCAAAACGAAAAATGTCCAACGCTATCATCGCCATATATCCCATCTATTGGGCCTTTATCCCGGCAACCATATCACGGCGAAAACACCGGAATACCAGCACGCCGCGCGCGTTTCCCTTGAGGACCGAGGCGACGGTGGAACCGGTTGGTCCAAGGCCATGAAAATCTGCGCCTGGGCGCGCCTGCTCGACGGCAACCACAGCTATAAAATGCTCGGTGAGCTTTTAAAGCACAGTACGCTCGACAATCTTTGGGACACGCATCCGCCGTTTCAGATCGACGGGAATTTCGGCGCAACGGCGGGCATTGCCGAAATGCTCCTGCAGAGCCACACCGGCTGTATTCAGCTCTTGCCCGCTCTGCCCGACGCATGGGCAAGCGGCAGCTTCAAAGGGCTTGTGGCGCGCGGCAATTTCGTCGTCGACCTTATTTGGCGGGAGAAAAAGCTTGTGGAGGGCAAACTCTATGCCCGCGCGGGCGGTGCATGCAAGCTTTCTTACCCCGGCATCCATACAGTGCACATGACGGATCAAAACGGGAGCCCGGTCGCCTTTGCCGTGATTGATGCGGATACGATCGTGCTGGATACCAAAAAGGGGCTATCCTATTCATTTAAAAGATAAGGAGCATCCAAAAACCTATACTTGATGCAAGCGTAGGGCATTCAGTGAAAGGACGCTGCCGTTTTGTCAAACGGGAATTTCGCCTTTTTATGCGGCAAGAAAAGGTGTCAATTTGAGAGCCGAGTGGATCGGGCCTGCAAACCGGATCAAACATTCCGATTGCTGTGAGAGGTTGACTATTTGTATGGAAAAATTGCTTGATCTGCAATTTTTAGAGATCCTTCCGACAACAGCAGGATTTCTCTTTGTGCGCAGGGAGATGCTGGACGAGGTGCATATCCGCCTGTCCTTCCACGAATATCTGATCAAAACGCGGGAGATCCTCCCGGTCCGGCGCAACGTTTATCTGCGCCGGAAATTTGGCCCCGGATATGAGCAGATTGTGCGGAGCCTTGGCGATTATGTATCCTGCGATACAGCCCGGCTGTCAAATGGAAATGCAGTGGTGCTCTATCCGGGCGGGGAGCTTGGCTTTTTTTCCCGGGAGGGCTATCCGTTCTGGCGCGGCGAATTGACCTACCACGGATCAGGCGTTTCCGATCTCGCGGTGGACGGCGATTATTTCTGGTCCACCGTGCCGGAGCAGGATGCAGTGATCCGCTTTTCCACTGCTACCAAAAAGGTGGTTCTGCGGGTGAGCGGCGGCGCTTCCCGCGCGTTCGACGGGCCATGCGCGGTTGTGCGGTATGGCCGGGTGCTCTATGTCTGCAATGAGCGCTCTTGTAATATCTGTACGCTCAGCCTCGACCGGTATGCGGTGCGAGACTATCAGCACTTCCATGAGCCGGTCTACAAATTTTTTCGCTGGCAAAAGGAAGAACTGGTTGTCCTGTCCTCTGGTGTGTATCTCCTGTAATCCTTATCCAGCCCGGATAAAACGGTGAAAAGGGAAAATACTATTGCTGAATCGTATTGACGGGCAGGGATGAAACAGATGGAAATCAGCGAAGTGAAAATCAGGCGGATTTATCACCAGGATGAACGGCTGTGCGCAATGGCGTCTATCGTCATAGACAATGCGGTCGCGGTGCATGAGGTGAAGATCATCAATGGGCCGAACCGCAAATTTATTGCGATGCCCAGCCGTAAGGAAAAAGACGGCACGTACCGCGATCTCGTGCATCCGCTCAACCGCGCGGCGCGTGAAGAGATTGAACAGGCTGTGTTTGCGGCCTACGAGGCAGCGCTGCTGGAAGAAGCACAGGCTGTGGAGCACGATGCGCAGGCGGTGCATCCGGATGAATCAAAATGACAGCAAGAGAGGGGAGGCAGAGAAGGATGATCATCTCTCTGCCTCCCCATGTTTGCGCCTGCATTGAAACGCTGGAACAGGCGGGGTTTGAGGCCTGGGCGGTCGGCGGCTGTGTGCGCGATCTGTTGCGGGGTGTTAATCCGCACGACTACGACCTGACGACGAGTGCTCTGCCGGTGGATACGATGCGGCTGTTTCCCCATGTCGTCCCCACCGGCCTTCCATACGGTACGGTTTCTGTCATCACGCCGCAGGGCCCGCTGGAGGTCACGACCTTCCGCACGGAAACAGCCTATTTGGATTTTCGCAGGCCGTCGGGCGTGATTTTTGCATCACGGCTGCGGGACGACCTGTCGCGACGGGATTTTACGGTCAACGCCATGGCATATACGCCTGCAAAAGGGCTGTGCGATTTTTTTGGTGGGGAAGCGGATTTGAAGGCCCGCGTCATCCGCGCAGTGGGGGAACCTGCGCTCCGCTTTCAAGAGGATGCGCTGCGCGTTTTGCGCGCATTCCGCTTTGCGTCTCAGTTGGATTTTGTTATCGAGGAGGATACGATTACCGCCGCGCTCAGTTGGGGTAAGAATTTATCGAAGATCAGCGCGGAGCGTGTGGCGGCGGAGCTGGTAAAAGCACTGATGGGGAACAGGCCGTCCCGTCTCTTTCCGCTGCTGAAGAGCGGCGCGCTTGCCTTCTGCGGCCTCATGCCGCCGAACATAACAAGTTTTGAAACGTTTGACCGCCTGCCGCTAGTTGATTCTCTGCGGCTGGCCTCCCTTTGCTTTTTATGCAGCGCGCAGGTGCGTCCGGTCTGCGCCGCCCTGAAGATGAGCAATGCGCTGCAAAAAGCGGCGGCGGCTTATCAGCGGCAATTGACGGAGCCTGCCCCGCGCACGAGGAGCGAGCTGAAGCAACGCTTCTCCAAGCTGCCTCCGGAATGCTGGGGTGGGCTGCTGCAAGCGAGGGCGTTGTTATTGGGAGAAAAAAATGAAATGCTCCGCGAGCAGTGGAAGGATGTTCTTGCGAAACGGGAGCCTTGGTGCCTCAGCCAGCTTGCGGTGAATGGAAACGATTTGCGTGCGCTCGGCATCCTGCCCGGCCGCGAGACGGGCAATGCCCTACAGATGCTGTTACAGGCCGTCATGGAGCATCCGGAATGGAATACAAAGGAGAAATTGCTGGAAATCATATCGAAGCGGATGGATCACCAGGCAGGAGGCTAACGAACGATGTTTGAACATTATGAAAAGGATTATATCATGCGTCAGATCAAGATGCTCGGGCAACTGCTCGCCCATCTCCTGCTGCATTCCGACAAGGTGAAATATGAGCTTCCTGCGAAAGCTCCCTATACGCAGATGGATCTTTTCTATCAGGAACTTTGCGGACTTCTGTCGCAGGGCCGGATTAATGAAGCGGAAAATCGGCTTTATGAGGAGCTGGATCCGTCAGATATCCGCTATCTGCGTATAGCGATCGATTTCTATCTGCAATTGAATGAACGGGATGATGCATACCTGGAAGCCCATGATTTTACGCGCACGGAGATAGAGGAAGGGTTGAAACAAATTGCGCAGCAGTATGGCGTGGTGTTATAGAAATGGCGTATCTCACTGCGCCGTATCAAGAAAAGCAAGCGAATAGGAACATAGCCGGGTCAGCCCCCATAGAATGGTAACGAAGCATTCTATGGGGGTCTTATTTTATGAAAAAGATACACAGTTGTCTGGTGATCGGTGGAGATATGCGCCAGATTTATATGGCGGAGGCGCTGGAGCAAGCCGGATTTGAAGTGAGCCTGTACGGATTTGAGCATCTGGAGGAAGGCAACGCAGGGCGCAGCGACTATGCGGATTATTACGAGGCGCTTAAAGGCAAGGATGCCGTGATTTTCCCACTGCCCCTGAGCCGGGACAATGTGTCGCTCAATGCGCCCTTTGCTGGGGAAGAGATCCTTTTAGCGGATATTCTGCACGCGGTCGAAGGCGGACAGACTGTATTTGGCGGCATGTTCGGCGAGCGGGAAAAGCAATACTTAAAGCACAGGGGAATTCTTGCATACGATTATTTCGCGCGCGAGGAGCTGACAGTGCGCAACGCTGTGGCCACGGCGGAGGGTGTGCTGCAGATCGTCATAGAAGAGCTTCCGATTACGGTACACGGCTCGCATGCCCTCGTTACAGGCTATGGAAGAACGTCCAAAACCGTCTGTACCCTGCTGCGTGCGCTCGGCGCGCAGGTCACGGTTGCTGCGCGCAAACAGGAGGATCTTGCCTGGGCGCGGGTCGAGGGGATGCAGGGCGTCTTTTATGAAGAACTGCCCGCGTGTGCGGGCGCGTTTGACTATGTGGTCAATACCGTTCCGGCCCTTGTGTTGGGCAGACCGGTTCTAGAAAAATTGAAAGCGGATTGCCTGCTCGTGGAAATCGCGTCCGCGCCGGGCGGGATCGACGTTAAGACCGCCGGGGCGTGTGGGCTGAAGATTGTCAAAGCCAGCTCCCTGCCGGGAAAGGTCGCGCCGAAAACGGCGGGGAAGATCATCAGCGATACAATACAGAATGTGATCAGAGAGGGCGATGGCTGAGGGTGCGATCCTTCAGGCCGATGCTTTGCACATTGCACCGGAGCGTCCCGCCGAAATCCGGCTTCGCAGAGCGCCCGAACCTGCTAACTTTCATAAAAAGGAGAGTTATACATGAGTGAAATTACCGCCGGCTTTGCGATGTGCGGTTCGTTTTGCACCTTCTCCAAGGTGCTCCCTCAGATAAGGGTGCTTCTGGAGAAAGGGATGCATATTGTGCCCATCATGTCGCAGGCGGCTTATAGCATAGATACACGCTTTGGAAAAGCGGCTGATTTCCGGACGGAGATCGAGGAGATGTGTGGAGAGAAAATTATTCATACGCTATTTGATGCGGAGCCGATCGGCCCGAAGAAGCTTTTGGATATCCTGATTATCGAGCCGTGCACGGGCAATACCATCGGAAAGCTTGCCAATGGCATTACGGATACGCCGGTTACTCTGGCGGCAAAGGCGCATCTGCGCAACAATCGCCCCGTCCTTATCGGCGTTTCAACCAATGATGCGCTGGGCGCGGCCGCGAAGAATATCGGACAGCTGTGCAATTATAAAAACATCTATATGGTCCCGATGCGCCAGGACGACTGCTTCAAAAAGCCGAATTCCATTGTCGCGGATTTTACAAAAACCTACGACGCGGCCATGGCCGCCCTGAACGGTGAGCAACTCCAGCCTGTGCTGGTATAAGCTTGATGAAAAAGACGGAGAGATCGTAGACAGGTCGGAAAAGCATGGTGTTATGCCCGCAAAGGCGCATGTGCTTTTTCCGACCTGTTTGCATATTGCATATAAGCATAGGGCTTTGTAGGCGGCCTTTTCCTCCGGAAGGAGGAATGGGTCCGCCTATGTTTTCCTTGCTATTTTCAGGTGGATTTGATAGGATAGTAACCGCATCAAAGAAGGCTTCAAATGCCGGGAAGGGGGATCAAGAATGGAACCCATGAAATTACAGCCCGCTGTGAAAAATTATCTCTGGGGCGGTACACGGCTGCGGGAGGAATATGGCATTCATGCGCCGCTTGACAAACTTGCGGAGGCCTGGATGCTTTCCTGCCATCCCCAGGGAGAGGCCATCATTGAAAACGGACAGTATCAGGGCCTTACGCTGTCGCAGGCCGTAGAGCAGATGGGCGCTGCCTGCCTCGGGACCCATGCACAGAAATTCGACTATTTTCCGATCCTGATCAAGCTTATCGATGCAAAGGAAAATCTCTCCGTGCAGGTGCACCCGGACGACGCATACGCACGCCGGGTTGAGCATGGATTCGGCAAGACGGAAGCATGGTATATCCTCGATGCTCAGGAGGGCGCAGAGCTCATCTATGGCTTTAGAAAGGAAATTTCGCGGGAAGAGTTCCAGCGTCGGATCGTGGACAATACCCTTCTGGAGGTCGTTCATCGCGTCCCAGTGAAAAAGGGCGATTTGTTCTTTATTGAGGCAGGAACCCTGCATGCCATCGGGAAAGGCATTCTGCTCGCGGAGGTGCAGCAGAATTCCAATACGACCTACCGGGTCTATGATTACGGGCGCGTCGATCAGAACGGAAAGCCGCGCGAGCTGCATGTCGACAAGGCCGTAGATGTGACACGTTGCGCGCCGCCGGCCTATAGCTCAAAGCCGCAGGGAGAGCCGCAATTATTGGATGGATATACGAAAACGCTGCTCGTTTCCTGCGATTTATTTACTGTACACACGCTAGATATTTCCTCCCAGGCTGTACTGATGGCGGATGAATCATCCTTTGTATCCGTTATCGCGCTGGAAGGCGCGGGAGCGCTTACCTGCTGCGGACAGACGCTGCCGTTTCGAAAAGGGGAAAGCATATTCCTGCCGGCCGGAAGCGGAGCATGCAGGATCGAAGGAGTGCTCACCGTGCTTGAGACGCGCGTGTAAAATCTGCACTTTTCAGGATGAGACCGCAAAGGGCTGCCACAGTTTCGTTTACTGTAGCAGCCTCAGTCTGTTGAAAAAGCGAGTTAATTTCGGCAAAACGCACAAAGTGATTCCCGAGAAAGGTCCGTTCTGATCCTCTAGATAAAAATCCCCACACGAGCGCACAGGGAGCTTCTTCTGATGCTGCCTTGTCTGCACCGCCGAAAGATTTGGGCTCCCAGTGGCTGCCTGCAGCCTTCCTTTATTCACTGCGTGAAGCGCAAGCAACTTCATTGATTGAACTTTTTCGACAGGTTGAATCGTGTGTAAAACACACGATATCAAGCGCGGAAAAAATCAAAGAGGATGCGAAAAAAACGAAAAAAGCACTTGATTTCCGTGTGAGACTATGATATGATATATCGCGTTGGATCGCTATGCCACAAGTTAAAACTTCATATTTTGCTTCTTCACATCTGGGGGTATAGCTCAGCTGGGAGAGCGCTTGAATGGCATTCAAGAGGTCAGCGGTTCGATCCCGCTTATCTCCACCAACTTCAAGAAGAAGCAGCGAAAACTCGTTTCTGAAAAGAAACGGGTTTTTTGCTTTATGCTTTCTACAATGTCCATGCCTACGCTGAATTGCTCAAGGTCAATGTTAAAGTCAATATGCAGCTTGTAATTCCGGTAAACCTCCATATTGGGCGTTTAGGGATTGCAGGATTGTCTGCCCCGCAAAGGGCTTTTGAACAGGCCCAAGCCGACTATGACGTTTTGTCCGATAATTATCAGAGTTTACGGGCTTTCCAGAATTTTTTGGCTTCGCCGCCCTTTATGGAATAGTAGGGCTGAATCTGAATATGCTATTGTGTGTGTCGAATGGAACTGTAAGAAGATAAAAGCTGGAAGAATGTGTGTGAGTTAAGATGTCTAATAGATTAAAAAATGAAAAATCGCCGTACCTATTTCAGCACAAGGATAATCCGGTGGACTGGTATCCCTGGTGCAGAGAAGCATTTCAGAAAGCCGCCGATGAGGACAAACCGGTATTTTTAAGCATCGGCTATTCCACATGTCACTGGTGTCATGTGATGGCTCACGAATCCTTTGAGGACGCGGAAATCGCGGAACAGCTCAATCGGGATTTTATCTGTATCAAAGTAGACCGAGAAGAACGGCCGGATATCGACGCGGTATATATGGCTGTCTGTCAAGCAGTTACGGGCGCGGGTGGATGGCCTTTGACGATTATCATGACTCCGGAACAGAAACCGTTCTTTGCGGGAACCTATTTTCCAAAGCAACACCGCTACGGGCAGCCAGGGCTGAAAGAGCTTCTGAAACGGGTTGCGGATTTATGGAAGCGTGACCGTGAAAAACTGCTGAACGCAGGAGATCAAATTGTGGCAGCCATCAACCAGGGGCAGCCATCCGGCGGGAATGAGCCGAATCGGGCGTTGCTGCATGAGGCATATGGCCTCTTTCACAGACAGTTCGATTCAAAATGGGGCGGCTTTGGTTCGGCGCCGAAGTTCCCGGCTCCCCACAATCTGTTGTTTTTAATGCGGTATTCTCTTTTGGAGGCTGCGCCGGACGCCCTTCAAATGGCGCAAACCACTTTAGACGCAATGGCATGCGGTGGCCTCCAAGACCACATCGGCGGCGGATTCTCCCGGTATTCCACTGATGAAAAATGGTTGGTTCCCCATTTTGAAAAAATGCTTTACGACAATGCGCTATTGATCGTGGCATATCTGAAAGCGTTTCAGCTCACCAAACTGGAACGGTATGCCGATACCGCTCGCCGTACGGCGGATTATATCCTTCGGGAGCTGACTGACGAACAGGGCGGTTTTTACTGCGGACAGGACGCAGACAGCGACAGTGTGGAGGGCAAATATTACGTTTTCACGCCGGAGGAATCGGAAGCGGTTCTCGGCAAAGAGGACGGGCAGGCATTTAACCGACTTTACGGAATCACAGCCGCAGGAAACTTTGAGGGAAAAAGCATCCCAAACCGCATCGGGCAGACAGAGGATGGCTGGCAGGCGAAGGATGAACGGTTGCAAAAACTATATCAATACCGCCTAAATCGCGTCAAGCTTCATAAGGATGATAAAGTCCTGTTATCATGGAACGCCTGGACGATCCTAGCGCTTTCGCAGGCAGGACGAATCCTCGGGGATGACCGTTATCTGCATGCTGCAAGAAGGGCGCAGCAATTTATTGAAAACAATATGACAGATCAAAACGGCCGATTGTATTTACGCTGGCGGGATGGCGAGGCGGCCCATATCGGGCAACTGGAGGATTACGCCGTTTACGCACTCGCCTTACTCGAGCTTTACCGCGCTGCCTTTGAGCCGGAATATCTGAATGAGGCGATCTGCAGAGCGCGGCAGATGATAGAGCTTTTCGAAGATCAGGAAAACGGCGGCTATTTTATCACTGCGTCCGACGCTGAGCGGCTGATCGCCCGTCCGAAAGAGACCTATGACGGCGCACTTCCCTCCGGCAATTCTGTTGCGGCAATGGTTCTGCAAAGGCTTGCCATGCTGACAGGCGAAACCGAATGGCAGGAGGCGGCTAACAGGCAGCTCCGGTTTATGGTGGGTGAAATCACCGGTTACCCGGCGGGCTCCAGCTTTGCACTGCTTGCCATGGCGGACGCCCTTTACCCGCACAGAGAATTGATTTGCGCTGTAAACGGAAATGTGCCGTGGGAACTGAAAGCGTATCTGAAAGAAAATCCGGCAGACGAACTTCACATTCTGATCAAGACGGCCGATAACGCGGCGCTTCTTTCCCAATGCGCCCCCTTTACAAGGGATTATCCCGTACCGGAAGACGGCGCGGTCTATTATCTCTGTGAAAACGGGGCATGCAAAGCGCCTGTCATGAATTTTGAACAGTTGCAGTTGATTTCCTACCAAAGGGATTCAAACAGGCAATAGTCCCGGTGGAAGCCGAAATGCGGAATGAAAAGGCTGGTCGTTTCGTATTTCGGCCTCTATTTGCGTACATTGGTAAACAAGCGGAAACAGCGCCGCCTGATAGCCGCAAAGCCACGTTTACCGCGTTCTCAGCCTCGGCCGGCGGCAGCCAGCCTTCGCCCTGTGGCCTTGCAAAATGATTTGCGCACGGTGGTTTTTCCGTTTCTGATTGCTTTTTTATCTTCCATATTATCCATATTAACTTTTTAGATTGAGTAAAGTGTTTCGCGATGTATTGCGAACATTGTAATAATATGATAAAATACAAAACCATATCTTAAGAAAATGGGCAAAATGGTGGTAAAGGGAGAGAAAAATGCTGATTCTTTGTTGTTTATTGGTTGGCCTGCTGATAGGCGGGGCGGAATATTGGCTATTGCGGCGGGGAAAATGGTTCCCGGATTTACCTGATCGAATCTTCAAGGACACAGTTATTGTAAACCTTTTAACGATCGCAGTGATGAAATACCTTTTGAAGATTCCGAATGTGTTTTATATCAGCCGCCATGGCCCGTTGTATTTCCTGAAATACATATGCCTTGCCTTGTGTGTCGGCCTGGTGGTTCTGTTTGTGAAATGTATTCTGGAAGGCGTCCTTTTCTATGAGCATGAGGACAAAAAGCAGAAGGCCGGCATCACCGTGGGGAGGGTTGTATCCATTCTCCTGTTTGCGCTTGGTGCCGCTGCCTTTACAGCGACGATCTGGGGAAAGCGGACGTTTGGCGATATTACACCCGATCAGTTCCTGGTCAATTTGAAATCCCCAATTGTCGGCACCAGCTCGGATGTCGTGGTGACGGCCTTTGAAGGCCCTGTTTTTGAAACGGCGGTGCTGACGATGCTGTTTAGCATTTTTGTGTGCTCCGCCTATCGGCTGCTTTGTCGCCGTGGCCAGCAGGTGCATGTTATCTTTGGACGGATCGCGCGTCTGGTCGTCAGCATTGTGATATCGGTTGCGGTTTTGTGCGGCGGTGTTGCATATGGATTTGAAAAATTCCAGCTGATGGACGTTTATCATGCTTACGTTTCTGATTCCAGCTATATCAAGGACAATTATGTGAGTCCCCGTGATGTCAAGATGGTTTTCCCAAAGAATAAACGCAACCTGATTCATATTTATCTCGAGTCGGTCGAAACCACTTATCTGTCCAGGGAACAGGGCGGCTACATGAAGACGAACCTGATGCCGGAGCTGACTGAGCTTGCAAAGGAGGGCGTTAGCTTTTCCCATAATAAGGACAAGTTTGGTGGGCCGAATCAGACGGTGGGCTCCAGCTGGTCGGTGGCCAGTATGGTGAATATGGAAATGGGCCTTCCTCTGAAGATTCCGATGGATGGAAATTCTTACGGCAAGTCCGGTAAGTTTTTGCCGGGCGCCGTTGCGATTGGCGATATCCTGAAAGCACAGGGATATGAGCAGACGATCATGTTCGGCGCGGATTCCGATTTCGGCGGGCTTACGGCATTCTTCCAGAATCACGGCGATTTTAACTTTATGGATTATAAGGCGGTCAAGGCGAAGGGCCTGATCCCCAAGGATTATAAGGTATGGTGGGGCTATGAGGACGATAAGCTCTATGAATTTGCCAAGGACGAGCTGACACGCCTTTCAAAGACCGGAAAGCCTTTCTACTTAGATATGGAAACGGCTGATACCCATTTCCCGGACGGCTATTTGAGCCCCCATGTCAAGAACAAACATGGCAATCAATATGCCAACGTTATTTCGTATTCGACAGCCGAAACCGTCAAATTTATCCGCTGGATCCAGCAGCAGGACTTTTATAAAAATACGACGATTGTCCTCACGGGGGACCACTGGAGCATGGACCAGAAATTCTTCCGCAATGTCGACAAGGGATACCGGCGCGCGACCTTCAATCTGTTCTTGAATGCGCCGGTGGAAGCAAAGAAGCCGTTTGAGCGTGAATTTGCTCCATTTGATTTTTATCCGACTATTTTAGCCAGCTTGGGTGTGCAGATCAACGGCGAAAGGCTGGCGTTGGGGACGAATCTGTTCTCCGGCGTACCAACACTTGTGGAACGGGACGGCCTGGAAAAGGTGAATCAGGAATTGAAGGAACGAAGTAATTTCTATAATGATAAATTCATTTCCGAGCGGAAAAACAGCACATTTAAAAATACGAATGTCACATACGAATAAGCACAATAGATCCAGTAATTCACTGGCCATTGTACGGCGGGGCAATTGCACCCCGCCGTTTTCCATGTGGGAGAGAAAGCGCATAAAATTTGCGCAAAGGTACTCAGATATGATATACTAAAATATAGGATACAGGCGGTGCGGCTGCCTGTAGACTGCAATTTTTGAGGGGCAGAGAAGTCTGGGGGATTCGCTTCCTCCAAAGCGGAATTTGTGATGACCGGCAATCGCAGGGCCGCCTGAAAGCTTCTTGTGGCCGAGAGAGGGACGGTCGTTAGAATGGAGATCCAAAAAGAAAAATTTCCCGGTAAGGAGGCGGTCAAAAACCTCCTTGCCTTTTTGAAGTGGTCGGCGCTCGCGCTGGTTTCCGGCATTGTCATCGGATTGATTGGGACGGCCTTCCACTTTTGCTTGAATGGCGCGCTGCAATTGCGGCAGGCGCATCCATGGCTCGTCTGGTTGCTTCCGGCGGGCGGTGTGGTGATTACGGCACTATATCGATGGAGCGGCATCAATAATGACCGCGGCACTAATTTCGTTTTGATCGCTGTGCGCGCGAATGAAAAGCTCTCCTTCAAGACGGCCCCGCTGATTTTCGTCACAACGTTTCTAACCCATCTCTTCGGCGGTTCCGCCGGCAGAGAAGGGGCAGCGCTGCAGCTTGGCGGCAGCCTTGCGGCTAAATTCGGTAGGCTCCTGCATCTGGATGAAAAGGATGCGCGGATTTTGACGATGTGCGGCATGAGCGCGGCATTTTCCGCTCTGTTCGGCACGCCGGTAACCTCTGCGATTTTTTCCATGGAGGTCATCAGCGTAGGCGTAATGTATTATTCTGCAATCGTGCCGTGCGTGATCGCCGCCGTGGTTGGGGATCGGATCTCCTCCTTATTTGGAATCGCCCCCACGGAATTCGCACTCTCCGGCGTGCCGGAGGCGACGGCGTTCGGCGTGACGAAAGTTGTGTTGCTCGGTGTATTGTGTGCGGTGCTGAGTATCCTGTTCTGCGTCTGCATGCACCAGTCCGCCGCAATCTATAAAAAGCTGATCCCCAATAAATACCTCTGTGCTGCTGTGGGCGGCCTGCTGGTGGCGCTGCTCACCCTGCTGGTAGGCACACGCGACTATAACGGTGCTGGCATGGATGTGATCGCGCGCGCGATTGCGGGCCAGGCGCGCCCGGAGGCCTTTGCGCTGAAAATCTTGTTTACTGCGCTGACGCTGGGCGCGGGCTTCAAGGGAGGAGAAATTGTCCCCGCTTTTTTCACGGGAGCAACCTTTGGAAACGTGATGGGGAAGCTTTTGGGCCTGTCGCCATCCTTCGGCGCGGGGCTGGGGCTGGTCGCGCTCTTCTGCGGCGTGACGAACTGCCCGATCAGTTCTCTACTACTCAGCGTGGAGCTCTTCGGTGCGAAGGGCTTCGGCTTTTTCGCGGTTGTAGTGGCGGTAAGCTTTATGCTTTCCGGATATTATGGGCTGTACAGTGAGCAGAAGATCGTCTATTCCAAGCTCAAGCCGGAATTTATCGATAAAAAGGTAGAATAATACGCAAAAGGGGGAGGCTATTTTGAATCAGGAAAAGATTGACCGGATCAATTTTCTTGCGCGCAAATCGCGCACGGATGGCTTGACGGATACGGAAAAGGAAGAGCAGCTCGCCCTGCGGCAGGAATATGTTGCAGCCTTCCGCCAGAGCCTGACGAGCCAACTGGATCATACCTGGGTTGTCGACGAAAAGGGGAAGAAGCGCAGGCTCGAGCGGCGGCCGGGCGCACGCAAAAATAAGACGTCATCCGTCCAGACTGATCAGGTGCCACTAAGGCTCAAAATTGAAAAAAATGGGGAAAAGTCGGCGGATTGACCCGCGGGAAAGGGACGAGAGCATGCCGGTCAGGAAACGTTATGTTATTTTAGCTTTGATCTTGGCACTTGTATGTGCGCTGACGGCTTTGTTTTCCGGCTGCGGGAATTTTTCAGAATCCGGCGAACAGACGTCGGCTGCTGTTTCGGAGGAGACAACGGTGGAGGGTTACCGCCGGATCACAGCGCAGCAGGCAAAGGAAATTATGGACAGCGGGAAGCCGTATGTCCTGCTCGATGTGCGCAGCCAAGTTGAGCACAATTTGAAATATATTGACGGGGATATTCTAAT
>DCJV01000115.1:4208-19708 GCA_002320555.1 Ruminococcaceae bacterium UBA1691 | reverse complement strand
GTGGCTCGTGAGGGAATTTCCTCGCGCAGCGGGGAAACGAAAAGGCTTCCTGTTTGAACCGCCGTGAGGCGGTGAGTTTGAAGCCTTTTCGCCGAACAGGTTCGATCGTGGCTTCATCTTTCCGCTGCCGCAGTGCCGTGCATGGGGTCGAGGGGCTATGCCCCCGTGTGCTTTCTCTTGCTTCGTTCTCTTTGCACAAGCAAAGAGAATGAAGGCGCGTCAACGAAACACACGCACAACACTAAAAAAGATAACCCGCGCAGCATGGGCAAAAACAGATTTCAGATATCAAACCGCAGATTTCAAACAGGGAAATTTTATGCGCGTACCACAGAGAAGGGATCCTAAAAAAACAATCCCGAAAATCCGCATCATACCGGATTTTCGGGATGATATGTTCATTCCCACTCCACCGTCGCCGGCGGCTTCGTCGTAATATCGTAAACCACGCGATTCACATGCGGCACCTCGTTCGTGATCCTGCTCGACGCGCGCGCAAGCAGGTCGAGCGGCAACTGCGCCCACTCCGCCGTCATGAAGTCGGTCGTCGTCACCGCGCGCAGAGCGACGGTATAGTCGTATGTCCGTGCGTCGCCCATCACGCCCACGCTGCGCACATTCGTCAGCACGGCAAAATACTGATTGACCTGCTTTTCCAGCCCTGCATGGACAATCTCCTCGCGGAAGATCGCGTCCGCCTCGCGCAGGATGGCAAGCTTCCCTTCCGTGATTTCGCCCATGATGCGGATCGCAAGGCCGGGCCCCGGGAAGGGCTGCCGCCAGACAAGATTCGCCGGGATGCCAAGCTCCAACCCCGCCGCACGGACCTCATCCTTAAATAGGTCACGCAGCGGCTCGATGATGCCCTGAAAATCCACATCTTCCGGCAATCCGCCTACATTGTGGTGGCTTTTGATAACGGCCGCATCGCCCACGCCGCTCTCGATCACATCCGGGTAGATCGTGCCTTGGACGAGATAATCCATCTTGCCGAGCTTTTTTGATTCCGCCTCAAACACGCGGATGAATTCTTCGCCGATAATCTTGCGCTTTGCTTCCGGCTCTTCCACACCCGCAAGCTTTGAGAGGAAGCGATCGGCCGCGTTGACGCGGATCAAATTCATATCGAACTGCTCGCGGAACACCCGCTCGACGGTGTCGCCCTCATCCTTGCGGAGCAAGCCGTGATCAACGAAGACGCAGGTCAGGTTCTTCCCAATCGCCTTGTGCAGCAGCACGGCGGCAACGGAGGAATCCACGCCGCCGGAGAGGGCACAGAGCACCTTTTTGCCCCCCAGCTCCTCGCGGTATTTTTCGATGGAGCGCTCGACAAAATCGTTCATCCGCCAGTCGCCCGTGCAGCCACAGATTTCATAGAGGAAATTATGAAGCATCTGCTTGCCGAAGGCCGTATGCGTCACCTCCGGGTGAAACTGGACGGCATAAATCTTCTTCTCCACGTTTTCCATCGCTGCCGCCGGGCAGACGCCCGTATGCGCGGAGACCCGGTAGCCCGCGGGCGGGGTCTTGATATAGTCCGTATGGCTCATCCAGCACTGGCTGCGCGCCGGCACGTTACGGAAGAGGAGGCTATCCGCACAGGCCTCCACCTCCACTTTCCCATATTCGCTCCCGTTCTCCGCGGCGGCAATCTCCCCGCCCTCCAGCCAGGCGATGAGCTGCGCGCCGTAGCAGATGCCGAGCACCGGCACGCCGAGCGACAAAATAGCCTGCTCATAGTGCGGGGAAGCCGGGGCGTACACGCTGTTCGGCCCGCCGGTGAAGATGATGCCCTTGTATTGCCGCTCCCGGATTTCGGAAAGCGGGGTCGTATAGGGCTTTACTTCGGCGTAAACGTTCTGCTCGCGGACGCGGCGTGCAATCAGCTGATTGTACTGGCCGCCGAAATCGAGCACCAGAATGGATTCATACATGCGGGGACCACCTTTTATCTCAAGATAAAATGCAATTTATTTGCGCTTGAGGATTTCGCTGCGCTTCGGGCCATTGGAAACCATCGTGATTGGCACGCCGATCTCCTTCTCGATGAACGCCACATAATCCTGTGCGGCCTGCGGCAGGTCTTCAAACCGCTCGATGCCGCGAATCTCCTGCTTAAAGCCGGGCAGCGTCTGAAACACGGGCTTTGCCTTCTTCAGCTTTGTGGTCACAGGGAAGTCCTTCGTCACTACGCCGTCGATCTCATAGCCGGTGCAGACCTTGATTTCATCGAGATAGGCCAGGCAATCGAGCGCCGTGAGCACCACCTGCGTTGCGCCCTGTACCCGGCAGCCGTAGCGGGTGGCCACGCAGTCGAACCAGCCCATGCGGCGGGGCCGGCCCGTGGTTGCGCCGTATTCGCCCTTGTCGCCGCCGTGATCGCGCATCAATTGGGCCTCTTCGCCGAAGACTTCTGAAACAAATTCGCCCGCGCCGACCGCACTGGAATATGATTTCGTCACCGCGACGATCTCTTTGATCTCATAGGGCGGGATCCCCGCGCCAACCGCGCCGTAGCCCGCCAGCGTCGAAGAGGAGGTCACCATTGGATAAATGCCGAAATCCGGGTCCTTCAGGGAGCCGAGCTGGCCCTCCAGCAGGATATTCTTGCCCGCCTTGAGCGCCTCGTGGACATAGACGTTGACATCGCCCACATAGGGCGCGACCATCTCGCGGTATTCCATGAGCGTATTGAAAATCTCGTCGAAGTTCAACAGTGGCTTGTGATAGATGTGCTCGAGCATGAGGTTCTTGATTTCCAGCACGCGCGCGAGCTTTTCCTTTAAGTACTCCTCGTCAAACAATTCGTTGACCTGGAAGCCAATCTTTGCATATTTATCGGAATAAAACGGTGCAATGCCGGATTTGGTGGAGCCGAACCGCTTGTCTGCCAGCCGCTCTTCCTCATAGGTGTCGAGCAACACATGGTACGGCATCATCACCTGCGCCCGGTTGGACACCATGATATGTGGCGCCGGGACGCCCTTGTCCGTAACGGACTTGATTTCAGCAATCAGCTTCGGGATATCGAGCGCCACGCCGTTGCCGATGATATTCATCGTGTGCTGGTAGCATACGCCGGAGGGAAGCAGATGCAGCGCAAAGCGGCCGTAATCATTGATGATCGTGTGCCCTGCGTTCGCGCCGCCCTGAAAGCGGATGACGATATCCGATTCGCTGGCAAACAGATCGGTGATTTTCCCCTTGCCCTCGTCGCCCCAGTTTGCGCCGACAATCGCTTTAACCAATTCAAACGCACCTCCACAAAAATAGGAAGAAAGCGCTGGGTGAGCAGCTTTCTTCGTGCAAAGCCACTCCCCCGAAAGATTGCGGCCCTGCAGACCAAAAATACAATTCATTATAGTATACCGCGCCACTGCTGTCAACGGATTTTGGCGGTATGAGGGGGTCTGGAAAGAAATATCGCAAAAATTTAAAATTAGGAGTTGCATTTTTGAAAAGGATGTGGTATGATACTCTGGCAGTCGAGAGGCTGCATGTGAGCTGAGGAGCTCCATGTGCGCTGGTAGCTCAGCTGGATAGAGTGTTTGGCTACGAACCAAAAGGTCGGGGGTTCGAGTCCCTTCCAGCGCGCCAAAAACCTTGTAATGATGCGGCTTATTGCTTCAATAAGCCGCATCATTTTTTTATTTCCAAGTGCTCTCCCCCTTCCTTCGTTGGATTTTAGACGCCTAAAACCATTCCTTTGAGCTGGTCACTTCGGGTATCCATCCATTTTGTTCCTTTCTTTGCGACTCCCCTTCTGCACCAATAGTTCAGTGCAAAAGGATGTCTAGCCGTTTTTCCTCCCCTGCACCATTTTCCTGTGTTTTTTGTTCGGCGTTTTATCATTGGCGCTGCCAAAAATTTTTGACAGCGTTAGTAGAAAATTATAACAGGCACATTCCCATGTCCTTGTATGGAATCATGCCTGTCAGTCTATTTATATTTTAAATTAATGACTCCTCCTGCTGCTTGATATACATCTCCAGGCTACGTTTATCAATCAGTGATGGAACAACGCCCTCCCGGGAGATGCAGAATCCCGCAGCATAGGTGGCAATCCGAACTGCCTCTTCTAAAGAATATCCATATAGAAGATAGGACGCGAGAGCGCTGATAAACGCATCGCTGGCTCCGGTATGATCTACGGATGGAAAAGGCACAGCCGGAAAATACTTGTCCAGATTGACGCAACGGACATAGCAGCCCCGTTCTCCAAGGGTGGCAATTACGATTTCTATACCGCATTCCAGCAGGAATGCGGTTTTTTCTTCTATACTAGCATAATCTGGGCATAATTCATTCAGTTCGTCTTCATTTGGGATCAAAATATCTACCTGTGCAAGCACTTCAGATGGGATGTGGCCGCATACGGAAGGCTTTAGTATTGTTTTGGCGCCGTATTCATGTGCGACACGGCAGGCTTCTGCAACGGTATTCAGCGGGATTTCGGACTGAATCAGGCAGTATCCGGTATTCTTGAAGAAGCGTTTTCTCTTTTGAATATCTTCCGGAGTTAGGGTGTTGTTTGCCTCGGCGAGGATAGAGATCATCGATTGACCGCTGGATTCTACAAAAATATATGCTTTGCCGGTTTTAGCCTGATTATATCTTTTTACGCCGAACGATTCTACTCCGTACTCATCGAGAGCTTTGTAAATGTAATCCGAATCGATATCGGATCCAACATTTCCAATCAGTGTCACGCGGTGTCCCAGCTTTGCAGCTCCGATGGACTGATTGATCCCCTTGCCTCCCGGATATGTGGAGGAAGTGGAAGTGCTGACGGTCTTTCCGCTATGAGGAAGCTGCGGTACATTCAGGTATGTATCGATGTTGATACTACCGACAACTGTAATCTTCGGCGCCTCCAGGCTGAATGGAATGCTGACGGTTGTTTCATTATCCAAATGGAATTCCTGAACAAAAGAATGCACTTCGTCTTTTCGTTTTTCGATTTCGGCAATCAGTTTACTGCACAGATAAGAACCAAAATCGGCATTTAAAATTGTATAAGTAGAAATTTCAGAAATATTGGGAAAGGCAAGGCTCTCCATCGTGTCATTTTTTAAGGAAATGAGGGAAATGTCCTCAGGAATTCTGTAGTTGAGCGTATTCATGAGCTGATAGAATTCCATTGCTTTCCGATAATGAGAAGAAATAATTCCGCTGATACTACGGGTGTTTACTTTATAAATCAGGGATTCGTTCAAATCATAAAAAATGAAATCCTGATCTAGTTTCATATGATTGTCAAATAGACATCTTTTATAGCCGTTCAGAAATGCCGTAGTTCGCCTCCCTTCTTTCAGCACGCAGGCGATGTTGGTGTGTTTTCTGTTGATTAATTCCTGCGTAATACGGTAGGCCGCTTCCTCATAAGGAAGAAGGTGAGAATGATCGCCTCCATTAGGGCCGATGGTCAGAAGAGGAATACTCATATTATTAAAATGGGTAATATACTTAAGGCTTTCTTTGCTTACGGGCTCCCAGATGATTCCGTCCACGTTGTTCTTGCATAATGAGGTTATGTTTTTTAGCTCCTGTTCCATGTCGGAGTAGCTGTTATATACAAGGGCGCTGTATCCGTTGGACTGAGCGGTCTGGATGATTCCATCCAGTGTGGAGTCCAGGGAGACAGAGGAGCGAAGCAAAATGCCGAGAATCCATGTCTTGGCGGGGGAAGCTGTAGCAGAGGCGTAAGGGGTATAGTTGTATTCTTTTACGATTTTTAGAACTCGTTCTCGAGTTTCGCTGCTGATGCTTTCATCTTTCTGATTGACTATCTTTGAAACAGTTGAGGTGGAAACACCTGCTAAATGTGCTATTTCTTTTATGTTCATAGGATTTCCTCCATATTTTACCTCAGTTTCCTTTATTTTATTTGAAATACTGAGTGAACGCGAAACTTTTCCGGTTTATCCGGATTAGGAAGGTTTCGTACCCGTTGGATCGGCCTAATCAAAGATACAATCACTGAATTGTCCTGGGGAGATGGCCATCATGAGAGCCGCTTTTGTAAAATCCAACAATAGCATCGGTGAACACCTTTTTATAATAGAGAAATGAACAATGAATGTCAATATGCCTTATTGTATAAATAATGCATAATAGAGCACGCACGTAAAATGCTAAAAATATGTTAAATAAAAAGCGTTGACAGAGGATGAAATGGGTGGTATTATACAAGAAAATGATTTTGGAAAATGATTTCTTAAGTCAAGTTGATACGAAAATAATCGAGATTCCGATATAGCGCTTCATTTGTCCAGCCGTCATACAGGCTGAAAGGATAAGGATATCAAGTGAAGAATGTCCAGAAAAGGGAACCGTCCGCATAATGCGGTATTCGAAAACTACTTTGGTTTTTTGAAGTCAGAACTGCTGTATCTTAGGGAATTTAGCTCCTTTGAAGCATTCCAGAGAGAACTTGAGCTTTATCTGGAATAATACAATCACAGGTGCATCAAATCCAAACGGAAGGGATTCAGCCCCATTCCGTATAGAATCCAAGCTGGCTTTGCCGCTTAACATTTGTTCAACTTTTCAGGGTCACTTCGCGCTTACTCGAACAAGAAATGAAGTGTTTTCGGGGCCGTGAATCCCGGGCACATGAGTTTTTCATAGGAGGATAAAGTTATGAGTAAGAAAAAAATGACATTTACAGAAGGGATCAAAGCGCAGTTCTCAACAAAATCATTGGTATTAATTCCAATTGCGGTTGGTATCAATCTGATCGGCGGTACGTTGTGTTCTGCCCTGAAGCTGCCTTTGTTCCTGGACATGATCGGGACAATCGTAATTGCGTGTCTGTCAGGTCCGTGGGTATCTGCTCTGTGTGGTCTGCTGACAAATGTATTCCTGGCTCTGGTGGCGAATCCGGTATATCTGCCGTATGCCGTCGTTAGTATCCTGTGCGGTCTTGTGACGGGATATATGGTAAAGGCAGGCTTGTTTAAGAAGGTTTGGGGCGCAATTCTGGTCTGGCTTGCATGCACGGTGACAAATGCAGTTTCCGCATCCGTAATCACAGTTTTTGTATACGGCGGTGCAACCGGTGTAACAGGATCTTCCGTATTTACAGCAACATTGATCGCAGCTACGAAAGATATCGTAGCATCCGTATTTTCCTCATCTATGATTGAGAACCTAATCGACAAGGGTATCGCATTCCTGATTGCGTTTATCATTGTGCAGAAGATTCCGAAGAGGTTCCTGAGTCAGTATGCATCAGATGCAGATACAGACGATGACGAGGATGACGACGAAGAAGATTAACAATACGGATCCTTTTTCAACAGGAGGTTAAGATGGCGAAGATATCGAATACATTTGTGCCAAAACATACTGTGGTTGAGGAATTGAATCCGATGACGAAGATCTTAGCGGTATTTTCACTGGGACTTGGGACATTGATTTTTCCAAATCCGTGGCTTGGTTTCGCAGTGTTGATCGGGCTGTTTGCAGTAGCTTGGCTGGCGAAGATACTGAAAGAATTTGCGAAGATTATATTCGGATTTGGGATACCGATTACAGTTATGCTGATGTTTATTCAGGGCTGTTACAGTCCGAAAAATGTGACTTTTATTGCAGATTTGGGATTTGCAAAGGTTGGTCTGGAAGGTGTGCTGTATGCATTGAAGATTATCAGTACGCTTATGGTATTTCTGGGATCATTTTACATCACGAACAAAACAACTTACACCGGAAAGCTGGTGGCAGCATTAACAAAAAGCGGTCTTCCGCCAAAAGCAGGATATCTGGTGCTGGCAAGTCTGAACGTGGTTCCACAGATGCAGAGGAGAATGGCTGTTATTCAGGAAGCGCAGGAGGCAAGAGGCGTGGAAATCGGAGGAAACGTATTTACCAGAGTGAAAGCTTATATTCCGCTGCTTGGACCAGTAGTCATGTCGTCCCTGACCGATGCGCAAGAAAGAGGCATCACATTGGAAACACGAGGATTCGGCATCAAGGGTGTAAAGCAGACAAATTATGTAGAAGTTACGAAATCTCAAACGGATAAAGTAGTGAGCGTTTTTCTGATTGTTTTTTTCATTCTCAGCGTGTTGGCGACAATTCTGATGAAATTCAAGGTGATATAGGGAAGAGGTCTCAAATGGGCAAGGTAGTGTTAGAGGTCAAGAATTTTTCTTTTAAATACAGACAAGCGAAGCGAAGGGCATTAAAGCATATCAGTTTTCAGGTGGAAGAAGGGAGCTTCTTCTGTATCATCGGTTCGAATGGAAGTGGAAAATCTACTCTTTGCAATGCATTGGTCGGTCTGATTCCCCATTATTTCGTTGGAAAAATGTCTGGGGAAGTGATTGTAAATGGATTGAACGTAGCAAACAGCTCCATTGCAGAACTGTCAACGAAGATAGGGCTTGTATTCCAAAACCCATTCAATCAGCTATCCTACACAGCAGGTACGGTAGCTGAGGAGCTGGCGTATGGCCTGGGAAACCGGGGCATACCCAGAGAAGAGATGATGGCGAAAGTGGATTACGTGTCCAAGCTGATGAGAATTGACCATATCCTCTCTAAAAATCCGCTGGAACTGTCCGGTGGGCAGATTCAGAGGGTTGCGTTTGGATCTACATTCATTATGGAGCCACAGATTCTGGTTCTGGATGAGTGCACGACACAACTAGATCCTCTGGGGAGCGAAGAGATTTTTGATATTGTAAAAAGCCTGAACAAGAAAGGAATCACGGTCATCATGGTAGACCATGAGATGGAGCGTGTGGCGAGGTGTTCGGATCAGATCATGGTTCTGGATCAAGGAGAAGTGGTTGCCATAGATGAGCCGAAGAAAATATTTGGAGATCCGGAAATTGTGAAGAGAGGAATCGGAGTGCCGGATTATGTGAAAATTTCACATGCGCTGCAGGAAAAAGGATATACGAATCGGGAAATCGCAATTACCGAGGAGCCAACCATTGAAATGGTGAAGGAGGCTCTGGGAAGATGAAGATTGAACTGAAAAAGATTCGCCATGTTTACCCGACAGGAGATGAGGCTCTGAAAGGGATCGATCTGGTAATAGAGGGAACAGAACCGGTAGCGATTATAGGACAGAACGGAGCCGGTAAAACCACCATTGTAAAACATTTCAACGGCATATTACGGCCCACATCGGGAGAAGTTCTGATTAACGGAGAAAGTATTGAGAAACGCTCCACTGCACAGTGGTCAAAGAAAGTTGGATATGTATTTCAGAATCCGGATGACCAGCTGTTTCTGGAATCTGTGAGGAAAGAGTTTGAATTCGGACCTCAGAAGATCGGAATGCCACAGGAAGAGATTGATGAGCGGATGAAATGGGTGGCCGAACTCGTCGGGCTGTCAGAGAAATTGGATGTGCATCCGTTTGACCTGACGTCTACAGAGAAAAAATTCTGTACAATCGGATCCATTATCATGATGAATCCGGATGCGTTGATTTTTGACGAACCGACCTGCGGACAGGATGTGCAGGGAAACCTAAGGCTGCACAGAATCATTGAGACATTGAAAGAAAAGGGAAAATTATGTATTACGATTTCTCATGATATGAAGTTCGTCGTAGATAATTTTAAAAGGATTATTGTGATGTGCAGAGGGGAGGTGATATTGGATGGCGACGCAGAAACAGTGTTTGCACAGGTGGAAACACTGAAAAAAAGCTTTGTTACCCCCCCTCCGATTACGAAAGTAGCGCAGGGCGCGGGATTGACAAAGACAGTTTTTACAACAGAAGCATTTATGAAAGTATTTGAACAAGAGAGGACGGTATAAGAAAATGGCAGATGTAAAGATTCAAATTTACGGAATCAGAACCGTAGAGGACGCGAGAATGGTTGTAGAGATGGGAGGGCACCATCTGGGCGTATCTTATGGGAAAATTAAGAGAACACCCGGGCAGTTGACATGTGAACGTGCAAAAGAGATTTTTGAGGGCGTGCAGCCAGAGGCCGTCAGAATCGGGCTAACTGTGGCAGAAGATATAGATGAGATCACAGAAAACTTAAAAGAAGCATTTCCGGATGTGCTTCATTTATCAGGAGATATTGAGGGGATCACGCCCGCTCAGGTGCAGGAACTGAAAAATAGATTTCCAGGGCTGAAGATTATGCAGGCGATTCCGGTCCTTGCAGGAGTGCCGCTGGAAGAACAGAAGGTAATGCAGTATATCAAAGATTATGAACCGGTATCGGACTTCTTCCTGATCGATACGAAAGCACCAGCAGCAGGAGATATCGGGGCAACAGGTTTGACACATGACCGTGAGATTGATAAAGCGATCATCGAAAGTACAGATGTTCCGTGTATCATCGCAGGCGGATTGGATGCAGACAATGTAGCAGAGGCAATTCATATTACGCATCCATATGGAGTAGATTCCTTCAGCCTGACAAACTATGATGATGAGCGGGCAAATACGGAACGCTGCAAGGATCCGGCTAAAGTAAAAGCGTTTATCGAGGCGGCGCTCAATGCATAATGTGATTGTTGTCGGCGATGCAAATGTCGACATCATTGTACCTTATCCGAGATTTCTGAATGAAGAAAGAACACTGGTTGATTATCCGACGCCGTCCCTTCAGGGAGGAGGAACTGCTGCCAATACAGCGGTTGCACTGTCCAGGCTGGGAGTGGGAACCAGCTTTATCGGTTCCGTTGGTGAAGACCAGTACGGAAGGTACATTAAAAGCGATTTTCAGAAAGAAGGCGTAGATATTTCCGATATGATAATTGAGCCGGAATTAAATACAGTCGGAGTATTTGCCTTTATTGATGAAAATGGAGAGCGCTATCTCTGGGGATGGCCGAGAGTAGATCAGGCATTCAAAGTTCTGGATGCAGATAAAGTATCCTTTGAGAAAATTCGCAGCGCAGACTGGGTGCACTCATCCGGGATGTCCCTTGTATACGATACCTCCGCACGGGCAACAATTATCCGGATCTTCAAGGAAGCGTATGAAGCCGGAGTTCCTACTTCTTTTGATTTGAACCTGAGAGTGGATGACGGTGTGCTGGATCCGGAGTATGAGAAAGCAATCCGTGAAATCATTGAATATACGACGTATCTACTGGGCTCCGGGACGGATGAATTCGCATATCTGGGTGAAGAAAAAGACTGGAGAAAGAATGCAAAATCCTTTGTTACGGAGAACCGGGTAGTCATTGTGAGAAACGGGAAAGAAGGTTCTTATGGATTTTCTGCTGAAGAAGAAGCGCAGGCACCGGCGTTTCCCGTGAAAGTGGAGGATACGGTCGGTGCGGGAGACGTTTATAATGCCGGATTTATCAGTGCGGTTTTGGCTGGAAAGCCGCTGAAAGAATGTCTCATTGCAGGAAATGCAGTATCTGGCTATACCGTGGCGAAAAAGGGCGCAAGAAGCTCTCCGGATACGGAAGAGCTGCGAAAATTCTTGGAAGAGCATATGAGAAGCAAAGGAGTGAAAGAGCTATGAAAAAAGTGATTTTAGACTGTGACCCTGGTCATGATGACGCGTTTGCGATGATGCTCGCAATACAGCATCTGGATGTGCTTGGAATCACCACAATCGGCGGGAACTGTACCTTGGAAAATGTAACGAAGAATGCGCTGAAAGTATTGGAAGTACTCGGAAGAACAGATATCCCTGTTTTTGCGGGGCACTCCTGCCCCACAACAGTGCCGCTCGTAACAGCACCGCAGTTCCATGGCGAAACAGGACTGGACGGTCCGGTTCTTCCGGAACCAACCGCAAAAGCGCAGGATAAACACGCAGTAGACTTTATTGTGGAAACAGTGATGAATACAGATGACGTGACCCTGATTGCCACAGGACCGCTGACAAACATTGCAGCAGCAATCAACCGTGAGCCGAGAATCGTGGAGCGTGTAAAAGAGCTGAGCATCATGGGCGGCTCCGTGACATATGGAAACTGGACCCCTTCAGCAGAATTCAACATCTATGTGGACCCGGAAGCAGCATACCGCGTATTTCATTCCGGGATGCATGTGAAGATGTCCGGCATCAATCTGACCAGGCAGTGCTGTTTGACAGCAGAACATGTTGCGAAATTCCGTGAAATAGGAACAAAAGCAGCTAACTTCGCGGCAGATTTGACAGAATTCTTTATCGATACGACCGTCAAGAGCGCTTCCCTTTCCGGAGCGAACCTGCATGATGCGTGCGCAGTTGCGTGGCTTGTTGATCCGTCTCTGATCAAGGCAGTGGATATGCATATCGATATCGAGTTAAAAGGTGAACTGACAAGAGGTATGACGGTATGTGACTACAGACACTTGAGAGGTGTAGATCCTGCCGTAGACCTGTGCAGAGAGCCGCAGATGGATTTCAGAGGGGAAAAACCGAATGCGGAGGCAGCTTTAGAATTAGATTTCCCGGGATTTATGGACTTACTGTATAAGACACTTGCAAATTATGATTAATCAGAAATGCTATGAGGGGTTGAAATGCTTTTTGACTCCAGAAAGCATACGATGCTGAGATTCCCGACAATCATCCTATGGGGAACAAGTGCTGTTTTTACACGAAATCTTCGCACTAACATTGGCGCTTATCCTGATTGATCAACACTGCGATTGCGCCGATCAGGTTCACTAAAGCTGCAGAAGGATGCCTGTGCCGGTTCTGATTGGTTCCGCATTGGTTGTAGCCGGAACAGTATGGAGTAAAACGTGTTTTAAATATTTTAGGTGATGATGAATGATGAAATATAAGATGATTTTATGGGATTTTGACGGAACACTGGCTTACACAGGGAAGGACGTGTGGAATTCCCTTGAATATGCCGCAGAAAAATGCGGTGGCAGGCTGCCAGAAGAGTTTGTCAGCGAGGACAGTAATTTGGGCAAATCCGTGAAAGAGATTTTCCAGCGGATCGTGCCGGTTCCGGAAGAAGAAAAGTATGAGAGGTTCGAAGAGCTGGTGAGGGTTCATTATCGGACGCTCAGTGAGTATCAGGATACTTATCTTTATCCTGGTATCTATGAGCTGCTTTTGGACATGAAGGAAGCAGGGATTATCAATTATATCATCACCATGAAGCCGGAAGAAGCCCTGGAGAGGATTCTGGAGAAAAAAGGCTGGACGGAACTGTTTGACAGTTGGATTTCTCCGGATTCTCTTCCGGGAAAGGAAAGAACAAAAAGTGAAATGATTGCCTATGTCATGCAGAAATCAGGCATGGAGAAAAGCCGGTATGTCTATATTGGAGATACATGGAGTGATGCAGTAGCCGCAAAGGAAAATGAGATTGACTGTATTGCGGTGACATACGGAGACGGGGATACGAAGCTGCTTCGAGCTCAGAATCTGAAATACTGTGTACAGACAGTACCTGAGGTTAAAATAATTTTAAAAGAAGGTGTATAAAACATGCTTCAGGATTTCAATATATGCATAGATACCAAATTTGTGTTTGGGAAAGATGCACAAAATCAGATAGGACGTGAATTAAAACAGATGGGCATCCATAAGGTTTTGATTCATCATGACAACGGGAAATTCTTATATGATACCGGGCTTTTGGAACAGGTGGAAAAGCTTCTGGAGCAGGAAGGGATCGAGACGCTGGAGCTGGGCGGAGTTCAGCCGAATCCAAGGCTGTCTCTTGTGAGGGAAGGAATTGCCCTTGCAAAGAAAGAACAGGTCGATCTGGTTCTGGCCATAGGCGGCGGAAGCGTCATAGATTCTGCCAAGGCAATCGGCCTGGGGGCGGTAACGGATACGGATGTGTGGGAATTCTTCACAGGAAACGCGGTACCGGAAAGATCGCTGCCGACAGGTGTGATCCTGACGTGTCCTGCAACGGGAAGCGAGTCCAGCGCAGTGACGGTGGTCAATAATACGGATGTTGGGATGAAGCTGCTGGTCAGCAACCCGGTTGTGCGTCCGGCGATCGCATTTATGAATCCGGAACTGACCTATTCTTTGCCGAAGTTTTTGACGGCATGCGGCGTGGTGGATATGTTTTCTCATGTATGTGAGAGATACTTTACTCCGGATAGTGAAATCGGTGTAATCGACCGGATGTCAGAAGGAATTCTGAAAACACTTGTTGAAATCGGGCCGAAAGTGCTGGAAGAGCCATCAAATTATTCTTACCGTGCAGAAATTATGTGGATTGGAACGATTGCACATAACAACACAGTAGGAATCGGGCGCGTTCAGGATTGGGCAACCCACGAAATCGGAAATGAATTAAGTGCGCTGTATGATACGCCTCATGGCGCAACGCTTTCCATTATTATGGGATCCTGGATGCGGTATATCTA
Organism: Ruminococcaceae bacterium UBA1691; assembly: GCA_002320555.1. GTDB lineage: Bacteria > Bacillota > Clostridia > Oscillospirales > Acutalibacteraceae > Fimivicinus. The sequence continues at coordinate 5,433 of DCJV01000115.1, read as the reverse complement.
TCAGAAAAGTCCGGAACGTTTTGCCCGTTATGCAAAAGAGGTATTCGGGGTAGAATGGACGAAGGAGAATACGTTGGAAGCCGCCTATGCTGGAATTCTGAAAACGGAAGAATATTTCCGCAGTATGGGAATGCCGGTGTCATTCGGGGATTTTAAAGTTCCCACAGATGAAGTGGAGAAAATGCTTGACCAAATTGCTTTCCGCGGGGAAGACGACAGTATCGGCGGTATTGTGAGGCTGAATCGAGAAGACTGCCGCCGAATTTATGAGATGGCATTTTAATTCCGTATAATAATGAGCAAGCGAGGGTCATATGAAAATACTTAATTTTGGTTCTCTAAATATAGATTATGTCTACAGTCTGAACCATTTTGTACAGAAGGGAGAAACGATTACTTCTGATAAGCTGAATGTGTTTGCTGGCGGGAAGGGATTGAATCAGTCCATCGCGCTGAGCAGAGCCGGCGGAAATGTCTACCATGCGGGAGCCATTGGAGCAGATGGTGTGTTTCTGGAAGAGGTCCTGAATGAGGCTGGTGTAGATACACGGTTTCTTATGAAATGTGAGGACGTCCGCACAGGAAATGCAATTATTCAGAAAGACCGGGGGGGAGATAACTGCATTATTCTGTACGGCGGTGCGAATCAGGCAATTACAAAAGAAATGGCAGATGAGGTCCTGAGCGCATTTGGAGAAGGAGACTGGCTCTTTCTTCAGAATGAAATCAGTGAAATCCCGTATATTGTGGAGAAAGCTCACGAAAGAGGAATGCGGATTGTTCTGAATCCGTCTCCAATGAATGAAAAGATTTTGAGAATCAATTTAAATTACATAGACTGTTTTATTTTAAATGAAGTGGAGGCGCATGCGCTTGTCCAGGAGGATGTGGATAAGGCTGCTTTGTTAAATCAGTTGAAAGAGCGGTTCCCGCATGCGGAAATTGTTCTTACGCTCGGTGAAAAAGGCTCCGTATATGCAGGTGCGGAGGGTATTGCAGAACAAAAAGCGTATCAGGTAGCAACTGTGGATACGACAGCGGCGGGCGATACGTTTACTGGTTATTACATGGCAGGAAGGCTGCAGGGAGAATCCGTGAAAGAAGCACTTGATATGGCTTCCAGAGCATCTGCGATTGCAGTGTCCAAAAAAGGGGCGGCTCCGTCTATTCCGAAAAGGGATGAGGTACTGCATTTTCCAGCAGAATAAAGAAGAGTGGCCTTACA
>DCJV01000115.1:1604-4124 GCA_002320555.1 Ruminococcaceae bacterium UBA1691 | reverse complement strand
CTGATGCCTGAAATGATTAACTGGAAACTTTGATACGAGGAGGAACTTCATGGAAACAAGAAAGCTGATTATTGACACAGATCCGGGGATTGATGATGCGGCAGCGATTACGATTCTGCTGTCTGAACCATCTCTGGATGTTAAGCTGATTGCCAGTGTTTCAGGAAATGTCGGAATTGAGCACACTACAAACAATGCGCTGAAGCTTCTGACATTCCTTAACAAAGATATCCCGGTGGCAAAAGGGGCTGCAGCTCCATTGCTGAGAGACAACAGATTTGCAACAAATGCACACGGGAAATCCGGTATGGGAGGATTTGAATTTCCAGAGCCGAAGAAGGAACTTCTTCTGGAAGAGAATGCGGTGATGAGCGAATACCGCACGTTGATGGCATCGGAAGAGAAGATGACAATTCTGACACTCGGGCCGCTGACGAATATCGCACTGCTCATCTCGACATTTCCTGAAGTGAAAGAAAAAATTGAAGAAATTATCATGATGGGCGGTTCCACGGAAAGAGGAAACATTGGAATCTATGGGGAATTCAATGTGACGATTGATCCGGAGGCCGCGAAAATGGTATTCCGTTCCGGAATTCCAATAACGATGGTAGGTCTAGATATTGGAAGAAAAGCCAGACTTATGGTGGAAGATCTTGAAGAGCTTGAAAAAAGCGGCGAAGTAGGAACGATGATAAGCTCCCTGTTCCGTTCTTATGACGGAGGGCATGTGGAAGAAGGGGTTAAAATGTACGACCCCTCCGCAGCAATGTATCTTATGGAACCAGAGCTTTTTGAGACAAAAGAAGCTTTTATTGACGTTGAAATATTCAGTCCGCTTACAATTGGTGCGACAGTCGTAGATTACGACGGAACGCTGAGCGAAACGAAAAATGCAGCAGTATGTGTTGACGTAGATGTGGATCGTTTCCGTAAACGTTATGTACAGCGGGTAGCAGATACGAAACGTTAGTAAATAGAGCAATTTTAAAATATCGTTGAAAGGGTATGGTAAGTGTAATGTCTAGCACAAATGAGGCAAAAGCAACAGGAATTCCGGTGCCTGCAGAGGGAACTCCGGAATTCAAAAAAATGAACCGCATGGCAAAACGTGCGATTCCGCTGGTATTAATCATCTTTATTTTTGGTATTCTTGAGCAGCAGGCCTTCGGAATGATTTTCGTAAATATCGGCCAACAGCTCGGAACCCCTGAACTGGCATCCCTGATTACATCTCTGCCAGGTATCGCACTTGGTATCGTGTGTGTCATCTATGGATCCCTGGGTGATTTCGTTTCCCTGAAAAAAATGACAATCCTTGGTACGATTGTATTTGCAATTGGTTCTGCAATCGGATTTTTGTTGGGACCTGTGAGTATCTGGGCAGTTGTAGCTGCACGTATGCTGCAGTCTATCGGCGGACAGGTTGCCGGTTCCGTATTCCTGGTATTGGTGTCTAAATATATCTCTCAAAAAGAGCGTGTCGTTTATTATGGTATCTTTGTAGCAGTATTCAGATTCTCTGCAGCACTTGGTGTAGTTGCAGCGGGATATGTAACAAAGATTGACTGGCGCTGGATGTTCGCGATTCCGATTATTTCTATTGTATTTATTCCGGCACTGGCGAAAAACCTTCCGAATGAACATGCAAAAGGTGCCAAAATCGATGGATGGGGATTTACACTCATCGGTGCATTTGCAGGTGCGATTACAATGTTCTTTACAGATATGAATCTGTTCTGGGCAATTGCATCTATCGTAACGCTGGTTGCATTTATCATATACATCCATAAGGCGGAAGATCCGATTATCACTCCTGCGTTCCTGAAGAATCCTGCATTTGTAGCAACAATGGTAGTTATCTTTGTAGGTTATTTCTTCAGCTATACTCTGAATGCCGGTGTAAACGCAATTGGACTGGAAGTATTTGGTATTGACTCTGCGCAAGTATCTAATCTGCTTGTATGGTCTATCCTTTTGGCAGCGGTTCTCGGATTCGTGTGCGGACCGGTTATCAAAAAAATCGGCCGTTCTGCAGCGATTATCATGGCTCTGGCGGCAATGGGACTTGGCCTGATTGCAATCGCATTTGCTATTCCTTACGGAAAAGTTGCAGCTCTTGCAATAGCACCATGTATCTACTACTTCGGAACATCTTTCTTCTACTCACCGATCGTAGACACGGCAACATTGACCGTATCACTGGAGGAGTCAGGACGTGTTCTTGGAATCAATGACCTTGTACAGGCAATCACAGGATCAGTCGGTGTCGCTGTATTCGGTCAGATGATGTCAGCAGGCGTAATGTCAGGTGGGAGTATCACAGGCGTTAAGCCCGGAGCAGCTTCCACATATTCGAATGTGTTCCTTATTGGCGGCGTGATTGTACTCTCAGCACTGGTAATCTTTATCGCGACAAAGAAAATGATTTACAGCCGTTCAAGAAAAGACGACTAATTTATTTGGAAGAGTAACAAGAAACAAAGACCACTTCGGCCGTGTTTGGCTGAAGTGGCCTTT
>DCJV01000115.1:0-1574 GCA_002320555.1 Ruminococcaceae bacterium UBA1691 | reverse complement strand
TAAAATCATGTCCCCTGCCCTGTTACGATCACCTTCTCACCATTCGGCAGAAGGTGCTGCTCATAGAAAAAGCTGTTGATTTTCCGCTCCAACTGGCGCGTACTCCAAGCAAATTTTACGCACTCATCCAAATAAAATTGACGTGCTTTTTTATTTTCCACTTTCATTAAAAGTCGGTAATACGTCCAGCTCAATTCGGAATGCAAATTTGATAACGAAAAATGCCTGCAGATTCTCTTGACAAGCTCCAAAAATATGATATAATACCTTTTGCAAATCAATGCGGATGTAGCTCATCTGGTAGAGCGCCACCTTGCCAAGGTGGAGGTAGCGAGTTCGAGCCTCGTCATCCGCTCCACAACTGCGGCGATTCGGGAGATTCGCCGCAGTTTTTTGTTTTGGCCGGACGGCCCGGTTTGCAGTTTATCATTGACAAAGCGCATGCAGGCGCATAGAATAAAAAGAAAGAATCTGTCGGTCTGGCGGTCATTGCGCCGCACGCTCCGATTATGGAGGTCTCACGGAATGCAACGAAAAAATAGATTTCGCCTGATTCTGGGCATCGTGCTCATTGTAGCTTTGGCCGCGCTGCTGATCGGATATTTCGCGCTACGCAAGCCAGCGGAAAAGTCCGGCACCTCAACGCCAAGCGTCTCCCTGACAGATTCGTCTTCTACGGAGCTGCCAACCGGCCTCGCAAAGGCGGATCCAACGATGAAATCGGCCGCCTCGTCCAATACTGCTAACCAAAAGGCGGCTTCCTCGGTTGGCCAGACCGCCTCCGGCCAAGCAGAGGAAAACTGGGTTACACCCGTTACGGTAAAAATCGATCCCCAAAAATGGTATTTAACGTTAGTCAGCATCAAATACCGGCTGCCGGAGAATTATCAGCCGGAGCTCACCTATCCGGTCAAGGGGATCGACCGGCCGCTAGATGCGCGCGTTACGCCCCATTATGTGGAAATGTACAATGCCGCAAAAGCGGATGGCTGCACGCTAACGCCTTATTCCGGCTGGCGTTCGATTTCCAGGCAGAAATCCAACTATGAAAATAAAGTGTCGAACTATATGAAGGAAGGAAACAGCCGCGCAAAGGCGGAGCAGTTGGCGGCCGAGTGGATTCTTCCTCCCGGTGCCAGTGAGCATAACATGGGCCTTTCCATGGATATTGTCAATACCCAGGAAAGCTTTGAAAACACGAAGGAATTCAAATGGTTGCAGGAGCATGCCGCGGACTACGGCTTTATCCTGCGCTATCCAAAGGATAAGGCCTCCATTACAAAGGTGGCTTATGAGCCGTGGCACTGGCGCTATGTTGGCGTGGAAGATGCGAAAAAAATCAAGGCAAGCGGCAAATGCCTGGAGGAATATCTCGGAATTTACAACAGCTGAACAAAGCGACTGCACAAAAAAGGATTTGTGAGCCGGCGATTACGGCTCGCTTCAGCCTGTTAAAAAAGAAATATCATTTCGCCAAAATGCACGGGAACGATCTCATAAATAGTCCCGCGCTCCGGCCGCGCTGGCCCTTGCTTTTCCGTTCGACCGGAAAAGGGAGCAAAAGGGGCCGTTTT
>DCJV01000059.1 GCA_002320555.1 Ruminococcaceae bacterium UBA1691 | reverse complement strand
CGTCCACGATGGCGAGGCCGGTCTTGACAACGCGCTGAGCGGTATTTACGACGTGATCGTGTTGGACGTAATGCTGCCGAAAAGGAACGGGTTCGAGATTGTGCGCGAGCTGCGTGCGCAGAAAAATCAGACGCCCGTGCTCCTTCTGACAGCCAAGGACGAGGTGCAGGACAAGGCCCTGCTGACGGTTCACAATACGGGCGCGCAGATTCCAGCCGGGCAGCTCTCTCATATCTTCGAGCGGTTCTATCGGGTGGATGGCTCCCGTACGCGGGAGGAGGGCGGTTACGGCCTCGGTCTCTCGATTGCGCAGAGCATCGTGCAATCGCATCACGGAAGGATCAGCGTTCAGAGCGGCAAACAGGGCACGATTTTCACGGTATCCCTTCCAGCAGTCTGTGCAGTACGACTGAAAAAATAGACAAAAGAAAGATTCTATAAAGAATTTACCTGAAGTTCGCATTTCTTTTATTGACTTCCCTTCTGCAATCACGTACACTAATAGGGCAGGCCATTTTGGCCTACAGGGAGGGATATCAAATGGCTATCAAGCATAAAGCACAACGCGCGGCTGCGGGGGCAGTCCTCGACCAGCTGCTCAAATATGTGGACAAGGATCCGCAGGCGAACCTTTTGAAGCTGGTGGACAAGGTCCAGGGCATCGTCGGGAATCTCTTTCCGGCCAAGTCGATGGAGGGTATTCGCAGGGGCGCGGAGGATCCCGATAACGTCTGGAACCAGTTTGCCAGAAATATTTTGCGGGACATTGACCGAGATGTCATCAAAAAAATGTTTCTCGCGCTGGGCCTGCATGCCGGGTATTATGGCACCAAGGCTGTGCGGGAAAATCGGGAAAAATATCAGTGCAACATCCCCTGGATTATTTTGCTCGACCCGACGAGCGCCTGCAACCTCAAATGCAAGGGCTGCTGGGCTGCGGAATATGGCTACCGCCAGAACCTGAGCTATGAGGAGCTCAGCGATATTGTCCGCCAGGGCAAGGAGATGGGAACGCATTTCTATATGTTCACGGGCGGCGAGCCGCTCGTGCGCAAGGACGACGTGATCCGCCTGTGTGAGGAGAACCCGGACTGCGCCTTCCTCTCCTATACGAATGCGACGCTCGTCGACCAGAAATTCTGCGACGACATGAAGCGTGTGGGCAACATTGCCCTCGCCATCAGCATCGAGGGCACCCGGGAGAGCAACGACAGCCGCCGAGGCGCCGGCGTGTACGACAAGATTATCGCTGCGATGGACCTGTTAAAGCAGAATAAGCTCCTCTTTGGCATCTCCGTCTGCTATACGAGCGAGAATGTCGATGCGGTCACAAGCGAAGAATTCATCGACCTGATGATCGAAAAGGGCGTTAAATTCGGCGCTTATTTCAACTATATGCCGGTCGGGCACGACGCCTACCCGGAATTGATCCCCACGCCCGAGCAGCGCAAACACATGTACGACTGGCTGCGCAAAATGCGCAACGGCAAAACCGGCAAACCCATGTTCGTCTTCGATTTTCAGGATGATGCCGAGTATGTCGGCGGCTGCATCGCAGGCGGGCGCAATTATTTTCATATCAACTCTGCAGGCGATATCGAGCCCTGCGTGTTCATCCACTTCTCGGATTCCAATATTCGCACGCACACGCTCATTGAGGCGCTGCGTCGTCCCCTGTTCCAGGCCTACTGGCGCGGCCAGCCGTTCAACGATAACCATCTGCGCCCCTGCCCGATGCTGGAAAACCCAGATTGCTTGCGCAGGATGATCGAAGAAACAGGAGCGAAATCTACTGATCTGATTTCGCCGGAAAGTGCGGAAACGCTGTGCGCAAAATGCGATAAATTCGCGGCGGCTTGGGCGCCGGAGGCGGAAAAGCTCTGGGCCTCCCGCGAGCATCCGCACCCGAAAACGCAGTATTACCGCGACACGCCTCAGGGCAAGCGTGAAGCGGCGGAAAAAGCCACGGCAGAGCAGGAAAAGCCGCAATAAAACAAACAAAGGGGCAGGGAACGGGCGTTCTCTGCCCTAATCTCTTTATTCCTTAGGAAGGGGGAACGTTCCTGTGCTTCAGGTAACCCGGCAGGGCAGCCAGATGATTGTCGACATCCACGGGATGCACGCGCGTGAGGCCCGCTTCCGGCTCGACATGCTCATTGACAACGCGCCGGAGGAGGTAAAAGAGATCATTGTTATCCACGGTTACAGCCACGGGCAGGTGCTCAAAAACATGGTGCGCAATGAGCTTACCAGCACGCGAATCAAACAAATCCGCGCTGCCTACAATGCCGGGCAAACTGTGATTGAGTTGCGTAAACATAGAGGTAACCGGTAATGATAAAAGGGCAAACCACTGCTTACCGATCAAAGCCGTTCATGGAAAGTGGGAATGAACGATGCACGTATTCGATATCCTAGGTCCCATCATGGCCGGTCCATCCAGCTCGCACACAGCTGGGGCCGTGCGCATCGGTTTTGTCGCACAAAAGCTCCTGGTCTGCCGCCCTGTACGGGCAGAAATCGGGCTTTATGGATCATTCCTCGCCACAGGAAAAGGACACGGCACGGATCGAGCGCTTATCGTGGGCCGATGAATGCGGTCTCCTGCGCCAGCATGGCGCTGCCAGACAAAAAAGATTAAATGGACGGGTTATATCACATTCGCCTGGCGGATGGAATCTCCAGAATCGTCGATGGAGCAAAAGGGGTTGCCTTTGCTGCTCCGCTATGCCTCATCATAAAAACGGCCCACAGCGCTTTCCATTTGCGCTGTGGGCTGTTAGATATGATCTCCTTAAAGCGTTGCAATATCCGTCAAATTCACCGTGTCCGATTCAACAATACGTGTGCTCTCCATGATTGCCTTCGCT
>DCJV01000160.1 GCA_002320555.1 Ruminococcaceae bacterium UBA1691 | reverse complement strand
TCCATCTATTTTCAAAAAGGTACTGCCGTTGTCAGAGATGTCTGCGACGTTATCCGCCACTTTCTCTCGCGCAGGCTGCTCAGCACCTTCCTCCCAACGCCAATTCCAAAGCGTGCCATCCTGCTCCAAGATGCTGATCCGATCGGCATATATAGACGCTCCAACATAGGCATAGTCCTTTGCCTGGTCGGAGAGTTTAATCTCATCTGCCTCGTTTATATAATAAAGTTCCCCGCTGGGGTAAAGCGCTGCAACTCCGTCATTCCCCCCGGATAAAATATTCGGGTTTGAGTTCGGATAATCTTCACTGGCAGTATAGTGCTTCAGGACAAACCAATCCCCTAATTCCGGGATATTGTCGGAAACCTCGGTCACGGGCGCGGGCAGGTCAAAGCCCTTCGGCTTTGTGTCATCTGCCGTTGTCACAGCGAGCGCAATTGTAATGCTGCTCAGCAGGATCGCAGCCGCCAAGCCGAGCGCCAGAAACTTCTTCTTTCTCTTCATGCTTTCAACCTCCAATTGAGTTTTCAATTTATCTCACAGGGGCGGCGTAAATGGTTCCCTCCTTCCCTGCGCGCCGTGCCCATATGATTCTGTTATCTGAAATCTGACGTCTGAAGACCGTTCAGGTATGCCGCATATTCCTCCGGGAGATCGAGCTCCGGCTGATCCTGGATCTTCCAGGCGAGCGGGCTGGTGCGCGCCTTCACCGCATCTAGTAAATCAGGGATTTCCAGAAGCCTTTTTGCATATAACGCAGCCCTCGGCGCGTCCCCCTGCTTTTGGCAGGTTTCCATCGCCCGGCGCAGGAGCTGAAAATAGTCGAGGTATTCCGTCAGCACATAGGGCGCGCAATCGAGCGCCTGCCGTTTATACTGCACCATCGTTTCAAAATCGCCCTGCGTTGCGCTGACCAGCGCTTTGCAATCCCACACCAGCGCAATAGATTCGTTACGGCTCAAAATTTTATCCGCGCGTGCCTGAGCCTCCTGCGGCGTCTGCGCCCCGGCGAGCAGGACGAGCTGCGAAGGGGTATAGCCGGGGTAAAGCCGGGCGGCGAGCGCGTCGTTTTTGCGATAGCCTGCAAATAGGGCAGCCCCCAGATACAGGCAGACAGCTGCCAGTGCGCCGACGGGTAGAAAAACTGCGGTTCGATTCATCTTTTTCCATCGCCATACGATCTCTTTCCCTTCCTCTGGATCCATCGTAAGGAAAAGGACAAAAAAGATTGAAAGGAACTGGAGGTCAAAATCCAGCATCGCATGCGCGCAGATGACGAATAAAAGCAGCCGCTGCATGGCGGGCGTCTTCTTTGAGAAGAGTCGCCGCAGCAGAGAAAAGGCGAACAGCAATGCGGGAATCCAGCCTACGTCCACAGCGAACTGTAACAGCTCGTTGTGGACAAATTTTGTGACGTAAACGCCGGTTTGGAAGCTGCCCTGGGCATAATAATAGCCCATGTAGCCCAGGCCGAAGGGGTGGCGCAGGATGACGGGTAGTACATCACGGTAATAGAGCAGGCGGCCGAGCAGGGTGCTCGATTCCAGCGAAATGGTTAGAAATCGCCCGACGGTATCCCGATTACCCGTGATATCCACAAAGAGGACGGCCCCAGCGATCCCGGCGGCGAGCAAAAGCAGCAGCGGCACGCGTAGCCGCTTGTGCGTCAGGCACAGCCAGAGGAAGACAAGGACGGTCAGAACAAAGACCGTGCGGCTGCCGGTTGCGAAAATCCCGGACAATAGGAGCAGAATGCCGGTCAAGCATAGGCCGCGCCGCTGTTTTTGAAAGGCCAAGATGATGATCCCCAGCAGCAGGAACAGGGCGAAAGAGTTGGAATACTGAAAAAAGCCGCCCAACCGGCCGGAAGCGTAGAAATATGGCTTCAGGGCAGGAATCCAGCGCGTGGGGAAGGACAGGAGCGTCATCGCCACGCCGGAAACGGGGACGGTGAGGAAGAGCCGCCCGTGCTCCTCCGGATCCAGCTGCATGAGGATTATCCAGAACAGGGCAGCGGGCAGGAACTTGAAGAAGCCGAGCAAAGCCATGCCGCTGTCCACTGCCCAGAGCTGAGAGACGAGGTATCCCGCGAGCAGGGCCAGCATTGCAAGAGAGGCGGCGTTGATCCATAACGCGAACCTTTTTTTCCTATCTGCTAGATATAGTAGGAGGATAATCATAAAAACGGCGCAGGCGCAGGCGGCGTATTCATAAAACAGACCAAAGGCAAACGGGGTAAACGTAAAGAAAAGTGTAAGAATATCCGGAATATTCCACCATTTCTTCACCTGCTTCAGGCGAGAGTTCACGTAATTTCTCCTCTCGGTTTTGATAGAAGCATTATAGCATAATACTTATCTAATTGCAACAGTGATTATATCTTTTAGATAGTTTCAAGCTATACCGAATAGATATATCCTAACAGAGGAGGTGCGAACATTGGATTTGGTCTCGATTGGAAAACGCATCAAGGCTGAGCGGCAAAAAAACGGGCTGACGCAGGAAGCGCTCGCAGAACGCCTGGATGTCAGCGCGCATTATGTATATGAGCTGGAGCGGGGGATGAAGGCAATGTCCGTCCCGATTCTGCTGCGAATGTCGGAAGTCCTGCACACCTCGACGGATTACCTGCTCCTAGGCGAAGCAAGCGGCCCGCAGGCCGTGGATCGCCTGGCAACCTTAACGCGCAATATCAGCCCGCGCATGCGCGACCTACTGGCGGATATTTTTACATTAATGTTGCCGATGTTGAAGAATGATTGACAAAAAAGGAAAAGCCGCCCCCGAAAAAGCCGGTAAAGCTTCTTCGGGGGCGGTTATGCTATATAATATCAGAAATTGCTTACACGTTAAACCGGAACAGGACCACATCTCCGTCCTGCATTACATAATCCTTGCCCTCGCTGCGGACAAGGCCCTTTTCCTTTGCCGCGGCCATGGAGCCATTGGCAATCAGATCCTCATAGGAGATGACCTCCGCGCGGATAAAGCCGCGCTCAAAGTCCGAGTGAATTTTGCCTGCGGCCTGCGGGGCTTTGGTGCCGCGCCTGATCGTCCATGCGCGCACCTCCGGCTTGCCGGCGGTGAGATAGGAAATGAGGCCGAGCAGGTGGTAGGAGCGCTGAATGAGCCGGTCGAGGCCGCTTTTTTCCAGGCCCAGGTCGGAGAGAAACAGCTCCTTTTCCTCCTTAGAAAGCGGCGCGATCTCCGCCTCCAGCTCCGCGCAGATGGGCAGCACCCCCGCGCCCTCTTCGGCGGCGATGGTGCAGACGGCTTTATAGCGCTCATTGGAGTCGATGTCGTTCGCAAAATCCTCCTCGCTCATGTTGCAGGCGTAGATGACGGGCTTGGTGGTCAGCAGGGCCACCTCGCTGAGGATCGCCCGCTCGTCTTCATCGCATTCGACGCTGCGGGCAGGCTTTCCCTCCTCCAGCGCAGCCTTGACGCGCTTTAAAAATTCCACTTCTTTGGCAAGGCTCTTGTCGCCCTTCATCGCCTTTGTGCCACGCTCGATGCGGCGGTCGATCATTTCCAGATCGGAGAAGATCAGCTCCAGGTTGATCGTTTCGATATCACGCGCCGGATCGATACTGCCCTCGACATGGATGATATCGTCGTTTTCAAAGCAGCGCACCACATGGATGATCGCATCTACCTCGCGAATATGGGAGAGGAATTTATTGCCGAGGCCCTCGCCCTTGGATGCACCCTTAACCAAGCCCGCGATATCAACAAATTCGATCGTTGCGTGCGTCGTTTTGGCCGGCTCGTAAAGCGCTGTGAGTTTGTCGAGCCGCTCGTCCGGCACATCCACGACGCCGATATTCGGCTCGATGGTGCAGAACGCATAGTTTGCGGATTGCGCGCCCGCGTTGGTGATGGCATTAAACAGGGTGCTTTTGCCGACATTCGGCAGGCCCACGATTCCAAGCTTCATTTGATTTCGTCATCCTCTGCAAAATTAAATCAGTTAAACTCTATTATAACGGGTTGCCCTGTTTTTTTCAACTGATCTTTTCCGGTTGCTTTTTGGGCACTGTGTAGGTTGTACAATGATGTGTTACAAAGGCAGATAAAATGAAATCGTCATTAAGTTGCCCATTTTATTTTATCGTCAAAAAAAGATAGCGAATAGGAAAGACCTGTGGTATGGTTGAGTTGTCGAAACAAAACCGAAAGGCAGGTCACCT
>DCJV01000156.1:4995-10260 GCA_002320555.1 Ruminococcaceae bacterium UBA1691 | reverse complement strand
GGCAGCAGAAAGATTGAGCTGGCGCTGCCTTGGTCTCCCGACCGCGCCCACCGGCGCCAGTTACGAAACCAATCAGAAGCCATGCTTCTTTGTGCACTTTTTCTTCTCTTAGACTTGATCGACAAGCTGAGGCCGTGCGTAAATTGCACGGCCTCGCCTTTTTACTGCCAAAATGATAAACTCTATTTTTATTGCTGTACTTCCTTCATCGTCTTTTCCTGACGGCGGCTGCGCAGCGCTTCCAAAACCTCCATGTGCTTCTTGTCGGGCAGCGCATAATGGATCGTGGGCAGCACCGCAAGGAACATGCCGATCGCGGGAGGAATGGAACAGAGGAAAAACATTGCGAAACGGTATGGCTCAAAAAACGGATCCGCCTTGAAGCTCGCTCCCGCCTCCAGCATAGCATTGACCTTTGCCACGCCATCACCTGAGAAGCCAACGATGGAATAAACGATGCCCTGTAACAGAGATGCAATTCCGGAATTGAGCTTCGTGCAGAAGGACTGCCCAGCAAAGAACACGCCATCCGGACGGATGCCATTCATGTACTCCTCATAGTCGATGGTATCGGCGATCATGACGGACTGATATACATTGACGATACCCATACCTGCGCCGGCGACTGTAAAGACGACGCAGCAGATCGCGAGCCAAAGGGGCTGATCAAGCTTGTTCGGGGCCATCAGATAGATCACGAAGATGAGCGCAAAGGCAATGCCGCTTACAATGCAGCTCCAGTTATAGACCTTGTTTTTCTCGTACTTTTTGACGAGCAGCGGCGCAAAGGCCATCGCGATAAACTGTCCACCGAAAATACCGCCGCCAAGGATGATCATATATACCATATAATTCTTCTGGTTGTAATCGCCATAATAATAAGAAAGAAGCGTCATGGCAACCATCATCATCAGCATGATGGGCGCGCGCAAAATACTGGAGATGAGAATCTGGCGGAAAGGCTTGTTCCGCCACATAATCTGAAAGTTTTCCTTAATGGTATAGTGTGCGTCAGAGGATTTGACGCGCTCCTTGGCAAAGCCGGCCAGCTGGAACAGGCCGCAGCCAATCACAGAAAGGATCACCGCTATAATAATGAAGCCATATTGCTGGCCCTTCTGTGTGGTCAGGCCCTGAGAAGCCGTCAGGCTGTTCCCCACAGCCTGCGACATCGGGACAATAATCGCCAGCACGATACCGCCCACGCCAGCTGCGATACGCGCAAGAGACAGCAGGCTCGCCCGGTCGTTTTCATCATCCGTCATCCGGGCTGTGATCCCCCACAGGGGGATATCGCCCACTGTATAGATCATGCCCCAAAGAATATAGGACACGCCCGCCCAGGCGATGATCAGCCCATTGACCAGGGAGCTGTTTTGAGAGCCATAAATCCCATTGCAGAAGCAGAGAATTGTGATGACGCACACAACTGCAGGGATAAAGATGAGATAGGGCCTGCATTTGCCCCATTTTGTATTTGTTCGGTCGACGATCGTCCCCATCATTGGGTCGTTAATCGCATCCCAAACACGGGCGATAGCAAAAATCACGCCCGTTGCCATCGCGGGGATGAACAGTACGCTCTGAAAGTAAAACACAAGGCCTGTACCGATGATGTTGTAGATCATGTTCTGGCCGAGCATACCGGCTAAGTACAGGTTGCGCTCCTTCGGCGTATAGGTATTGAGGCTGCGCTGTTTTTTCATTCCTATAACCATTCCTTTCCTTTTGATGTGCTTGAAGCCTCTCTCTTTCCAGGTTTACTGGTTCTATTGATTATTATATCTTTATTTTCTGTTCCGGTCAATTCATATAAAAGATTTTTTTGATATGTAAACAGAATTGTATAATTCAACGCAAGCACAGATACTGTTTGACTTCGCAGACCGGAAACGGTATGATAGAAAATAAATGCTAATAGGGCGCTGCTTCCATACAGATGATAGCCCCAGCCATGCCGCAAAGCCGGCATGAATACCGCATAAATTTTAGCAGGATATGCTGGAGGAATGCCTTATGGCTCAAACTGCATTAATTACCGGCGCTTCCCGGGGCATCGGAAGGGAAGCTGCGCTCCTGCTCGCACGGCAGGGCATGCAGATTGCCGTCAATTACCGCGAACAAAGGGGAAGCGCCGACGGGCTCGTCAGCCTTCTCCATAGGCAGGGCGCAGACGCGATAGCGATTCAGGCCGACGTGGCCGACCGGGAACAGGTCAATAAAATGGTGCATAACATTGAACAGGCCTTCGGCGGCGTCGACGTGCTTGTGCACAGCGCGGGCATTGCGCAGCAGAAGCTGTTTACCAATATCGCGCCGGAAGAATGGCGGCGGATGTTCGCCGTGCATGTCGACGGGCTTTATCACTGCTGCCAGGCAGTGCTGCCCCACATGATCCATCAGAAGGCGGGCCGTATTGTAACCGTATCCTCCATGTGGGGCGAGGTTGGCGCATCGTGCGAAGTGCACTATTCGGCGGCCAAGGCAGCAGTTATCGGGATGACCAAGGCGCTTGCCAAGGAGCTCGGCCCCAGTGGTATCACGGTCAACTGCGTTTCGCCCGGCGTGATCGATACGGATATGAACGCACTTCTAACCGGAGAGACGAAGGCGCAGCTGTGTGAGGAAACACCGCTGTGCCGGATCGGCACGGCGCGGGAGGCCGCTGAGGCGATTGCTTTCCTCGCGTCAGACAGCGCAGCCTTCATCACCGGGCAGGTGCTCGGCGTCAACGGCGGGATCGTCGTATAAATTTTTGAACGCAGGTGTCTGATCAATGGCAAAATGGCTCAAGCATCTCAAAACGGTTCACCATCATCGGTCCCTTGTCAGAAAGCACTGCTTCCAGGTAGGCCTTTATTGGCAGGGGCTGACGCACGACCTTTCCAAATATGCCCCTGTCGAATTCATCCCCAGCGCCAAATACTATCAAGGGGACCGCAGCCCCAATGAGATGGAGCGCGCGGTAAAGGGCTACAGCAGCGCCTGGCTTCACCATAAGGGCCGCAACAAGCACCATCTGGAATACTGGATTGATTATTCCACCACAGGAGACCACGGGCTTGCGGGCATGGAAATGCCCATAAAATATGTCGTTGAAATGTTTTGCGACCGTATGGCCGCCAGCAAGACCTACCGCGGAACAGACTATCGCGACAGCGATCCGTACGCGTATTATCTGCATTCTCGCGACCATTACCTGATCCATCCCAAAACGCGGGCTCTGCTTGAGGACCTGCTCGAGCGCCTGCGGGATCAGGGGGAAGTGGAAACCTTCGCCTATATCAGGCGGGAAGTTTTGCACAAAAACTGAATCGACCGGCAAGGCCACCTGAATCCGGATTCTCATTCAGGCGGCTTTTGAGAAAATATTACTATTCCGTCGTTTTGTTTTATGCACTTTGCTATATCTCTCCATAGCGATTGCTTCTCGTATTTGCCACCAATCCTAGTCTGGGTCACTATATCCAATTAGCAATCTCTCCTGATTCGTATTTTATGAATTTTCACAGGAATTTCCCCGTCTTTTCTTAATCGCGTAAAATGGGACAATCTGAATTGGCGATTTCGCATGAAAAAAGCAAAAAAAGAGCCGCTTTTTTCTAGTTGAAAAATCCAAGGAAGTCGGGTATACTGAAGTCGTTAAATAATTAACAAACAATCTCGACAGCATGAAAACCCGATCAATATTTGATAAGGAGCGATTGCAATGGCAAACGAAAAGCAGGAAAAGAAAGCCCCCGAGATTGACGTTGAAGCAATGGTCGACAACCATGTGCAGAAGGCGCTGAGGGCTCTCGAACAGTTTATGGACATGACGCAGGAGCAGGTGGACAAGATCGTGGAGGCGATGACCGTCGCCGGCCAGGAGAACCATACGAAGCTTGCGAAATTGGCAGTTGAAGAAACCGGCCGCGGCGTGTACGAAGACAAGATCATCAAGAACATGTTCGCCACCGAATATATCTGGCACTCCATCAAGAATGAAAAAACCGTCGGCATCGTCGAAGAGAATGAGCTGGAGGGCTATGTGGAGATCGCGGAGCCGGTCGGCGTTGTCGCTGCGGCAACCCCCGTTACGAACCCCACCTCCACCACGATGTTCAAATCTCTGATCTGCATGAAATCCCGCAACCCGGTAATCTTCGGCTTCCATCCCAATGCACAGCAGTGCTCTGTCGCCGCGGCAAAAGTGCTCTATGATGCGGCAATCAAGGCCGGCGCGCCGGAAAACTGCATCCAGTGGATTGAAACGCCCTCTATCCAGGCGACCACCGCTCTGATGAACCATCCCGGTGTTTCCCTGATTCTCGCCACTGGCGGCGCGGGCATGGTCAAGAGCGCGTACAGCGCCGGTAAGCCCGCTCTGGGCGTCGGCCCCGGCAACGTCCCCTGCTATATTGAAAAGAGCGCGAAGCTCGAGCGCGCCTGCACCGACCTGATGCTCTCCAAAACCTTTGATAACGGCATGATCTGCGCCTCCGAGCAGGCGGTCATCGTCGATAAGGAGATCCACAAGGACTTTGAGCGCATCATGAAGGACAACAACTGCTACTTCCTCAATGCGGAGGAGACGCAGAAGGTTTCCGACTATGTGATCAACGCCCAGAAGCAGGCCGTCAACCCCGATGTCGTGGGCAAGAGCGCGAATTGGATTGCAGAGCATGCCGGTATCAAGGTCCCGGAGAAGACGAAGATCCTGATTGCAAAGCTTCCGGCTGTCGGGCCCGAATATCCGCTGTCCCGTGAAAAGCTGAGCCCGGTGCTCGCCTACTTTGTGGTCAACAGCACGGAGGAAGGCTTCCAGCGCGCGACGGAAATGCTGCACATGGGCGGCCTCGGCCACTCCGCTGTGATTCATTCCCGTAATGACGACATCATCAAGGCCTATGGCGAAGAGATGAAGGTCGGTCGCGTAATCGTCAACTCCCCCTCCTCACAGGGCGGCATCGGCGATATCTACAATTCCAACACCCCGTCGCTTACCCTCGGCTGCGGTTCTTACGGACACAACTCTACGACCTCCAACGTCTCTACCGTTAACCTCATCAACAAAAAGCGTCTTGCCAAGAGGAGGGTCAATATGCAGTGGTTCAAGGTTCCGCCGAAGATCTACTTCGAAGAGGATTCCATCCAGTATCTCCAGAAAATGCAGGATATCGAGCGTGCGTTCATCGTGACCGACCCGATGATGGTCAAGCTCGGCTATGTTGATAAAATCCTTTACTATTTGCGCAAGCGCGAGCACTACTGCCACAGTGAAAT
>DCJV01000156.1:777-4902 GCA_002320555.1 Ruminococcaceae bacterium UBA1691 | reverse complement strand
ATGGATGCGGCCAAGGGCATGTGGCTGTTCTATGAGCATCCCGATGCGTCCTTCGATGGCCTCAAGCAGAAGTTCATCGATATCCGCAAGCGTGCCGTCAAGTTCCCGAAGCTGGGCACCAAGGCCAAAATGGTCTGCATCCCGACGACCTCCGGCACCGGAAGCGAGGTGACGAGCTTCGCCGTCATCACCGACCGCAAGAACGGCAATATCAAATACCCGCTCGCTGACTATGCCCTGACGCCTGATGTTGCGATTATCGACCCGCAGTTCGTCATGAGCCTCCCGAAGTCTGCCACCGCCGACACTGGCATGGATGTTCTGACGCATGCGATCGAGGCCTATACTTCCAACATGGCCAGCGACTACACCGACGGCCTTGCCATGCAGGCAATTGAGATGGTCTTTGAATACCTGCCCCGTGCCTACCAGAACGGCGCCTCCGACAAGGAAGCCCGCGAGAAGATGCACAACGCATCCTGCATCGCTGGTATGGCGTTCACCAACGCCTTCCTGGGCCTGAACCACTCCATGGCGCATAAGCTCGGCGGCGAGTATCACATCCCGCACGGCCGCGCAAACGCCATCCTGTTGCCCTATATTGTGGCATACAATGGCCAGAAGCCCACGAAGTTTGCCACCTTCCCGAAGTACGAGACCTTCGTTGCGGATAAGAAATTCGAGAAGATTGCAAAGCATCTCGGCATCGCCGGCAAGACCACGGAGGAGAGCGTTGCAAACCTTGTTCAGGCAATCAAGGACCTGCGCGCCAGCCTCAACGTTCCAGGCTCCATTCAGGAGTGCGGCGTCGACGAGAAGGAATTTTTCGACAAGCTTCCGCGCCTTGCTGATAACGCACACGCTGACCAGTGCACCACGGCCAACCCGCGCTATCCGCTGGTGTCTGAGATTGAGCAGCTTTACACGGACGCCTATTACGGAAGATAAACTGATAAAACGTAAGAAGGGCTCCACCCTTAGGCGGAGCCCTTCTTGCGGAATTCTGACGGCAGATGTGAAATTTTAGATATGGCGTATTTTAACAAGATGCGGTATGATATAATCAACACCTGAAATTTGACATCTGAAGTCTGAATTCTTTTTATGGGGGTGCTTTTCCTTGGAGATCACCATCTGCATCGGCAGTTCCTGCCACCTGCACGGCTCGCGCGACGTCATTCAGGTCCTTGAAAAGCTCGTTTCCGCCCATGGACTTTCGGAAAAGGTAGAGCTGAAGGGCTCGTTCTGTATGGGAGAATGCACAAAAGGCGGCGTATGCGTCAGCGTGGACGGTCAAAAATTTTCCATGACACCGGCGGAGATCCCCGCCTTCTTCAAAAATGAAGTTTTAGACAAGCTGACATAGTCTGCCTGAGAGAAAGGAGCGGCCACATGAGCATCATTGGACTGCAGAAGGCAAACTGCAAAAATTGCTATAAGTGCATCAAGGTCTGCCCGGTTAAATCCATCCGGCTGATCAGCGAGCAAGCCCAGATCATTGAGGCGGACTGCATCCTCTGCGGCAAATGCCTGAATGCCTGCCCACAGAATGCGAAAACGCTTTCGAGCGATCTCGATAAGGTAAAAGGCTTTCTCAAAAACGGCAAGCGCGTGATTTTTTCCCTTGCGCCCTCCTATTACTCCTCCTTCGACTTTAACGATGAAAGGAAACTGCTGGGCGCTTTCCAAAAGCTCGGCATCTTCGGCACGGCGCAGACAGCGGACGGCGCCGCCTATGTCACCGCGGAATATCATAAACTCATGAAAGCGCATGAGATGGAGAATATCATCACCACCTGCTGCCCCACGGTAAACGATCTGGTGGAGAAATATTATCCGGAACTTATCCCTTACCTCGCGCCGGTCGTCAGCCCGATGATCGCGCACGGGCGTTTGTTGAAAGAGACCTATGGGCATGACAGCAAGGTCGTTTTCGTCGGCCCCTGTATTGCCAAGAAGGCGGAGGCGGACGATATCCGGCATGAAAACGAGATCGACGCAGTCCTCACCTTCCACGATATGATCACCTGGCTCGAGCAGGAGCAGATTTCAATCAATGACTGCGAACCGGTGGATTTTCTGCGTGGGGATTCCGAAATTTTACGGCTTTATCCAATCGCCGGCGGCATCATCAAAACGCTGAAAAAACGGGAGGGCGGAGAACTGCCCAACTATAATATCATGAGCATCGACGGCATCGACAACTGCAAGGATGTGCTCGACGCGGTCCGCGCGGGGCAGATCACCGGCAGCTTTATCGAAATCAACGCCTGCGTCAGCGGCTGCATCAACGGGCCTGCCCGCGTCTCCAGCGCGCACGACCGTTTCACCGGCCGCATCCGGATCAAGGAGCACGTACATAAAACGGGCGACGGCTACCCAGAACTGACCAACGACATCCCAATGCATAAAGGCTTTGTAGACCGGACAGACAAACGCGAAATCCCCAGCGAAGCAGTCATTCGTTCAATTTTGCAAAAAATCGGCAAGGATTCCCCCGCGCAGGAATTAAACTGCGGCTCCTGCGGCTATGCGACCTGCCGCGACAAGGCAATTGCGGTCTACCAGGGCAAGGCAGAGCTGACGATGTGCATGCCGTTTATGCGCCAGCGCGCGGAATCTCTCTCCAACGTCGTCCTTACGGAGACGCCGAATATCACGATCATCGTCGATGAGGATCTGAATATCGTCGAATATAATACGGCTGCGGAAAAGGCCTTTGGAATCAGCCGGGCCGCCGCGCTGACCAAGGGGCTCTATGAGATCCTTGACCCGGCGGATACGCTCGCCGTATTTGATACAAAGCAGCCGATTTTTGATAAAAAGGTTACCGTAAACGCTTATCACAAAACGTTCCTCGAGAGCATTGTCTATATCAAAGAGGGCAATTACTGCATGGGGATCTTTAAGGATATCACTGAGGAAGAGGCCATGAAGGAGAAGAGCCAGAAGCTGCGCATGGAGACGGTTGACATGGCGCAGAAGGTGATCGACAAGCAGATGGTCGTTGCGCAGGAAATCGCAAGCCTTCTGGGCGAGACGACGGCGGAGACCAAGGTAACTTTGACAAAGCTCAAGGATATGATCGCGCGTGACGACACGCAAGCTTGAAGGAAGGGCGTGAAGCCGGATGAGCGTACATATCGACGTTGCATGGAAAAGCCTCAATAAAAAGGGCGAGGAGCTCTGCGGCGACAAGGTCGTCACCGTGCGCACGGCGGACTCTACCATCGCCGTACTGGCGGACGGTCTCGGCAGCGGGGTCAAGGCCAATATCCTCGCCACCCTCACAAGCACGATCTGCGCGACCATGGTGCGTGAGGGAGCGTCCGTGGCGGACGTTGTATCGACAATCGTCAACACCCTGCCCGTGTGCAGTGTGCGCAAGGTGGCCTACGCGACCTTCAGCATTCTGGAGATCAAAGATAGCGGCGAAGGCTACCTTGCGGAATTCGACAATCCTTTCTGTATCTATATTCGTGACGGCAAGCGCATGGAATTCAAATGCGAATATAACGAATACTCCGGCAAAGGCGTCTATGAAACCCGCTTTCAGGCGCTGCCCGGCGATGTCATCACCATCGTCAGCGACGGCGTGATCTATGCGGGCGTGGGCGAATCGCTCAATTTCGGCTGGACATGGGATCACGTGGTCAAATGGCTTTTAAATGCCACGGCTCTTGACATGTCCGCCCCGCGATTGGCTGCCGCGCTGTCCGATACAGTCAACGACCTCTATATGAAAAAACCGGGCGATGATTCCACCGTGCTCGTCGCGGAGGTCACGGCGCACAAGGTGGTCAACATGCTCGCAGGCCCGCCCAAGGACAAGGCGGACGACGAGCGCATGGTGCGCGATTATATGCGCTCGCAGGGCAAAAAGGTCATCTGCGGCGGCACAAGTGCCAACATCGTCGCCCGCGTCCT
The DNA here is from genome assembly GCA_002320555.1 of Ruminococcaceae bacterium UBA1691. Classification (GTDB taxonomy): domain Bacteria; phylum Bacillota; class Clostridia; order Oscillospirales; family Acutalibacteraceae; genus Fimivicinus. The sequence continues at coordinate 975 of DCJV01000156.1, read as the reverse complement.
GAACCGTAAAATCCGAACGTCGCTTACCTATTCTGATCCTTCGATCCCGCCGATCGGTTTCATCGAAGGCGTCGACCTCGTGACAGAGGGTGTGCTCACCCTCACCCGTACGCTGGATATCCTCCAGGAATACTGCGAAAAGGATGCGGATTCCTACTATTTTCACCGTATCGACGAGCAAAACGGTGCGTCCATGCT
>DCJV01000156.1:0-729 GCA_002320555.1 Ruminococcaceae bacterium UBA1691 | reverse complement strand
ATCAACCCCGCGCATCAAAATCCAAATCTGCCTGCTGACCTGAGCATTAAATTGAAGCTCATCGACCACCTTGCAGATCTGATGGAAAAGCTCGGCAAGCGGGTTGACAAAACATTTTATTAAGACCAGTTAATTCCCCAGTTTTACCCGAATGGAGTTGGAGATGCAATGAAAAAACTATTTGATACCGCAGTACAGAAGCTCAAATACAAGGTCTTGCGCGAGGTCGCACGCCTTGCCTTTGAGGACCGGCTTGACAGCGGCGCGCTGCTCGATATCCCCGCAAAAATCATGCCCGGCCCAAAGCCGACAATGCGCTGCTGCATCTATAAGGAGCGCGCCATCATTGGAGAGCGCATCAAGCTCGCCATGGGCGGCAACAGGGAGAACCCCAACGTCGTCGAGGTGCTTGACATCGCCTGCGACGAGTGCCCGGTCGAAGGCATGCGCGTATCCGAGGCCTGCCGCGGCTGCATCTCCCATCAATGTGTCGACGTCTGCCCAAAGGGCGCAATCAGCATTGTCAACCACCGCTCTGTCATCGACCAGTCCAAATGCGTGGAATGCGGAAAATGCCTCAACGCCTGCCCCTATAACGCGATCATCCAGTGCGTGCGCCCGTGCGAAAGTGCGTGCCATATCAACGCCATCCATATGGGCGAGGATAAAAAGGCAAAGATCGATAATGAAAAATGCATCTCCTGTGGCGCGTGCGTCTATAAATGCCCA
>DCJV01000007.1:3822-3943 GCA_002320555.1 Ruminococcaceae bacterium UBA1691 | reverse complement strand
TTCGTAGCCTGAAAGCCATTGCGCCGCAGTTAGGTAACGATAGGCCAAGGCAGCGTTGCGCCAAATTGGAGGCGTGGCTCGTGAGGGAATTTTCCCGCGCAGCGGGGAAACGAAAAGGCTT
>DCJV01000007.1:3606-3735 GCA_002320555.1 Ruminococcaceae bacterium UBA1691 | reverse complement strand
CGCCGTGAGGCGGTGAGTTTGAAGCCTTTTCGCCGAACGGGTTTCAACGTGCCGCTTAACTACCCGCTGCCGAAGTGCCGTGCGAAGGGGTCGTGGGGGACACTCCCCCACGCGTGTTTCTCTTGCTTC
>DCJV01000007.1:0-3555 GCA_002320555.1 Ruminococcaceae bacterium UBA1691 | reverse complement strand
CGCCAGCGATACCTGCATCACAATGAAAGTAATAAGGCCTATTAAAAATGCAGTCGTACCAGCATAACCTCTGCACAGGTTCCTTGGAGACAGGAGCTGTTTTATCACCATCCGCAAGTGGTTGAAAAAGCAGGCGGATTCCTGTATACTAAAATCAGAACAATACGATCGATCGGGAGGGCTTTCCATGACAGTGCAAAAAATCAAGGAACTCTTAGACGCACAGGTCCTATGCGGTGAAAGCTTATTGGAGCGGGAGGTGCACACCGCCTGCGGGAGCGACATGATGAGCGATGTGCTCGCCTTTGTCAAGGAGCAGGCCGTGCTGCTCACGGGCCTTGTCAACCCGCAGGTGATCCGCACGGCGGAGATGATGGATATGCAGTGCATCGTTTTCGTGCGCGGCAAGCAACCGGATGAGGATATGAAGGCCCTGGCCGCGGAGCGCGGCATGGTGCTGCTCTCCACGGAATATGAGATGTTTACCTCTTGCGGAATGCTCTATGCAAACGGCCTGCGCGGGCGCAGTGGTGCCTGATGGGCGGAATCGTCCCGGGGCATGTGATTACTGCGAAAAGGATGGTCATAGAGAATGGACAGCGTAAAACTGCACTACGAGGTGTCGGGAGACGACTTTACCCGCGCGGGGGAGGCTTCCGGCAATGTTAAGCACGTACTTAAGAAGCTCGGCTTCGATCCGGACGTGGTGCGCAATGTCTCCATCGCCATGTATGAGGGGGAGATCAATATGGTCATCCACGCCGGCGGCGGGGAGATCGACGTGGAAATTTCTCCGGACTGCATCAGTATGGTGCTCGCGGACCACGGGCCTGGCATCAAGGATGTGGAGCTTGCCATGAAGGCGGGCTATTCCACCGCGCCGGACAAAGTCCGTTCCCTGGGATTCGGCGCGGGCATGGGCCTTCCCAATATCAAAAAATATACGGACGAAATGGTGATCGAGACGGAAATCGACGTCGGCACCACCATGCGCCTGAAGGTTTATATCAACAAAAACAAGCCGTCGGCCTGAATCGCGCTTTCAGGCAATGAGAAAGGGTCCGCTGGGCTTATCCCCGCGGGGAAGAGGTGACGACAATGGAGGCTTTTTTCCATTCGGTGCGTCTGGATGAGGAGAAGTGCGAGGGGTGCACCAACTGTATCAAGCGATGCCCCACCGAAGCCATCCGCGTGCGCAACGGGAAGGCGCACATCATTTCCGAGCGCTGCATTGACTGCGGCGAATGCATCCGGATTTGCCCGCACCATGCGAAATATGCGGAGTGTGATTCCTTCAATAAGATTCTTGATTATAAATATCGTGTTGCGCTGCCGGCGCCGACGCTTTACGGCCAGTTTAATAATCTCGACGACGTCGATTATGTCCTAACCGCTTTAAAATCCATGGGCTTTGACGACGCATTTGAGGTTTCGCGAGGCGCAGAGCTCGTCAGCGATGCCACGCGATTGCTGATGGAGAGCGGAAAGCTCAAAAAGCCTGTGATCTCTTCCGCCTGCCCAGCGGTTTGCAGGCTGATCCGTGTGCGCTTTCCGCAGCTGATTGACCATCTGCTCGACCTGAATTCCCCCATGGAGGAGGCTGCCCGGCTTGCCCGTATCGAGGCGGTGGAGAAGACGGGGTTCGACCCGTCTGAGATCGGCATCTTTTTCCTGACGCCCTGCCCGGCGAAGAATACGGCGGTCAAACAGCCGATGGGGATTGAAAAGTCTAATGTGGACGGCGTGGTGGCGATCAAATCGGTCTATCCGGTTTTGTTTCAGCAGATGGATAAGGTCAGGGAGCCGGAGAGCATGAAGCAGTCGGGCGTCATCGGTGTGAGTTGGGCCGGCAGCGGGGGAGAGTCCGCCGCGCTGCTGCGCGACCAGTATCTGGCGGCGGACGGCACGGAAAACGTCATCAAAGTGCTCGAGGAGCTGGAAGACGAGAAATTAAACGATATCGATTTTATCGAACTCAACGCCTGTACGGGCGGCTGCGTCGGCGGCGTGCTGACGGTGGAAAATCCTTTTGTCGCCCGCGCGCGGCTTCAGAGGCTCAGGCGCTATCTGCCCGTCTCCTGCAACCATCTGGAAAACGATGAGATCCCCAAGGCCATGCATTGGGAGCGGCCGCTGGAGGCGAGCTCCGTGTTGAAGCTGGCAGACAACGTGATCGACGCCATGAAGCGTATGAATGAGCTCAATGAGCTCCACGAACGGCTGCCAGGCCTGGACTGCGGCACCTGCGGCGCGCCTTCCTGCCGTGCGCTGGCGGAGGATATCGTGCGCGGGCTCGCCAGTGAGCAGGACTGCGTTTTCTTTATGAGCAAGCGGGCGAAATCCACGGAATTTGAGAATTACATACCAGCCCCGTTCCGGAAAAAGGAAGCCGGCGCAGCGGATCGGGATACCGGTGCGAAGGAGTAATCAATCCGAGGGAAGGATGTGCTGATGATGACAGTAGAGGAGCTTGCGCAGCGCCTTGACCTGCGTATCCTGGTAGGCGGGGAAGCACTGTCCCGCGAGGCGGAGGGCGGCTACTGCGGGGACCTGCTCAGTTGGGTGATGTCCCGCGCGCAGAGCGGCGACGTTTGGCTTACTGTGATGGGGAACGTCAATTCCATTGCGGTGGCGATGCTTGCGGACGTGGCTTGCATTGTGCTGTGTGAGGACGCGCCGCTCGATGAGGACGCCCGCGCGCGCGCGGAAGAAAAAGGAATTGCTGTGCTGACGAGCGGGGAGAATGCCTACCAGCTTGCGATCCAGCTCTCCGCATTCATTGAACAGAAATGATTGGATAGAGCTGCCGCGGTTTCTGGGGCGGCTCTTCTCGTTGTTTGATGATGTGCTTCAGGCGTTTTCAGCCGGAGTACCGCCCATGCCGCCATAGGTTTCCGGGCAGACCTCCCGGATCCTTTCCCGAAGCGCCAGAAAATCCTCAAAAGCCTCTGGCTTTTGCTGCGGATTACGCAGCAGGGAGGCGGGGTGATAGGTTCCCATCATCAGCACGCCGTTTTTTTCAAAGAACTGGCCGTGCTGCCTCGTTACGCGAAAATTTTTGTCGATCAGCCGCTGGGCAGAAATGCGCCCGAGGCAGACGATGATTTTCGGCCTGAGGAAGCGAACCTGCTCGCGCAGCCAGGGGAGGCAGGCCTCCTGCTCAGCGGGGAGCGGATCGCGGTTTCTCGGCGGACGACATTTGACCATGTTGGCAATATAGATATTTTTCGTGCGGTCGAGATCGATCGATGCCAGATATTTATCGAGCAGCTGCCCGCCGCGGCCGACAAAAGGCTCGCCCTGCAGATCTTCGTTTTCGCCAGGCCCTTCCCCGATGAAGAGGACCTTGGCGTCCCGACACCCCACGCCGAAGACCAGATTGGTGCGCGTGTCTCCCAGAGGGCAGTTGTGGCAGTCCAGGCAGTGGTGTTCGAGCGCTTCCCAGGTTTCATACATATGCGTTTCCGTACCTTTCCTTTTTCATAAAAATAGTATAGCATATCCGTGGGGATTTGTGGAGCGGCGCTTCAGATTTTGTGGGTTTGTCAATGATGT
>DCJV01000154.1 GCA_002320555.1 Ruminococcaceae bacterium UBA1691 | reverse complement strand
GTCTACTTGACAGGGGGCGGTTCACTTTGGGAGCCGCCGCTTTCCGTATCATCTAGAACCTGACCAGGATTCCATGATATCATATTAAAAAATCTAAATCGAGTTTATTATATCACCCTCGTTCATCGGTTGCAAGCCGAGAATCAAAATTATTTTTCTCTGCTCCTGGACAAGCGAGGATCTCTTCCAGCAGCTCTTCCCGCAGAAAAACAAATTGTCCCTCCCGGACCGTACAGAGATATTCCGCCCCTTCCGTCATCCTGCCGCTGAGCAATTCCTCACTGAGCAAATCCTCAATCTGGGACTGTACTGCGCGCCGCAGTGGCCGCGCGCCATAAACTGGGTCAAATCCCGCATCGGATATTTTCTGGACAGCCTCTTCGCTGAAGTCCAGCACAATGTCCTTTTCCCGGATTCGCTGTGAGACCTTGGCGAGCATCCGGCGCGCAATCTCCTGAATCTCCGCTTTTGTCAGCTGATGGAAAATGATGATATCATCCACACGGTTCAGGAATTCCGGCCGGAAGGTTCTTTTCAGTTCCCCCATAACCGCGTCGCGGATATGCTTTTCCTCTCCCTGCGCACCGGAATCTCCAGAAAACCCCAAACTGCTTCGCCGGTTGGAAATCAGCGTTGCGCCAATATTGGAGGTCATGATGATGACACAGTTTTTAAAGCTCACCTTTCGGCCCTGTGCATCTGTCAGATGGCCATCCTCCAAAATTTGCAGCAGCATGTTGAAAACATCGGGATGTGCTTTTTCAACCTCGTCAAAGAGCAGGACGGAATAGGGCTTCCTGCGCACCTTCTGCGTGAGTTGCCCGCCCTCGTCATAGCCGACATAGCCGGGGGGAGAGCCCACTAGCCTGGAGACGGTGTGCTTTTCCATATATTCGGACATATCCAGCCGGATCATCGCATTTTCGTCGCTGAACATGGTCTGGGCCAGCGCTTTGCTCAGCTCTGTCTTTCCAACGCCTGTGGGGCCCAGGAACAAAAAGGAGCCGAGTGGGCGTTCCGGATCGCGCAGTCCAACACGGGATCGCCGCATGGCGCGCGCCACCGCATGCACCGCTTCCTCCTGCCCGACGATCCGCCTGTGAAGCTCATCCTCGAGATGAAGCAAGCGCTTCCCCTCCTGTGCGGTGAGCTGCTGTGCCGGAATCCCCGTCCACATGGACACAATCTGTGCGATCTCCCTGCCGGTCACCTCGTCCACCGTATGGGAAGAGCGCTCCTGCCATGCGCTTTTATCACGCGTTAGAGCAGTTCGCAGCTGCTTTTCCTCATCCCGCAGGCTTGCCGCCCGCTCGAATTCCTGTGCGTTAACGGCGGCTTCCTTCTCCTTCTGGAGCATTTCTAGCCGGTCCTCCAGCTCTTTCAAATCCGGCGGCGCTTTGTACGCATGCATGCGTACATGGGAGGCAGCCTCGTCGATCAGGTCGATCGCCTTGTCTGGAAGAAACCGGTCGGCAATATAACGGGAGGACAGCTTCACTGCAGCCTGAATCGCCTCGTCCGTAATACGCACCTTATGGTGCGCTTCATATTTATCCCGCAGCCCCTTCAGAATTTCAATTGCCTCCTCCTGTGAGGGCTCTGCCACGGTAATCGGCTGGAACCGGCGTTCGAGCGCCGCGTCCTTTTCAATATGACGCCGGTATTCCTCCAGCGTCGTCGCCCCGATGATCTGAATTTCCCCGCGTGCAAGCGTAGGCTTTAGAATATTGGCTGCGTCGACCGCCCCTTCCGCCGCGCCCGCGCCGATGAGATTATGCATCTCATCGATAAAGAGAATCACATCGCCAGCCTTGCGGATTTCCTCCAGGGCGGACTTGACCCGCTCCTCAAAATCACCCCGGTATTTGGTGCCCGCCACCATGGCGGTGAGGTCAAGGGAGACGACGCGTTTATCCCGCAGCATCTCAGCCGCCTCGCCCCGCGCAATCTGCAGGGCCAGCCCTTCTGCCACAGCAGTCTTTCCCACGCCGGGTTCCCCGATTAAACAGGGGTTGTTTTTTGTCCGGCGGCTGAGAATCTGCATCACCCGCTCGATCTCCGTTTGCCTGCCGATGACCGGATCAATCAGATTTTGCGCAGCAAGCAGGGTGAGGTCGCGGCCGTATTGATCAAGGGTAGGGGTGTTGCTTTTGGCCTTTTTGGCCGTTGTCTGCGCTGCGGCACCCGATGGAAGATTGCCACCCACCGCGCGAGTTAGGTCCGCCAGCAAATCCTGCGGGGAAACGTCGAGCTGATTGAGAAAATGGACGGCGAAGCTTCCCCCCTCCTGAATCATGGCGATCAGCAGATGCTCCGTGCCGACATAATTATGGCCAAGGCCGCGCGCTTCCAGAATCGCCAGCTCGATAATCCGCTTGCAGCGCGGCGTAAAATCGGCTGGTGACAGAACAGTCGGCGCTCCGACGCCAATGGTTTTCCGCATCAGTTCCTCCACCTGTGCGGCGGTAACACCCCGCCCGGCCAGGGCGACGCACGCCACGCCGCCTGTATCCCGCAGCAACCCGATCAAAAGATGCTCGCTGCCTATATAGGTGTGGCCCAAATCCTCCGCTGTTTCCACGGCGATATTGAGCGCTGTGTTTGCCTTTTCCGTAAAGCCGGTGAATTTATACATAAGCCTTGCTCTCCCATCCTTTTGCCGTCCGGTTTAGACTTCCTCCGCATCCGTGCCTGCTGCTGTCCGGGGCAGCCCCTGCTTTGGGCTCTTTTTTCTCTTCTTTAGGTTTTCCGCCCGCAGCGACTCCCGCCCCACATGCCGAACGGTATGCAGGGGTTCTTCTGAAAATGGGTCCGGTGTCAAATCATCCGCGATCTCAAAATCGGACAAATACGGTTTTTTCCCGCCAAAGCTTTCCATTGACGCTATACCTCCCATCCATTTTTCTTCAACCGGATGCAACCAATAGTTTATGCCTTTTCCCTGCATCGTATTCAAAAGAAGTTTTTCACGGCAGTCACACATTCGCGCCGCGCACATAATATGGGAGTGTAAACAAGGAAAGGAGGAAGCTTAGATGAACTGTTTTGGTGGTTGCAATTCCTGGATCATCATCCTGATCCTCATCGTACTGTTCTGCAATGACGGTTTCGGCTGCAATAACTGTGGCTGCAACGGTTCGACGTTCGGCGGACGTGGCTGCGGCTGTGGCTGTGGCTGCGACTGAGTCCATCCTAACTTTGGGCGGGAGGCTTCCCGCCCGTACATAAGACAGAGGCTATCATAGAATGCATACTCTGCATTCTACGACAGCCTCTCAGCTTGTCGATCAAGTCTAAGAGGAGAAAGAAGTGTACAAAAAAGCATGGTTTCTGATCGGTTTCGGAACCGGCATCTTTCGCGATCGTTTTTATAACACCGTATTTTTAATGGATTTCCTTTTTTATCCGGGTGCGAACGTCTTTTTTCTTGTATAATCGCACGTATCCTGCTATACTAAATTTGGTTTATATTTGCCCGGACCTGCCGGCAGCAGAGCAGTCAGAAAGGGGAAGAAAAATGTTCCGCATCATCTGTATTTTCATCGGCTATCTCTTTGGCTGTTTTCAAACCGCTTATTTGATTACGCGGCATAAAATTTCGCAGGATATCCGGGATTTCGGAACTGGCAATATGGGCACCGCCAACGTCACCCAGACGCTCGGCCCCAAGGCCGGCCTGATCACGCTTCTGGCCGACGTCCTGAAGACCTTCGTTGCCTGCTACCTCTGCGGCCTGATTTTTCCCGGCCAGCCGGACGAGCTAGTCGTGGTTTATGCGGGTGCAGGCGTCACCCTGGGACATGATTTCCCCTTCTGGCTGAAATTCAAGGGCGGCAAGGGAGTGGCAGTTACCATTGCCATGCTTTTGCTACTCGACAATCATTTGCTCGCCATCTCCTTCTGGTCCGTCCTGCTGGCCTTCCTGTGCAGCAAACGGCTGGTCATGGCTGTGGTCGCTCTCTGCATTACCTATCCGCTGGCCATGTTTTTCTATGGCTACCGGATGGAGACGATTATCGTCGCCGGATTGCTGGCCTGTCTGATCATTGTGCTGCACCGCAGCAGTTTCCGCAAGGAAGTAAAGGTAGAGGACGATTATCGGGCGGAATACCAGAATCTCGGCAAAAATATCGCTTACTACCGGGAGCAAAAGCATCTGGAGCCCCGGGATCTCGCGCTGAGCGCCAAGCTGAGCGAAACGGTCCTGCGCGATCTGGAGGGAGAGGAAATCAAGCTTGCGCCTTCGCTCGATGCCCTGTTCCACCTAGCACGGGCATTGGACGTCCCTGCAGCGGCGTTATTGGAGCCGGCCCCCAAGCTTCCTGAAGCGTCGGACAACCACCATGTGGAACCATCTCCGCCGTCGGGGGAAAAATAAAAAAATAGCCGCAAGCTTTTTTATATGATAAAGCGATGTGAATCCCTTTGATTGCCTTTTGGTTTGGTTTCTCCGCTTCAAAGTTCCGGTTCAGCAGATTTGGCGCAATTTTACCCGCTTCCCCTTTGTAAGAACGGCATTTTTTCATCCGCACACGGCAAACAAGCCCCAGCTCCTTCATCAGCCATTGCACGAAACCCAGTAATCTGCAATAAAAATGCTCCCATATTTTATCTCATTCATTAAAAAAATCCGCAGTGCTTTTACACTGCGGATTTTTTGGTGGAGCGACCGCAACCAACGGTGAACACCCCGCATAGCCGGAAACGTCACTTTCAAAGTGTCCTTCTATCTCGTCCAGAAGAATATCATCAATGGTGATCGGCCTGTCCCCGCCGTTGAGGATCAGCGTCATTCTGCCGTCGTAGAGGTAGATGGCCCGCAGGAAAATATTCACCATCCCCCGTCGGTTGTTCTCGTCGTTGACATTTCCTCGTTTCAGCGAGTAGAGAAACGCCTTAATCTGTGGCGCGGTGAATGTGACCTGCTTTCCCATCTCAATGGCAAGCTGGCCCTGTAACTCGTCCTTTTCCCGCTTGCGCTTCTCAATGCGCTCGGCAATCATATCCACCGCCTGCCCGCGCTCCAAGGCTTTCCATAGGTTTTCAATAGCGGCATCCGCCTCCTGTATCGCCGTCTTGATGCGCTTGATGGCGGAGCTGTCATAGTCGGCCTCACAAGCGGCGGCAACCGCAAGGGCGATTTTTTCAATGTTGCTGTCCGTCAACAGCTTCCGGCACTCCAAAACAACCCTGTCCTCAATTTTCTGCTTGTTGACAACTTTCTTCCGGCAGGTCTTTTTCTTGGCGTTCTTGCAGGCATAGTAGCGATAGGCCGTCCCGGATTTCCCTGTCCCGCCGTAGCCAGTCATCATCTCCCGGCAGTAGCCGCAGAATAGTTTTGTTGTCAGCAGATATTCCTCTCGCCCTCTAGAACGGGCGGGAGCTTTTTTGTTGCGGTCGAGAATGTGTTGTACCCGCTGAAAAAGTTCGTCCTCAATGATACGGGGCATCCCGCCCGGCGTTTCCGTGTCCTTGTAGATGTAATAGCCGATGTACCGCTTGTTCCGCAAAAGCCGGTGCAGGCTGTTTTTATTGAACTCTTTTCCTTGGGAGGTCTTGACCTGCTTTGCGTTGAGATATTTCGTGATTTCAGCGACAGTTTTTCCGCTGGCGTACATCTCAAAAATCTCCCGGACAACAGTAGCACCCTCCGGGTCAACATGGAAGCGGCGTTCCTCGTCCACATAGTAGCCAAGACCCGGATTGCTCCCATTGCTCAAACACTTTTCGGCGTTGATGTCCATGCCCCGCCGTATCTTTTGGGACAACTCCGCCGAGTAGTATTCGGCCATGCTTTCCAACACGCCCTCCACCAAAATGCCGCTGGCGTCGTCGCTGATATTTTCCCTGGCGGAGATCACCCGGACACCGTTCTTTTTCAGTTTGGCCTTGTTGATGGCGCTGTCATAGCGGTTCCGGGCGAAGCGGTCAAGCTGGTAGACAAGAACGCCCTCGAAGATGTGTTTGTCGCTGTCGGCGATCATACGCTGGAACTCGGCCCGGCTGTCCGTCGTGCCGCTCTGCGCCCGGTCGATGTATTCGCCAATCACGATATGTCCATTGTTCTTGGCGAACTCGTAGCAGGTTTGAAGCTGGCCCTCGATGGACTGCTCCGTCTGGCTGTAGCTGGAATATCGGGCGTAAATGACGATGTTCACTCTTTCACCCCCTCCAGCATTTCAACGATGGCTTTTTTCAAACGGTCATTCATGGGTGAGGCGGGGTCAAAGCACATCTCCACAAACCGCCTCATGTCCTTATCTTCCTCCAGAATTTTGGGCTTATACTCGTACAGCTTGCCCTGGGGCTTTTCAGTGCGGCAGCAGATATAATCCATCGACACATCGAAGTAATCCGCATACCAGATCAGCACTTTGATGGGAGCGGCGGAGTAGCCTGTTTCGTATCGGTTGATGGTAGCCTGTGGGATGCCAGCGATTTTTCCGAACTTGGCTTGGGATAACCCAATGCCCTCCCGGAGCGTTCTCAATCTTGTGCCTATATCGCTCAAATTGCTCACCTCCTGTCGTACTGATAGTATAGCAGAAAGTGAGATTTCTGTCAATCCATATTATGAATTATAAAGAAAAGGAGATGTGAATACAATGTCAGTATTTCATGTCAAGAAAACCACAGACTACACCGTCATGGCAAACTACCATCTGCGGGACAAATCTCTGTCCCTGAAAGCTAAGGGCCTCCTGTCGCAAATGCTGTCACTCCCGGAAGAATGGGACTATACCCTGCAAGGGCTGGCCTACATCAACCGGGAGCAGATCGACGCCATTCGTCAGGCAGTCCACGAGTTGGAGCGGGCGGGGTATATTGTGCGGACGAGGGAACGGGACAGCCGGGGACGGCTGCGGGGAGCGGAGTACACCATCTACGAACAGCCGCAAACACCGTCATCTTTACCGGCGTTGGAATAACCTGCGTCGGGAAATCCAATGTTGAAAAAGCCTATGTAGGCAAATCCGACGCAATAAAATAAAGATAGAAGTAAATACAGAAAAATCAAGTAAAGATCAATCAATTACCCATTCCCTTCCTATCCTTTCCCCTACCCCTTTCCTTGGGGAATGAGCGGCAAAGCCGCCGGAAAGGAAGGGAACGGAAGCGGGAAGCAGGGAGGCCAGATAGTAGCAGGGGTTATCGTCGATGTTATTTGACCCGCAGAAACCGTACAGCCGCTTCGCGTCTGTACGGTTTCTGCGGGTGCCACAAGAGGGCCGCAGGGCCTCTTGTGTGACAGTACAGTTTCACAGTTCAGCATAGGTGAAGTGCTATAATAAAGTTG
>DCJV01000144.1:4901-6920 GCA_002320555.1 Ruminococcaceae bacterium UBA1691 | reverse complement strand
GCCAGCGATAATCCCCTCACGAGCCACGCAGTCAGATTCTTCGGGCGCTGACTCGGCCTTCCGACAGCGCTCAGCGGTACATAGTAGCATCGGTGAACAGGGGCAACAACGGTTTTGAGGGCAATGCCGAGGGCCTCTGCCGGCGTTATCCTCCTCGCCTTCCAGCAGGGAAGGCATCGTCGTCTGCCTTGCCAAAAGCCCCGGCATTGCTCCACAGAGCTTTATCATACGAAAAAGCTCACGGCTATTTTTTATTACGAAGCGATAGCGAGTAACAAAGCAAGGCCATCTGTACAATAAAAAAGAAGAGATACGTAAAGCTTTCCAAGCATAATGGACTTACGGCTATTTTTTATCATACGGATTTGAGCCCCCTAAAAATTTATGCTATAATAACCTCACGAGACACGAGGCACACAAAAAATCAGAGATTTTTAGTATTCCGGAGAACATTGAAGTATCCATTTGGGTTCCACCCCGCGGCTCAAGGCCACAGCCCTGCCTTCAGCAGGGCAATTGTGCTATCATCAAGCGATAGCATCGGTGAGCAGGGACAACAACGGTTTTGAGGGCAATGCCGAAGCCGAGAATGCGGCAAACGTGGCTTTGCGCCTGCCGAGGCGGCGCTGTTTCCCTCTTGTTTACCGATGCTATTTAATTCGTATGTCAATTACCACACCCCTTTCCGGCGCTTTCCGGAGAGGCATATCCGGAAAGGCAGAGAAGAAATGGAGTATCAAATCAATCCCGGCGCATGGGGCGCGATGTTCCCGATCCCCGCAAGCGTTGTGGACGAACATATCAAAATGGTCGGCCGAGACCAGCTTAAGGTCCTTTTATGGCTCTTTCGGCATGCGTCGGACGGCAAAGAATTGACCGATTTGTGCGCGGATACAGGCATTGACCGGGAGGATGCGGTCGACGCCATGCAATACTGGATCGGCTGCGGCCTGCTTGTCAAGGCTAGCGAACCCGCAGTATCGCCGCCACAAAGGATTCCACAGGATGCGGTCGGGCCGGGGCCTGTAGAATCTTCACAGCCTGAAAAAACTGCCCTCGCCCCCCTTCCCCTCTCCAAGCCGACCAGCGAACAGATCGCCTGCAGGCTTCTGGAGGAGCCGGCGCTGGGCCTGCTGTATGCGGAGGCGCAGCAAAAGCTCGGGCGTACCATCGGTTATGACGGCCAGTCGACGCTTCTGATGATTCACGACCAGTACGGCCTGCCCGTCGAGGTCATCCTGATGATCTTGGAATATGCCGCCTCGCAGGGGAAAACCTCCATGGCCTACATCGCGAAGATGGGGCGGGACTGGGGCGAGCGAGAAATCGATACGCTGGAAAAGGCGGAGGAGCAGCTCACCCGGCTGCGTACGGGGCAATCGCTCTGGAACCAGCTGAAAACGCTGACCGGCATCCATACGCCGCGTCCGACCGCCGCGCAGGAGAAATTCCTCACGGAATGGAGCAGCGAGCTTCATTTTGGCATTGATATGATCCATCTGGCCTATGAAGAGATGGCCAATCATACGGACCGGCTGAGCTTTCCCTATATGAATAAGGTGCTTCGCTCCTGGCATGAAAAAGGGCTGCTCACGCCAGAGCAAGTACAGGCGGAAAGACAGGCGCATCAGCAGGCGCGGGAAAAAGCCGCATCCGCTGATCCCGGCGAGAAGAAGCAAAAATCTAAAAAATCAGAGGCACGCGACGCGTCCTACGATCTGGACGAGTATACGCGCCGGGCGCTGCACGAGCCACTGGTCTATACCAAGAAGAAACAGGGTTCTTAAAGAAGGGGGAGAGATAGATGCCATACGGACAAGAGATCTATTCCCAGGCAAGGCGGGAGCTGCAGCGGCGAAGGACACAGGCGGAGCGCGAGGCACAACGGCGCCACGACGAGGTGGCGGAGCAATACCCGGAGCTGACCCGCATCGAGCAGGAGATGGCAGAGGCCGGGCATTCGATCGTCTATGCGCTCGGCAGGCCAGATGCTAAAGAATTTGTAGAGGGTCTGAAAAA
>DCJV01000144.1:0-4888 GCA_002320555.1 Ruminococcaceae bacterium UBA1691 | reverse complement strand
CATTATCTGGAAACGCCCTATACATGCCCGGTCTGCAAGGATACCGGCTTTGCGGACGGCAGGATTTGCGCCTGCCACAAAAAGCTGCTGCGCAGCCTTTCCTACACACAAATCAACAGGCGCTATCCGCTGGACCTGTGCACGTTTGAGGGTTTCCGCCTCGATTATTATCCAGAAGAAGCGGACAGCCGCACGGGGATCTCTCCACGCAGGCGCATGACGGAGATTTTTGAATTTTGCATCCATTATGCGGAGGATTTCGACCCGCATTCCCCAAGCCTTTTTTTATGTGGGGCAACGGGGCTCGGGAAAACGCATCTTTCTCTCGCCATCGCGCGTGAAGCCATTGCCAAAGATTTCGCCGTCATTTACGGCTCCACACAAAATTTGCTTCACGACCTGGAGGAGGAACATTTCGGGCGGCGGAGTTCGGAGGGCGGCGCGACGCAGGAGATGCTGCTTTCCTGCGATCTGCTCATTCTAGACGATCTCGGCGCGGAATTCTCGACCTCCTTCACTGTTGCCGCGCTTTATAATATCATCAACTCCCGCATCAACGCAGGGCTGCCCGTTATCATCAGCACAAATCTGACGCCGGCGGAGCTGGAGGCAAAATATACGCAGCGGATCACCTCGCGCATTATTGGCTGCTATACATCCCTGATCTTCTGCGGGCGCGATATCCGCCAGCTCAGGCGGTAAGCAGAGTCGCTACAAGGGGGAACGGATATGCAGAACGGGACGATCGACATTGGAACGGGTACGACAGAAGGCTGCAGTATTTCACCCCGAGTTGGTGCAAAGGAAGCATCCATCTATCGGAGCTGAAAACGCTGGACGCGGCGCTTCCCTTCTCCCGGGAAGCATGGAACGGCAGGATGCGGGCCTGCCGCGGGGTCGGCGCTTCACTTCCGCCTGGGCAGGTGGAGGCATTCAGCCACACACATCTCAAAATGCTGAGGGAAACGATGCCGGAGAATTTTTCCGCCCTCCATGAGATTTCAATCCTGAAATTTCAGTTTTTATAATCCAATTTTTTCCCTGTCCGCCAGCAGGAGCGGTTTTTCATCATATAAAAAGGAGTTAACAAAATCAATGGATATCATCGCACAGCTCACCTCTGAATTCCATCTGCAGTCCTGGCAGGTGGAAAACGTCGTAAAGCTCATCGACGAGGGAAATACGATTCCTTTCATCGCCCGCTATCGGAAGGAGGCGCACGGCACGCTGGACGATCAAGTGCTGCGTGAGATTTCGGAGCGGCTCGAATACCTGCGTAATCTCGATAAACGGCGAGAGGAGGTCCGTTCCTCCATCGAAGGGCAGGAAAAGCTGACAGATGAAATATCCGATGCGCTGAGCAAGGCGGTTACCCTTGCGGAAATTGAGGATATCTACCGCCCCTTCAGGCCAAAGCGCCGCACGCGAGCCTCCATTGCCCGGGAAAAGGGGCTGGAGCCGCTTGCACAGATCATTTTCGAACAGAGCCCCAATTCCAGAGAACCACTCTCGCTGGCGCAGCCCTTCCTTGATCCGGAGAAGGGCGTAGTGACCGCAGAGGAGGCCCTGAAGGGAGCGCTTGATATCATTGCAGAGGATCTCTCAGATGACGCCAATATCCGGCGCAGGCTCCGCAATCTCTTCACCGTGTGCGGCGTGGTGCATTCTAAGGCAGCAAAAGAGGAAGACAGCGTCTATGCGCCGTATTATGATTTCAGCATACCGGTGGAAAAAATCGCGGGCTATCAGGTGCTGGCAATCGACCGGGGCGAGCGGGAGGATTTCCTGAAGGTAGACGTTACCCTTGATCGCCCGCGCGCTATGAAGGTAATCTCCAGTGTTGCTTTGAAAAATACAGGTTCTCCCTGCACACCGGCCGTGCAGGAGGCAGGCGAAGACGCATATGACCGCCTCATTGAGCCCTCCATTGAGCGTGAAATCCGCTCGGCGCTCACGGAGCGTGCGGCAGCGGCTGCAATCAAGGTTTTTTCCACCAACCTTCGCCAGCTGCTGCTCCAACCGCCCGTGAAAGGCAAGGTGGCCCTGGGATTGGACCCCGGCTACCGGACGGGCTGCAAAGTCGCCGTTGTGGATGCAACGGGTCGCGTGCTGGATACGGGGGTCATCTATATCACGCACAGCGAAGCGCAGAAGGAGCAGGCGAAGGTTACTCTCCGCCGCCTGATTGAAAAGCACGGTGTGGAGATCATCGCCATCGGCAATGGAACCGCCTCCAAGGAGACGGAAATTTTCACGGCAGAACTGCTCAAATCCATTGACCGCAAGGTCTCCTATATGGTCGTCAGCGAAGCGGGTGCGTCCGTCTATTCCGCCTCCAAGCTCGCCGCAGAAGAATTCCCGCAGTTTGACGTTTCCCTGCGCAGCGCGGTTTCCATCGCGCGCAGGCTGCAGGACCCGCTGGCGGAGCTGGTCAAAATCGATCCCAAGGCCATTGGCGTAGGTCAATATCAGCACGATATGCCTAAAAAGGAGCTGGATAACGCGCTTGGCGGCGTGGTGGAGGACTGTGTCAACGCAGTTGGCGTGGATCTGAACACCGCCTCCCCCTCCCTGCTCGCGCGCGTCTCAGGCGTGAACAGCACCGTCGCGAAAAATATCGTCATTTACCGCGAGGAAAACGGCGCCTATCCTTCCCGCGCCGCCATAAAAAAGGTGCCGAAGCTCGGCGCGAAGGCGTTTGAGCAGTGTGCAGGCTTCCTGCGCGTGCCAGAGAGCAAAAATGTTCTCGACCATACGGGTGTCCACCCGGAAAGCTATGAGGCAGCCAAAGCCCTTTTGACCCTGTGCGGCTATTCCCTGCAGGAGGTATCGGATGGCGCAATCGGAGCGCTGCAGGAGCGCATTGACGCCATCGGGGAGGAAGAGGCGGCCAAGCGGCTGGGAATCGGCGTGCCGACGCTGCGCGATATCGCCAAAGAGCTCCTGCGCCCGGGTCGTGACCCGCGCGACGAGCTTCCGCCGCCGCTGCTGCGCACCGATATCATGGATATGAAGGATTTAAAGCCGGGGATGGAACTCAAGGGGACGGTCCGCAATGTGATCGATTTCGGCGCGTTTGTCGATATCGGCGTTCATCAGGACGGGCTGGTCCACATCTCCCAGATTGCCAACCGCCGGCTTTCCCACCCGTCTGAGGTGCTCAAGGTGGGGGATGTCATCACAGTCTGGGTGCTCAGCGTCGATGTGGCAAAAAATCGGATTTCCCTGACGATGAAAAAGCCCGCCGAGCAGACGGCCGGCTGATATTGCGCGCCTTGACCATCCGGCATGTAAAACGTATAATGAAAGCAAAGAGAAAAGGGGGCCTATTTTGATGGACTATCGGAAATACGGAGACACCATCGTCCTGTGTCTGGTACGTGGAGAGGAGGTTCTTTCCTGCATCCGCGAGGTCTGTGCCGCCGAACAGGTGCGATTAGCAGAGATTTCCGCGTTGGGCGCGGCGGACCATGCGGTCGTCGGCGTTTACCATCTGGACGAAAAGCGGTTTTCCCCCTGTGTGCTAGATGGGGAAATGGAGATCTGCGCACTGGCGGGCAACGTCACGCGGCGCGGCGAAGAGCTTTATTTACATCTGCACGGTTCTCTTGCGGATGCGCAGGGCAATGTTTTCGGTGGGCATGTGAACGAAATCCGGATCAGCGCGACTGCGGAAATTTTCATTCGCCTGCTTCCCGGAGAAGTAAACCGCCGATTGGATGAGAAAACCGGGATTTTTTTGATGGATTTTGACATACGCGGGGAGAACGGAGAATCGTCCTGACCATATGAAATGCAACCGCCCGTTTCAGCATCTACAAAAAGGATGGCCATCTTTATGAATTTTACAACCAATGAAAAAACCGGCGTTTCAGAAGGCTTCTGCCTGATCAAAACCTGCGATAAAAAGCAGACGGCACGTGGGGTACCCTATCTCGATCTGGTGCTGACCGATCAGTCGGGTGAAATTTCAGCAAAGCTATGGGATTATAAGGAGGATACACAGGGGCCCTTTGCCGCAAACGATCTGGTTAAGGTGCGCGGACGGATCGACGTTTACAACGGCGCGGATCAGCTCCGCATCGACCGAATCCGTCAGGTCGTGCCTTCCGATCACGTCCAGATGAGCGATTATGTCCCCAGCGCGGCCTATGACGGCGAATGGATGCTCTCGGAAATCCGCTCGCTCGTCAGTGCCTTTGAAACGGAAGACTTAAAGGCGCTCGTCATGGAGCTGCTCAATGAATACGAGGAAAAGCTGCTTTATTGGCCGGCTGCCTTCAAGCTGCACCACGCGATCCGTGGCGGGCTCTTATGCCATACGCTCTCCATCGTGCGGCTTGCGCAGGGCGTATGTAAAGTGTACCCCTTTGTGGATCAGGAGCTTCTGCTCTCCGGCGCAATCCTGCATGATATCGCAAAGATTGAGGAGTTTACCGTCAGCAGCACGGGCATTGCGAGTGGCTACACAGCGCAGGGCATGCTGATCGGCCATCTGGCCGCCGGCGCGATGGCGGTCGACCGGGCGGCGCGCCGGCTGGGCACGCCGCAGGAGACGGCCATACTGGTGGAACATATGCTTCTCTCCCACCATGGAGACCCAGAATTCGGTGCCGCAGTGCGACCGATGTTTTTGGAGGCAGAGCTTCTCTCTGAACTCGACCTGATGGATGCGCGCATCTATGAGATGGCGCAGGCAATCCAAACCACGCAGCCGCACGGTTTTTCGCCGCGCCAGTGGGCGCTTGACAACCGAAAGCTCTATCATCACGCCCGGCGCGAGGTGGAGCCGGGGGTTACCCTTCGGGTATCGGATGCAGACTCCACAGAATAAACAACGCAAACACGAAAAAGGCGCCGCTGGGTTGATATGCTCCCTCTATGAGAG
>DCJV01000035.1:6820-14893 GCA_002320555.1 Ruminococcaceae bacterium UBA1691 | reverse complement strand
TGGGAAGGTTCGTTTTTGCCCCTGCCGTGTGCGGCAGGGGCAAAAATCCCCTCACGAGCCAAGCAGAAAGATACTGCGGGTGCTGCCTCGGCCTTCAGAAAGCTTCTTGAGCCGTAGGCAGTTGGCAGTGTAAGTGATCGGTGTGGAACCATATTTTTCTCACAGGAAGCTGTTGCGTAACCGGTCAATAGGACCACGATGCACTTCTCACGCCTTGCTTTCGTCAGCGCCCAGCGGCGCATCAAGATACCGGTTCCGAAAGCGATCAGAAACCATGCTTGTTTGTGCACTTTTTCTTCTCTTAGAATTAATCGACAAGCTGCGGCACGCCCTGCGGATACCATTCCGCAGGGCGTGCCGTTTGAATTTATTTACTGATCAGTCCTTTTTGCCGAAAAGACCCTTGATCCAAGCGATGAATCCAGTTTCTTCCTGCGACGAGGGCTGTGTCTGCTGCGGCTTTTCGGCCTGAATGCCATCCGTTTTCAGGATGAATTTCACATCCGTCTCCATGCCGTCGGCCGCCTGTGTATAGAGGCCGTATTCCTTGGAGAGTGAGAGCCACGCGCGTACACGCCCAAGCAGGGAGGCAGCCGCATCGGCGGTGTCGGTATATTTGGAGAGCACACCCTGCTGCTCAAACTGATCAAGCGTTTTGACAATACCGGACACGGTATTGAGCGTGCTGGGCTGCATCGCATTCTGGAGCGCCTGAATGATCTTGCTGTTTGACACAAGGTCGGTCTGGATGCGCATCAGAGCGGCGAGCGTCTGCGGCATATTGTTCAGAGAGGCGCGCACCTTCGGATCGTTCAGATCCCCAGATAGGGATTCGAGGATCGGGGCCGCATCCTGCAGATCCTTTGCGAGCGTCGGGAGCATCTTGGCAAATGCACGCAGATGCGGATCGGAGGCAGCCTGCATAACCTCTGCGAGGAGGCTGAGCTGACCGGCATTTGCATCGAGGTCCTTCTTCATCTGCATGAGCTGCTTGGCAGTTTTCTGCAGATACTGCATCGTGCTTTTATCGGAAAGCAGATCCTTCAGGGATGCAAGCTGATCCTGATTTTTGGAGAGCTCGCTTGCGAGCGTCTGCAGATCGGGCATTACATCGTTTGCAAAGGTCAGGAGGTTTTCAATCCGATCTGTGCCGATGTGCTCCACTTTCGCGCCGAGCGCTTCCGCCTCTTTCAGCAGGGAAACGAGCTGTTTGGTTATGGAGGCGGCAATCTCATCCTTTTGAGAGAGTTCCTCCCGGATCGTTTTCTGCACCGTGGTGATGATCAGGCGGGTTGCCGGAGCGAGAAGTACGCCGACAGAGCCTTTTTCTACTTTCGGCAGGAGAGAATCCTTCAGCTTTGCGGCGGTCTGGTCGTATTTTGCCGCAATTTCGATGCAGTCCTTGACGGTCTGCCGGTTTTCCTTTGCGATAGAGCCGTTGGCTGCGATCAAATCATTTGCTTTTGCATTGAGGATTACCTGCACGCGCTCGGCGGAGACGCCCGTCTTCTCAGCGGCGATCTCCATCGCTTTTTTATCGACCAGCGCATCAACCATCACGCGGATATCGTCCTGTGTGAGGGTAATGCCCTGTTTTTTGAGCGAATCGAGCAGGGAAGAAACTTCTTTGAGCAGCTTCATGGCATCCCCGCTGCTGCCCATCAGCTCGCTGAGCGTCTGCAGCTCCTCCTGCGAGGAAGCCATTTTATTCAGCAGGTCGCTGCCGCTTTCCAGCACGCCGCTGAAGGCTTCAAAGTCACCGGCCGCGGAGAGGATTTTGTCGAGCGGCTTCAGATCGATCGACTGCAGCGCTACAACGTCTACCAGTAGTTTCTGGATATTCCGGAGCAGGCTGCTATCAAGCAGCTTGTTTGCGGAGGAGATGAGCTTTGTATCACTCAGCAGGTCTGTCAGCTGCGCGGAATCCGCATCCTTTGCAAGCTTATTGATAAGCGCGAGATTTTCCCTGGTGAAGTACTGCGGAAGCAGATCGAGCAGGGCCTTGTTCTTTTCATAAACAGAAGTCAGCTCATTCATAAGCGAGCTTAATTCCTGCATGTTGCCGTCGTCTGTTAGCAGAGAGCGTAGTACATGATCCGGGTCGAGCTGTTCCAACGCATTTTGCATGTCGCTGAGAGCATACAGGCTCTTTTTGATTTCATCGAGCTGGCCGGAGACGTTGCTCAAATCAATGGCGGGGAGGTCGGTCGTCATGGCGAAATACATGTTGTCCAGCTTGAAATCCTTTACGTCAGCAGTGAGCGTAAAGGTCTCCGGGAAGGAGAGGTCTTTCAGCTCCTCAATCGGCATTGATGCGAGGTCGAGGCTGTCACTGAGGCCGGGCAGCGCAAGAAAGGCTGCAAGCTGCTTGCTGCCGTCGCCCAGGGTAGCACCGTTTTCCATCTTGACATTCTGGAAGTTTTCCTCCGGGAGGAGCATGCCGCCCAGCGCGGCGACCGGTGTATAGATAACGGCCTCCCGCCCGTTGACATTGACGGTATGCGGCTGGGTGTTTTTCATCTGGATTTCGATCTTCACCTTGCCGCTCTTGCCTGCAAGGTCCGAAGGCTCAATCTCGGCGCCGTCCAGATAGTAGCGGATCGAGATATCGACGGGCAGCTCCTTTTGGGATTCGCCTTTATAATAGAGATCGGTCGAATCCATATTCCAGGTGAGCTGGTTCCCGTTTTGCATGGGCTTTGTGTCGCTCTTGATATTTTGAATATTGGTCAGGTCGCTCTGGTCGGTCACCTGCACACCCGCCTGCTCCGTATGGAGCCAGTCGGTTACAATTTTTTTGGTCGTATTTCCCTTCGCGTCCATCGTGACGTAGACTGTTTCAGATTTGCGGGTTTTTCCAGTATAAGGGGAATACGTTTTTGCGCTTTGCTGTTGGACAGAGGAAGAATTCGGTGCATTGGTGGATTCTTCCTCCGCTTTTTCCTGCGTGCCGCAGGCGCTCATGAGGAGAATCGAGAGAACGAGCAGAGCGCAGATCGATTTTTGGATCAACTGTTTCGCTTTCATTGTAATAGCCACTCCTTTCATGACTTGTGACCATGATTGCATTCAATTTGTTTTCATACTGTCGGCTGCGGGCCCTGAGGATTCCTGGGTCAGCTGTGCCGTTTTCGCCTGCCTTTTGCGCCTCGGCTTTGCTTCGCGCCATCCGAAGCTGGTTTTGGAAATAATCTTTTCACAGACGAGTAGCAAAGGCGTTAGGAAGAAGAAAATGACGATTGCGCTGATGACTGAGCCGCGTGCAAGCATTGAGCAGATGCTCTTGATCATTTCAATATTGCAAGTCAGATACACGCCGAAGGTAGCGCAGAAGAAGACCAGCGCACTGGACATAATGGAACGGTCGGCGGCGTTTGCCGCGATGCGCATGGCAGCCAGACGGTCATGCCCGCGCTGCCGCTCCTCCCGGAAACGTGTCGTTAGCAAAATCGCGTAGTCCACTGTAGCGCCCAGCTGGACGCAGCTGATGACGGTTGGCGCGATGAAAGGGATCACCGTCCCGGTGAAGAAGGGGATCGCCTCATTGATGAAAATGGCAAGCTCGATGCTGCCCACAACGACGATGGGGATGGTGAGGGATTTGAAACAGATCGCAACGATGATGAAGATCGCCAGCGTGGAAAGGATGCTTGTTACGACGAAATCCTTGTCGGCGATGGTGGTCAGATCCTTTGTTAGCGGGCCTTCGCCTGTGATCATGCCGCCGCTGTCGTAAGATTTGACGATTGCCGTCATCTCATCGATCTGTGCGTTTTCTTCCTCGGTGGCCGCGCTGTATCTAGAATTGATCATGAGCAACTGCTTGCCATCCTTTTTGCAGATCTCCTTGATCTCGTCCGGGATAAAGGAATCCTCAATCGCGGGGCCTAGGAATTTATTGTAGGAAAGGACGGTTTCAATGCCGTCCACCTGCTCCAGCTTTTCTGACATTTCGGTGAGCTTGCTTGCGGGCAGGTTATCGTCGACGATGACAAAGTGCGTCGTCGCCATATTGAACTCATCCTTCATCTTGTTGAGCGATACGATGGAGGGGAGGTCTTGTGGAAGCCCGCGGTCGATGTTGTAATATTTTGCGACGTTGCTCTGGCCGATGCAGGCGGGGATGGCGATCACCAGCCCGATCACGATCAGCACCCGGCGGTGCTTGAGGATAAAGGCGTTCATCCGGTCAAAGCTCGGGATCAGGCTCTTATGCGTGAAGCGATGGATCGGTTTGTCGAACGCAAGGATCAGCGCGGGCAGGACGATCACAACCGTGATAACGCCGAGCACCACGCCCTTTGCCATCACGAGGCCGATGTCACGGCCGAGCGTCAGCCGCATGAAGCACAGCGCCAGGAAGCCGAAGATCGTTGTCAGCGAGCTGCCGGACAGGGAGAGAAAGGTTTTGGATACGGCGCGCGCCATGGCGTCCCGGTGGTCGCCGCCCTTTTCCCGCTCCTCCTCGTACCGGTCGACAAGGAAGACGGAGTAGTCCATTGTAACGCCCAGCTGCAGGATGGCGGCAATACACTGCGTGATATAGGAAATCTGGCCGAAGAAGATATTCGTACCAAAGTTATAGACAACTGCGAGGCTCAACCCCAGCAGCAGCACCCACGGCAGAATCCAGGATTTCAGCGAAAGGGTCATGGCAACTATTGCAAGCGCGATGGCGATCGCAATGTAGATGGGTGCCTCGCTGTCGGCGAGCTCTTTGGTATCCAGCGATATGGTGGATAGGCCGCTCAAAAAGCATTGCTTGTTCATCAGGCTTCGGATTTCGCCGATGGCCTTCATCGTCTCCTCCGACGCGCTGGAGTGGTCGTATTGGACGAGCATCATCGTGGCGTTTGACTTCTGGCTGTAAAAGACGTTTTTGATCTCATCCGGCAGGATGTCCTCTGGGACACCGATATCAAGAATATCGTCAATCCATGTCACCTGATGCACGCCCTCCACCTGAGAGACCTTTTCCTTGAGGGCGGATATGTCCTTTGCCGGCATATTTTCCACGATCAGGACGGTGCTCGCAGAATTGTGAAAGGTCTCGTCAAGCACCTGCTGGCCCTTGACCGAGTCGAGATCGTCTGGCAGATAGGAGAGAATATCGTAATTGACATATGTGTTAATATAGCCGATTGCGCTGGGTATCAGCAGCAGAAAAGCAATTATAAGAATGAGCTTTGTGTGATGCGTCAGCCAGCGCGAGAATTTGTCGATCATGCGGCAACACCTCGTTTTCTATATATAAAGTAGAGCAGGTCAATTGAGCATCTTGCGAATCATCGCGTATAGCGTCGGTTTGATTTCGGAGAGCGGGTAGGGCTTCTGATACAGGATCGCGTCGCAGCAGACCGAGCTGGTCATCTCGATGATGATGTAAAGTGTTTGTTCCGCTTCTGTGCGCGATTTGCCGCGCTGTACGAAGCGATCCATAACAGCATCCACAATTGGGCCGAGCTCTCCATCCCGCAGGTATTCCATCACGGAAAGGCTGGCGGACAGCTTTTTGTGGATGAGCAGAACCAGATCGTGGTTTTCCTCCAACGAATCGATCAGCCGCGAGGCAAAAAAGAGGATTCCGTCTTCAAGGGGCGGCTGCTCCGTCCTGTATTTTTCGCCGAGCTCCCGCAGCGCTGCCTGGACGAGAACCGTGCTCTTGTACAGGACGATCTGATCGAGCAGATCGTATTTATCGTGGAAATAGAGATAAAACGTGCCCTTGGCGACCCCGGCCTTTTTGACAACCTCGTCAATGGCGGTGGCATGCACGCCCTTGTTGATAAAGAGATGATAGGCTGCATCAATCATGCGGATACGCTTTGCATTTTTTTTCTCCTCCAGTGCCTGTTTTTGAAGTTCCTTGTTTTCCAAAGTTCCTTTGCCACCCCTCCAGACAATACTTATGATATGCCGGGCGGTTCCGCAGATACAAAAGAGAGAACAAGAAGACGGAACTGTGCTTTTTTGCTTTGCCGGATACAAAAGAGAGAATCCAATTCCAGCAAAGCAGGCATACCAGCTTGGGAATTCCAGAAAATGACTATTAGTCACTTCTGCGTTCCAGAGGTAAAGATAACACCGAAATGACGAATCGTCAATCTTAAAAAAGAGATATTCACAAAAATTTAATATGACGAGGAAGAAAAATATCGCCATTGTAAATTGGATGGAATTATGATATGATTTTTTTGTATAAACTGCTTGTAAGGAAGGTTTTCACATGACGATTGGATTCATTGGCGGCGGCAATATGGCCGGCGCGATTATCAAGGGACTGCTCACCGCGGGTATTTACCGTCCCGGTGAAATCTTTGTAACCGACATTACGCCGGAACGTTCCCAGGAATGCGCCGGCCGGCTCGGCGTGACGGCGGCTGACACGGCGCAGGAGCTGATTGATTGTTCTGACACGGTTGTACTCGCCGTAAAGCCGGGTGTATTTCCTTCGCTTCTGCCGGAGATCGCGCCGCTGCTGCAGAGGAGGAACCCGCTTGTCCTCTCCATTGCAGCGGGCAAGACGCTCGGTTATATCGAGAAACAGCTCGGCTTTTCGCCCGCGCTCGTGCGCGTGATGCCGAATATCAACGCCAAGGTGGGAGCGGCAATGAGCGCCTTCTGCGCAAATGAAAACGTGACGCAGGAGCAAAAGAAGCTGGTGTCACGCCTGTTGCGTGCGGCGGGACAGGCCCAGGAGCTTGACGAGGGCTTTTTCCCGCTGTTCGGCGTGGTCGCGGGTAGCGCGCCTGCCTTTGCCTATCTGTTCATCGATGCGCTAGCCCGTGCGGCGGTGAAAAACGGGATGAATAAGCAGGTCGCACTGGAGATCGCGGCACAGACGGTCTTGGGGAGCGCAAAGCTGATTCTGGAAAGCGGCGAGCATCCATGGTCGCTCATTGACCAGGTCTGCTCGCCTGGCGGAACAACGATTGAGGGAATCGCAGCGCTGCAGGAAAACGGCCTCGAAACAGCAGTGCGCAAAGCGGTCGACGCTGCGCTAGAAAAGGACCAAAAGCTGTAAAAAAGGGACGCATTGCGCAAAGGTCGCGCTGCACCCCTGAGAACCAACTTGCATATGAATATTTTGCTACAGGCCCTTTATGCGTAATCCGCAGTCTCAAAATTTCCGATGCATACTGGACATCAATTGCGGTAAACAGGGCATAGTATGAAGAGTGGTACCTTCTGCTCATCAGGGCGTTCCATCTGCCCGCTTTTATACGGAGAGGAAATTTTACTCGATTTGTTTAGAACGTTTGACCACAAATCCCTGTCATTTTTCTATATATTGCACAAAAAATGTAATATGCAATTTACACAAACATCAAACCTTTAAAACGGTTTCGGTTGGGATACAAGCTGAATTTTCGCAAAATGGCCTATAACTCGCCATAAGTCGTTGACGGAGACAAGTTTTGTGATATAATATGTAGCGAAGCAGACATGAAATTTGATTGTGTGGGAGATATATCATTATGTATGTGAAAGATGTAACGGTCCAGAATCAGGTCGGCCTGCATGCTCGTCCGGCGACCTTTTTTATCCAGAAGGCGAATGAATACAAATCCTCCATCTGGGTGGAGAAAGAGGACCGCCGTGTGAATGCAAAGAGTTTGCTTGGCGTTCTTTCCCTGGGGATTATGGGTGGTACGAATATTCGCATCATCGCCGGCGGCCCCGATGAGGAGCAGGCGGTGGAAGGGCTTATCAAGCTCGTGGAATCTGGTTTCACGGAGTAATCTCTGCGGAAGAATAAGCTGTTTGCTCTCAGTCTTGTCCGGATGGGGGCGTCTATTTTCTGAAATGGACAAGCTTGAAAAGGCTGAGAGACTGCATTTTTAAATGAGAAAAGCAAGGATACTGCTGGGGGATGGCAGTATCCTTGCTTTTTTCATATGATTCATTAGCATCGGTGAACAGGGGCAACAACGGTTTTGAGGTCCCCGGCATCGCCCCAAAACTTCAAAGGACCGCCCCGGCACCGCAGGGGCAGGTTTGCAAGGCCACAGGGCGAAGGCTGGCTGCCGCCAGCCGAGGCCGAGAACGCGGCAAACGTGGCTTTGCGGCTGC
>DCJV01000035.1:0-6711 GCA_002320555.1 Ruminococcaceae bacterium UBA1691 | reverse complement strand
TGCTCGTTTCCCGCCTGTTCGCGAGCTTTGTGCACCTCTTCCTGCTGAAGCCGTTCTTCTCTTTTTTCCTTGCAATAATCGAGCAGGCGGCTGCTGAGCATGGTGTTTAGGGAGGCCTCGAAGGAGAGCAGGGCAATCAGCGTCAACGCTATGCTGCTCTCATCTGTGACACCCTTATCTTTGCACTGATGCTCGATTCTGGAGAGCTTATCCTCGATATCCTTCCGGTAGGTCTTTTCATAGCCTCCGACCAGGTCGTAAAAAATGTCGTACATCTTATCGAGCTGCTCTGCATTTTCAATATGTGAGGTAAAGCGTTTGATCTCCGGCATCGGAAGATTTTGCTTGAGCAGAAAAATATAGATGAGCGTAATGATATGGCGGCGATTGTAGCGCTTGTTTTCCGGGCGGGGGAGGACGCCCTCCTTGCTGTAGTTGTTGATCATTGTGTTGGTAAAAACGCTCTCATCCTTGCGGCGCAGGCTCGGCCCCATCTCTTGCTCCAACAGGGAGGTAACCTGCTCCATATAAAGATCTATCTTTGGAATATCACCTGAGGCAAGCAGTTTAAAATTTGCAAGCTCCTGCGCGCGGCGCAGGGTTTCGTCTTTCAGATCAGCCATATCAAAACCTCCGTGTGTACACGTGTTAAACGTTATCTCTTGCTTTATTATACGGCTTTTTATACTGTTTGACAAGTGTAAACGGAGGAGCGCTTTTATTCAGCCTCTGAAGAGGAGCGCCAGTAAGTGTTTATATTGTTCTTATACTGTATCAGGCAAATCGTAATTGCAGTGACCGATGCTGCGCATAGGAGATTCCCCAGTACGCCATTTGCGCCGAAAAACAGGTGATAGACGGCAGAGATAAAATTGAAAACGATGAGAACCCAGCCATAAGAGATCGTGCTGGTTGGGGTGGGGCTTTCTAAAATCTGCCGGGCATTTAACAAAAGCCGAAGGATCATGCTGGCGTAAAATAAATCGATGAGCGATATAAGGCAGAGCGCGAGAGCAATCAGGAAAATCCACCATTTATCCAAGGCGGACGTTAGCAAGCCTCCACCGATCAAAATCAGGATTGCGCCAAGTGCGTAACCGATAAATGAAATCATCACCGGAATCTCGATAAAAATAAGCCCGTTTGAGTGCCCAACAGTATTTCCAGGCTGCTTGCAGGCCAGATAGAATTTCCAGATCCCGATACAGATCAAAATGATGGGCAGCATGCCGAGCGCTTTTGCAAAACGGTACAGGATGGTGAGGGTATCCAGAGAAGGCAGGTAGCTTTTTAACGTATAGATCGAAAGGCCGAATTTTCCCATGATGTCGTTCAGAAAATCCATCCCCGGCAGTTCGGAGGTGAAGATGTAAAAAAAGCTGACGCAGGCGAACAGGGAATAAAGAAGCAGAAAAATAAAGTAGGTAAGGCCGGAAGCATTTTTCTTCAATAAATTCAGCTTGGGTTCGTCTGAAAGGACTGCGTCGGCAGATGTGGGTAACAGCTGCTTCAGATCAATAGTGGGGCTTGGATTCAGGGGGGCGTTCTGCACCGGCTGATCAGACGCTGGGGATGAGGCTTCACATTTTGTGCCGCAATAAACGCAGAATTTTGCGTTGTCGTTGAGTGCCTTTTGGCAATTCATGCACTGTTTCATTTTTTCCTCCATTTTTTCAGGTTTTTGATTAGTTGCTTTCTATGGCTGTCGTTGACCTTCCAGCGGATGTTCTATGAAAGGCTCCGTTGTGACCAGCCAACTGCCATTTTCCTGCCTGGACACGGTAATTGTTTTTGTGTGCTGCTTTGAGCTTCCCGCCTGCGTGTACGATACGGTATAGGCGCGTGCAGGCTGGCGCGTGAACGGGTCTGTTTCGTCTGTGTATCTTTCAATTTGAAAAGAAGTTATTTTAGGCAAATTTTCCCGCTGCTCCATTGCCTTCACAAAGGCGGCCCGCCCCTCCATCCCATTGCGCAGCGTGTCTTCTACACCGCTGGAAAGGCAGCTGTATACGCCGCTCCAATCCTGCGTCTGATAGGCTTCACAATAGGCTTTTACCGTTTGCAGTGGCATGGAATAAATGGAGGAGAAGGTCAAAAGCATCAGGAGAATGGCGCTTGGCACAATCACGCCGCAGAGATATTGAATATGGGTTTTATAACGGCGGCTCTTTTGTGGTCGCCCATTCGAAAAAGCTGTGCGTTCATTACCGGCTGTTTGTTTTTCCATAAACCGCCCTCCCTACTCTACTGTTTCCACAGTATAATCGCTTTTTTCCTTTGTGACATAGTCGTTTATCAGGTCTTCCGCCTTCTCGTAGGGGCCTTTCTGCCAGATATCATTCCATGAAACCTCCCCGCCGCCGGATTTTATCATATTGTTTACAAGGATGGCGCTGTAGATATCCTTTGCCCCGTTCTCATTGGAAGCCGTAAAGCGGTAAATTTGAATCAGACGGTTTTCATCTCCGTAGGAATCGGAAGTCGCCTTTTTGACAAGGAGATACTGCCGATGAAGCCCCTTCAATTTGATTGACTTGATCGAGCCGTCGCCGCCCGGCATACTCGTATAAGGGGGGTATGCCGCAATAATTTTTGCCTCGATGTAATCGTTGATTTCCGCCTGCAGGCCGGAAAGCTTTTCTTCCTTGAGCGTAGATAGATACTCCGGCTGGCCGCTTACGGTGTATTCCTGCTTCTCCTTTGTAATCAGGTAGAGATTTTCGGCTGCTTTCGAACGATTCCAGCTGGCGCTAACTGTGACCTTATCTCCGTTTTTTAAGTTATCCCTTGGAGAGATTTGGAAGGTTACATAGTCCTTGATAAAGCTGTCGCACGCGTCGGTATCGACCGAGGCGGTCAGGCGGGGGGATGTGCCTTCAAAGACCAGGCGGACGTTTTGGAAGATATCGTATTCCTTGCCGTCAGGCAGCCCTTCCACAGTGACGGTGAACTCCGTATTCTGAACTTTTATGGACGCCTCTTTTGCGGCGGCTTCGTCATACGTGATTTTTACTGAGATCTGATCCCCGTTTGAAAGATGGTCAGAGGGGGAAACGTCTACATCAAAATCAAGATCGTCGTATAACTTCTCTAGTTGCAGTTCTGCCGCGGCTGCGGCTGCGAAGCCGTAAAGGGCATCAGCATCTTCTTGCTCGGCGGCCGATATGCCTAGTGCCTCTGCCAGTCGTGCATCCATATATTCGTTCCCGCGCGATACACTGGCCGTCGCATTGCCGTTCAGGCCGGAATAGGTGACCTCGATCCATTGTTTTGCGTCGATTTTTGTGAAGGAGGATTGATAGACGGCAACCACGACGACAGCTGCGGCGCAGATGACACAGGCCAAAGCGGCGGCGAGAATTTTTTGCGTCCGCCGCCGCTTGCAGGCTGCCTCTACAGGATCGGGTTCAGGCGCCGGCCCGCGCGGGCTGCTGCTCCGGTCCGCTTCCGACAGCTTGGGCGAATCGTCCTCCTGGAGGATGGACGCGCCGCATGCCGCACAGAAGGCTTGGTCTTGCGGGCAGGCTGATCCGCATTGCGGGCAGAACAGCTGCTTTTGCTCTAACTCATTCACGGTACCACATCCTTATCATTTTATTAGAAATCGATTTGATTTCAAATCAAGAATATCAGCTTACACTAAAAAAGTCAATATAAATTACACTATAAATATTAGTGTAAAATTGATTGTTTTAAGCAGCTAAAATGGTGCGTATACTTAATACAAAGAGGTGGTCTGCTTGTTCCGGATTGAGAAAACGGAGTATACGAATAAAACCTTTCGGCTGCCGAATGATTTGGTGGGAAAAATGGAGCAGCTGGCGCATGATAAAGATATTTCTCTGAATCAGCTGGTGATCCAGTGCTGCCGTTACGCACTGGATAATCTAGAGGAGGAGGATACGCATTCCTGAAATGCAAATAAAGCTGCTACCTGGTGAATTTGCGATGGGGAATCGCATTGGAACGCAAAACCGGCGCTTCCAGTGGTTGTAAAGCCACCGGAAGCGCCGGTTTTGATGCAATATTTTTCCGCTCAGGTTTACAGAAGCGTTGAAAGGACGATATGTTTAAAAAAGCTTATATGCCCCGCATCACGCGCGCCGCCACATCTGGCATATCCGTGATGATGCCGTCTGAGCCCCACTCATTGCAAAGCCGCATTGCTTCCTCGAGATTGACCGTCCAGGGGTTGACGATGATACCGGCCTTATGGCAGTCTTCGATATACTCCTCATCCACATAGGCGATCAGGGGATGCAGGGCGTCGGCCTTGATCCCTTTTGCATAGGCGATCGGGTCGTCGTAGACCTGCTCGATCACAGGCGAATCGGGGGAGTACAGGAAGCCGGTACGGGTGTTGGGGTCGATCTCCTTTGCCTCGACCAACAGGCGCGGGTCAAAGCTCGAAATGATCAGGCGGTCAAAGAGATGATGCTCCTTGACACATTCGATCGTTTTGCGGACGATCTCTTTTTCGCCGGATTTCGGGCTCTTGATCTCCACGTTGATGATCTCAAAGGGATCTGCGATGTCCAGAAATTCATGCAGCGTCGGGATCTGCGTCCCCTTAAAATCGGGGGAGAAATAGGCCCCGAAATCGAACCTTTTCAGTTCCTCGAGCGTGTAGTCGGAGATATTGCCCTTACCGTCGGAGGTCTCGTCGATCGTGTAATTGTGGCAGATGACGAGCACTCCATCCTTGGTCAGGTGGACGTCGTTTTCCACGCCCTCCGCTCCGAGCTCGATCGCCTTGAGAAACGCGGGAATGGTATTCTGCGGCGCGTGCTTGTTGGCGCCGCGGTGCGCGAGGATCTTTGTCATAAAAATCGCTCCTGTTCTTTACGATATGTAAGGAAATGAATGCTCTGCTGCTTATTATACTCCAAGCGTCAGGATTTGTTAAGCGGGAAACCCGATTTTTCCGCGTAGATTCTTGCCTTTTCCCGCATTCCGTTTTATCATAGGCGTTGCACTTTGTTACGCTTTGAAAAGGGGATTGGAATGATGGATGCTTTCATCTGCACTGCCTGCCCGCGCCGGTGCGGCGCTCTGCGGGAACCGGACCGGCCCTCCGGCGGCGTCTGTGGGATGCCGGCCGGATTCATGGTTGCGCGAGCCGCGCTGCACCAGTGGGAGGAGCCGTGCATCAGCGGGCAAAACGGTTCCGGGACTGTGTTTTTCTCCGGCTGCTCCCTGCGGTGCGTATACTGCCAGAATCAAAAGATCAGTCTCGGACGCTTTGGCGCGCCGGTGACAGAGGAAAACCTGATGCGCATGTTTGACCGCCTGATCGAGCAGGGTGCACACAATCTCAATCTGGTCAATCCGACTCATTATGCACCGATGCTCGCACAGGTATTGCAAAAATACCATTCGCCGGTGCCGGTCGTCTATAATTCCGGCGGATACGAGCGGGTGGAAACGCTGAAGGCCCTGGAAGGGCTTATTGATATTTACCTGCCGGATCTCAAGTATGTGGACAGCGAAGTGTCCCTGCGCTATTCCGGCGCGGCAGACTATTTCACATACGCTTCCAAAGCAATTCTGGAAATGAGCCGCCAGGCCGGCCAAGCGGTTTTTAATGAAAACGGCATGATGGAAAGGGGCCTCATTGTCCGGCATCTCATTCTGCCCCGCAATACAGCGCAGTCCATCAAGGCGCTTACATGGATTCATGAAAACCTGCCGGAGGGGACGCTCGTCAGCCTGATGTGCCAATATACGCCGTGCGGGGAGCTCGGGGCTTTTCCGGAGCTGACCCGACGAATTACGCATAGGGAATATAAAAAAGTGGTGGACAAGCTGCTGGAATTGGGGCTTACAGGTGGTTATCTGCAGGAGCTGTCCTCCGCGAAGGATGAGTATATCCCGCCTTTCGACCTATCCGGAGTTATCATATAGTTTTGAAAACCGCATATAAATATATTGAAAAATAATTTGGAGATTTTTAAACCGTAATTTGCAGAAACTATTGACATGAGATGTGTGAAGTGCTATGATGGGTATCGCAAAAGAGAGAGCAAACCAACAGATCGATTGACAAAGAGAGGGAGATTGATTATGTCACTGGATAAGGTGCCGCTGATCCAATATGGTAAAGCGGAGGATATCGTCAATTCCGTCACCCATGCCGTGGGCGCGGTATTCGGCGTCGTCGTGCTGGTGCTGTGCACGGTGCGCGCGGCGAAGCTTGGATCGGCCATGGGCGTTGTCAGCTCAGTGATTTACGGCGCGTCGATGATCATTCTGTATTTTTGCTCGGCACTCTATCACGGGCTGCCCACAGGGAATGCAAAGCGGTTTATGCGCATTGTCGATCATGGCGTGATCTACCTGTTGATCGCAGGTACAATCACCCCCTGCGTGCTCATTGCGCTGCGCTCCGAGAGCAATGTTGCCGGCTGGGTGATGTTCGGAATCACTTGGGGCTGCGCGCTGCTGGGGATTATCCTCACGCTCATCGATTTTGAAAAATTTAAGGTCATGGAGATGGTGCTCTATATCGCCATCGGCTGGACGCTGCTGCTTGTGGTAAAGCCCTTGTTCCATGCGCTGAGCATGACGGGTGTTGTGCTGGTGATCCTGGGCGGCGTGGTTTATACGGTAGGTGCGGTCATCTATGGCTTCGGCAAGAAGGTCAAGTATTTCCACGCGCTGATCCATCTCTTCGTGCTCGCTGGCAGCACGCTGCATTTCGTGGCGGTGTAC
>DCJV01000108.1 GCA_002320555.1 Ruminococcaceae bacterium UBA1691 | reverse complement strand
CGTGCGAAACGGCCCCTTTTGCTTCCTTTTCCGGCCGAACGGTAAAGGGACGGCCCGCGCGGCCTGAGCGCGGACCAATAAGGACATCAAAAGCAAGCGTAACGAGGAAATTTTACGAAATTGTTCTTTCAGGGGAAGTCAGTCTGGTTACTTTCGTTATGCTGCAGGTTTCGCTGGCGCGACTTCATTCTCTTTGCTCGATGCAAAGANNGAAGCAAGAGAAACACGCGTGGGGGGAGTGTTTTCATACGCGGTCAATTCATGGAGCGTTTCTGCCACCCGTTGTGCACCCATATGCTATTCGTCCTCTAAATCGCATTCCATTCCAAGGGAGCGTCTCATATTTCAACTGCTCCGAAGGCGAAGGCAGCTCCCCAATTCCATTTCGTATAAAACCTTTTGCAGGGTCACCGAAACACTTCCTGCCCTCGTTTCTCCACAGCCGTGCCGTAATACCGCAAAAAATCCATTGCCTGCGGGAGCGTTAGCCCCGCCTTGTAGCAACCCAGCTGCGTCGTCGAATAGCCGCCGAACACATTGCCCATTTGCAGGCAGCGCACGAGCGGCCAGCCCTGGTACACGCCGTAGAGCAAGCCTGCCATAAAGTTGTCGCCCGCACCCGTAAAATCAACGGGCGTGAAGCAATCAACAGCAGGTACTTGCAGGATTTCGCCCTTGTGGAGTGCAATGCAGCCCTTAGCGCCGCATTTGACCACCGGCGTTTTTACTGCCTCGCCGAGCTTTTGAAGCGCATCCTCCGGCTTTTCCTCGCCGGTGAGCTGCCGGGCCTCTTTTTCATTCGGCGTGAAATAATCGACATATTGCAGGATGTCCGCGTAATCCGAGAGCTGCATACCCGGCGTCCAGCCGATGTCATAGAGCAGGATCGTGCCATCCTCATGCAGCCGTTTCACAACCTCCGGCCTGCCCTGCGGCGCAAAGGCGATTGCCGCGCCCTTTAAAAAATCATAGCACGCCGCGTCCGTCAAATCCGCCTGTGTGATTTCATCTCCAAAGGACAAAAAGGATCGGTCGCCTCCGTAGGAAAACGCGCTGGAAACCACAACAGGCCTTCCCACCCCACGGTAGAGGTTTTCATATTGCTTTAGGCCGTTCTCCTCCAACAGGCTGACGGCCAGGCGGCTGATCGCATCGTCCCCTAAAAAAGTTCCCAGCCGGGCCGGGACGCCCGTGCGCGAGAGCATAACCGGGATCGCCGCCGCGCCGCCGCCGAGCTGCAGGTCGAAGGCCTTGGTATAGACCTCTTCGCCCGGCCCCGGCAGCGCGTCAAAGCCGGAATAGATGAGATCGACGTAAAGCGGCGCAATCGCGCGCACCTCCCCCGTCATGACAGCTCTCCGATATAGCCCTTGTACCGCTCTTTGTAGATATCCACAAGGCTCTTTGCAACCGGATAGGAATTGACGAGCGGATGGACGGTGAGCGCCTTCACCGCCTTCTCATAGCTTTTTTCCAGAATTGCTTCCACCGTCAGGTTTTCATACAGCTTGATCGTCCGGATCAGATTCAGCTGCATCGGCGGGATCTCCGGCACCGGCACCGGATGCGCGCCGTCCCGGTCGATTTCACAGGTGAGCTCCATCACGTCCCCATCCGCAAGGTACGGGCATGCGCCGTTGTTAGGCACAGAGAGCACCATCTGGATTTTTTCCCCCGTAGCCCGTGCCTTGATGAAATCGAGCGCTACGCCCGCATATCCCCCGCCGTCCGGCTGACGGATGAATTCGTCCACGGTAGGGATGTCGATGTGCTTCGGCGCACCGCCCGTTTCAATCGTGAAATAGCTGTTTTCCCGCATGGCATAGTGCAGCATGAAGCAATGGAACGCTGCCTCCAGATCGTGATCAATATCGATTGTGTCGAGTGCGCGGTGCATCTTTTGATTGATCTCCAAAATCGTCTCCCCCCGCGTTTTGGAGGATGAGAGGATGGATTTTACCGCCCGGTCGCTATAGTAATAGAAATAGAGGTACTCATTCGGCAGCAGATTGCCGGAGAGTGCGATCAGCTCCGGGTCAAAGTGCTTCATCTCCGTATCCCGGTATAGCCGCGGCGCAGTCAGGATTTTTTCCGTCACGTCCTTGCCGTCCACCCGGAAGGTGTCGAACCAGGAAAGGTGGTTTAAGCCCCAGCAGCGCATTGTAAAGCGCTCGCGTTCCACCCCCAGCAGGGCCGCCAGCTGCTTATGGAAGCCGCTGGGCGCATCGCAAACGCCATAGACCATATCATAGCCCTGCGTGCGCAACGCCTGCGTGACCAGCCCGCTCGGATTGGTAAAATTGAAAATCAGCACATCCTTTTTCGCAAGCCGTTTCGCCAGCTCGCAGTAGCCCGTGAGGATCGGGATGCTGCGCAGTGCCATCGCAAAGCCGCCCGCGCCTGTCGTCTCCTGGCCGAGCACACCGTGATTCAGCGCCGTGCGTTCATCAAAGACGCGGCCCTCGTCCGCGTCGCCCCGGATCGTTGTGATGATATAGTCCGCGTCCCGGATGGCCTCCTCCGGGTCCGTCGTCAGGGAAAACCGCAGTGCCGGGTTGCACCGCTCGCCGACCAGCTTGGCGATCTTCCCATACTTCCTTAATTTCTCCACGTTGTTGTCCATTAGGGCAACCTCTGTGATCCCCGCCGCCTCTGCACCGAGCGCGATGGATTTTGTCAGAAACGGCGAGCGCACACCGCCCCCGCCGAGCACGGTCAGTTTTGTTTTGCTCTTCATTCTGATAGCCATCCTTTCTCTGAAATCGGATTTATTGCAAAACAGATAAACAGGCAAACAGGCTTTCTCTATCATTATACAAGCCCCGCGAGGCCTGTCAACGCCCTCCTTGTAAAACAAAAAAGTTACTTTTTCGAGCGAACCCCCTCTGAAACTATGTTCCCATATTCTGGAATATGATGCTAACCAATTCGCAGCCATTCACAGCACCGCCGCGTTTTATCACAGCCTATATTTTACAAAATTGACTGGATGCTACGGGGATCCGCTGAGGGGTACAAACAAAAAAGGAGTAAAATCCCGAAAAAGATATGCTCCCAGATATTGACGTTTCCCGCCTGTGGCGATAAACTAATGGTATTCAACCACGTATCTTAAAGAAAAGGAGAACGAATCAATGAAGGTATTTATGATTGGCGGCACCGGCCTTTTGGGCAGTGCCGCAGCTGCAGAGCTCATCTCCCGCGGGCATCAGGTCAAGAGCATCGCCCTACCTCCCCTGCCTCAGGGCGCGCCCATTCCGGAAGAGATGGAGATCGTTTTTGGTAATTACATTTCTATGAGCGACGAAGAGCTGCAAGCGATGATGGCGGGCTGTGACTGCTTCATTTTTGCGGCGGGTGTCGATGAGCGAGTGGAATTCCCGGCGCCGGTATACGCCGCCTATGAGAAATACAACATCCGCCCCGTCAAGCGGCTGCTCGCCATCGCTAAGGACTGCGGCGTGAAAAACTGCGTTGTGCTCGGCTCCTACTTCGCCTACTTTGCCAAAGAGCACCCGGAGATGGATCTGTGTGCAAAGCACCCGTATATCCGCAGCCGGATCGCACAGGAGCAGTCCGCACTCTCCTTTGCAGATGATGAGATGAGTGTGTGTGTGCTGGAGCTCCCTTATATCTTCGGCACCCAGCCGGGCCGCAAGCCCGTATGGGTCATCCTCATTGAGCAGCTCGAGGGGATGGGCAAAATCACAATGTACCCGAAGGGCGGCACAACGATGGTGACCGTCCGCCAGGTCGGCCAGGCGATTGCCGGTGCGGCAGAGCGCAACAAGGGCGCAAACTGCTACCCGATTGGGTATTACAATCTCACCTGGAACGATTTCCTCAAAATCGTCCACAAGGCGATGGGCCAGCCAAACCGAAAGATCATCAATATTCCGAAATGGTCCTTCCAGCTCTTTGGCCTTCACATGCGCAAGGTGTATCGAGATAAAAATGTCGAGGGCGGGATCGATCCTGTCGGCCTGGCGGACATTATGTGCATGAACACCTTCATCGATAAAAAATGGTGCGTGGAGCTGGGCGTTACGGAGGATGATATCGACGCCGCAATCTATGATTCCGTCAAGCTCTCCGTCGATGCGTTCCACGGCACGCAGGAACTGCTCGGCATGAAGGGCGAATAAGCACTCCTTGCGGGCCATTGACGATGGCCCGCATTTTGCGTCTTCACGGACAACCTGTTTGGACGTTCGGCGAAAAGGCTTCAAACTCACCGCCTCACGGCGGTTCAAACAGGAAGCCTTTTCGTTTCCCCGCTGCGCGAGGAAATTCCCTCACGAGCCAC
>DCJV01000107.1:1391-11395 GCA_002320555.1 Ruminococcaceae bacterium UBA1691 | reverse complement strand
CGAACGGGTTTCAACGTGCCGCTCAACTGCCCGCTGCCGAAGTGCCGTGCAAAACGGCCCCTTTTGCTTCCTTTTCCGGCCAAACGGAAAAGGAAGGGCCCGCGCGGCCTGAGCGCGTTCCAATTTCTTTTTCCTTTGTCAAGGCAAGCAAAAAGGCAAGCGTAACGGGGAAATTTTACGAAATCGTTCTTATGTATTTTGACGAAACGATATCCCTTTTTCGACAAGCTGACAGGGCGCTGTTTTACACAGCAGCGTCCTGTTGCCGTCCCTGTGGAAAAGGGATTTAAGTAAAAATGAAACATTGGACAAACTACTTGCAAAAAAGCCTTGAAAATGGTAATATTTCTATGTTATGGTTGCGTTTTCTGCAGCTTTTGCTTGTTCGGGAACCAAATTCATCCCAAAATCACAAACAGGAGGTCTTATATGAACATTTTTCTCATTCTTGCCCTTGTGGCAGGTGGCCTTGCACTTCTTTACGCGTTGCTGCTCGCGCTAAAAATCGGGAAAGCCGATGCGGGTACCGCACGCATGAAGGAGATCGCCGCTTCGATCCATCAGGGCGCGAACGCCTTTCTTTTTTCAGAGTATAAGGTGCTGGTGATTTTTGCGGCGGTGCTGTTCCTGCTCATCGGCTTTGGGCTCGGCAACTGGGTCACCGCCGTGTGCTTCATCGTCGGCGCGCTGTTCTCCACGCTGGCCGGTTATTTCGGCATGAATGTGGCGACGAAGGCCAATGTGCGCACTGCGAACGCGGCGAAGGAAAACGGTATGAACAAAGCGCTCTCCATCGCTTTTTCCGGCGGCGCGGTGATGGGCATGTCCGTGGTCGGCCTCGGCCTGCTGGGCATTACCGCGATTTACCTGATCACGAAGGACGTAAGCGTGCTGACCGGCTTCAGCCTCGGCGCCTCCTCCATCGCGCTGTTTGCGCGCGTCGGCGGCGGCATCTATACGAAGGCGGCGGATGTGGGCGCGGACCTTGTAGGCAAGGTGGAGGCCGGAATTCCGGAGGACGATCCGCGCAACCCGGCGGTCATCGCGGATAACGTGGGCGATAACGTGGGCGACGTCGCGGGCATGGGGGCGGACCTGTTCGAATCCTATGTCGGCTCCATTATCTCCGCCATTACGCTGGGCGTGATCGCCTTCACGGCGAAGGAAGGCTTCTCCGAGGGGGCGCTGTTCCCGATCTTCCTCTCCGGCATCGGAATTGTGGCGTCCATCCTCGCGACCTTCTGCGTGCGCTGCAAGGACGGCAGCAACCCGCACAAGGCGCTCAAGGTGAGCACCTATGTCTCCTCCCTCCTGGTGCTGATCGGTGCGGGCGCGATGAGCCAGTATTTTTTCCATGATTGGAAGGCCTTTTGGGCCGTGTTTGCCGGGCTTGTGGTCGGCCTGATTATCGGCCAAGTGACAGAAATATTCACCTCCGGCGATTACCGCTTCGTCAAGGAGATCGCCAAGCAGTCC
Organism: Ruminococcaceae bacterium UBA1691; assembly: GCA_002320555.1. GTDB lineage: Bacteria > Bacillota > Clostridia > Oscillospirales > Acutalibacteraceae > Fimivicinus. Next base: position 9,919 of record DCJV01000107.1, on the reverse strand, counting down.
CAGACCGGCTCCGCCACCACAATCATCAGCGGCCTTGCCGTTGGCATGAAATCCACGGCGGTTCCGGTTCTGATCATTGCGGTGGGCATCCTGGCTGCCTATAAATTCTCCGGCCTTTACGGCATCGCGCTCGCCGCAGTGGGGATGCTTTCTACCACCGGCATCACCGTTGCAGTGGACGCCTACGGCCCCATCGCGGATAATGCGGGCGGCATTGCCGAGATGGCGGAGCTCGACGAGAGCGTGCGCGGCATCACCGATAAGCTCGACGCGGTGGGCAACACCACGGCCGCGATCGGCAAGGGCTTTGCCATCGGCTCCGCCGCGCTGACAGCGCTCGCGCTCTTTGCCTCCTATGCGGAAGCCGTGGGGATCACGAGCGGCATCAGCATCCTGAACCCTGCGGTGATCTGCGGCCTGTTCATCGGTGGTATGCTGCCGTTTTTGTTCTCTGCCATGACGATGGAATCCGTCGGTAAGGCGGCGAACCAGATGATCGAAGAGGTGCGCCGCCAGTTCAAGTCGATTCCCGGCCTGATGGAGGGTACCGGCAAGCCGGACTATAAGCGCTGCGTGGAGATTTCCACCAAGGCGGCGCTGCGCGAGATGCTGGTGCCCGGTGTGATGGCGGTGCTTTCGCCGCTCGTGATCGGCCTGCTGCTGGGCCCGCAGGCGCTCGGCGGCCTGCTCGCGGGCGCGCTGGTTACCGGCGTGATGATGGCGATCTTTATGTCCAATGCGGGCGGTGCATGGGACAACGCAAAGAAATACATCGAGGAGGGTGCAAACGGCGGCAAGGGCAGCGAAGCCCACAAGGCGGCCGTCGTCGGCGACACGGTCGGCGATCCCTTCAAGGACACCTCCGGCCCGTCGATCAATATCCTCATCAAGCTTATGACGATCATCTCTCTGGTATTTGCCCCCCTGATTGCGCAGGTGGGCGGTCTGATTCATTTTTAAATCCGAAGTACAGAATCCGGCGGCGCGGAACACTGCACCGCCGGATTTTTCAATGCAACAGGAAAAAATCTGATTTTCCATTTTGGGAGGCCAGATAAATGTTAAATAAGCGTAAATTCGGGAGAGATTTATTGACTTTTCAGATGGATATCAGTATGCTAACAATAAGTATGTCCATATGTGCGGCAACATCTGATAGAGATTTTGCTTAGAAAAGGAGGAGGCCATGATGGAGGCAATGGTGGAAAAACTGCTGCAGTCCGGGATGCATCTGCTTGTGGAGATCGGGCGGTATGCCTTACCTTTGCTTGCGTTCCTGATTGTCCTGCGTTGCCTGTTTTCTTTGCTGCGCAACCGTCCGCGGGTTGTCACGCTCGGGATTCTGGTCAATGGAGCCAACGGGGACGAATTCCCGCTGGATCATTGGGAAACCTCCATCGGGCGCAACAAAACCTGCGATATCTTTTTGGCGTACAATACGATTTCCCGCTTTCATGCAGTGCTTTCCCGCCGAAAGCAGGGCTGGGTGGTATACGATACCTATTCCAAAACGGGCGTCTATGTCAACGGGAAGAAAATTGAGCGGAAATCCCCCGTCTATGACGGGGACAGCATTATGATGGGCAATGTGGTGCTCTTTTTGCGTGCGCAGGACAGTCCGCCGCCGGAGGGCTGGCGGGAGGCGATAGAGGCTGAGGCGCCGCCGGAGCCTCAGCACGAGGAGATCCCCGTGCCGTATGAAGCGCCTCTGGAGGAACCGCTCTATGTGCCGCCGGCTCCCCAGGCCCCACAATCCTATGAGGATATCCGTTCCCAGAGGGTGCCGGCCCTGCTGGAGGAGGCGACGGGAGAGGTGCATGACCTCTCCGGAAGGAGCATCCTGGTAGGCCGTTCACCAGAGGCGGACGTTACGCTGCCGGTGCCGACGGTATCCGCCCGCCACGCCCGCCTGACGCCGTATGAGGACGGTTGGGTCATTGAGGACCTAGGCTCAAAGGCTGGGACAGTGGTCAACGGAAAGGCGATTGCCGGTCCCCAGACGCTATTTGACGGCGATACGATCAATTTGGGGGGCGTGGTGCTCCGGTTTTCGGAGGATTATACCGGCTGATTTTTTGATTCAATCTCGAAAAGGGAGGGAGACAATTGGCAAAGGAAAAGTCCGGACAGAGGACGCAGAAAACGCCGCGCCGCAGGGCGCCGCGCATTCACAGAAAGCGTCCCGACAGGCCGATGAACTGGTTTATTGTTCTGCTACTGATCACGATTTTTCAGGTATGGTCTGCCGTTCAGACGATTTTTGAGGAGGACGGCAGCCTGAATTTTGAACTTGTCTCCATTTTTGGAATCTATATTGCAATCGAATGGCTGTATGTCATCCTGTTCCGGACAATTTTTAAAAAGCGCAGCTTTGAGCTTGAGCTGATCGCTTTTTTCCTGTCCGGCATCGGGCTTGTGATTTGCGCAAGCGTCTATCCGAATCTAGTGATGAAGCAGTTTATCTCGGTTTTATTGGGGCTTGCAGTTTTCATTGCAATGGTCTGGTTTATGGGTGATATCAATCGCGTGGATGCGTCGCGCGTTCCCATGGCGTGCGCGGCGCTTTTGCTGCTGGCGGTCAATCTGGTGCTGGCTAAGGCGACCAACGGCGCGCTCAACTGGCTGGATCTCGGCTTTGTATCGATCCAGCCGTCGGAGTTTGTGAAGCTTGCATTCATTTTTGTCGGCGCCGCAACGCTCGATAAGCTCCAGTCCACCAGGAGCCTGACCAAATACATCCTCTTCTCCTTTGCATGCGTTGGCTTTTTGTTTTTAATGTACGATCTCGGCGCGGCGCTGATTTTCTTTGTGACGTTCCTGATGATGGCGTTTATGCGTTCTGGGGATGTTCGCACGCTGGTCGCCGTGTGCCTCGTCGCGCTGGCAGGAGCGGCCTTCATCGTGATCTTTAAGGGGGATTATGTGGCACAGCGCTTCGCCGCCTACCGCCATGTGTGGGATTACAGTGACGGCAAGGGCTTCCAGCAGACGCGCGTGCTCGTCTATATGGCGAGCGGCGGGCTGTTCGGCGTGGGAATCGGCGGTGGAAAGCTCAAAAATGTCTTTGCCGCAACGACCGACCTTGTCTTCGGCGTTTTGTGCGAGGAATGGGGGCTTTTGCTCGGCATTATCGTATTGCTTTGTTTTGTGGGCGTAACAGCCTATGCGGTGCAGTGCGCGCCGGCCTGCCGCTCTTCGTTTTATGCGATCGCCGCCTGTGCCGCTGCAGGAATGATGCTTTTTCAAATTGCACTCAATGTGTTTGGGATCACAGACCTTCTTCCGCTCACAGGCGTTACGCTGCCCTTTATCAGCCGCGGTGGATCGAGCATGATCTGTGTATGGGGGTTGTTTGCCTTCATCAAGGCGGCGGATGTGCGGACCTATCCCAAAATCAACCGAGCGCTGGAAGCGGTCATTTGAAAGAAAGATGAGAGCTTTTCTTTTCAATATCTATGAAAGGATGGGTGATTTGCATGAGGATTACCTCTAAACGGGCGCTGGCAATCTATGCCCTGATCGGCGCGTTTCTGGTCGGCGTTGTTTTTTTGATTGGCGGCTTTGTTCTCAATGGGGAAACCTGGGCGCTCAAGCGTTTCAACCAGCATCTCTTCACCGGGGGAAGCCTGACGAGCGCCGGTACGATCTACGACACGAATGGCACCATCCTTGCCCAGACCAAAAACGGCGAGCGCGTTTTTAACGACAGCAGCCGCATCCGTAAGGCGACGCTGCATATGGTAGGTGATACGGCGGGCTATATTTCCACCGGTATCCATACCATCTTCCGTTCGGAGCTGACCGGCTATAACCTGATCGACGGCGTACACCGCCTGAAAGAGGATGGTGAAGGGAACAATATTACCCTTACGCTCAACGCGGACGTCTGCGCGACCGCCCTGGATGCGCTGGGCGACCGCAAGGGGACCGTTGGTGTTTACAATTACAAGACCGGTGAAATTTTGTGCATGGTTTCCTCTCCGACCTATGATCCGGAGCGCAAGCCGACCGATATCGACACGGACAAGACGGGAAAATATGACGGCATTTATCTTAACCGCTTTCTTTCCGGCGTCTATACGCCGGGTTCTACTTTTAAAACAGTCACCGCAATCAGCGCCATTGACAATATCCCGGATATCTTTACGCAGAAATTTACCTGCAAAGGGAAAATGCAGACAAACGGCGGCGTGATCTATTGCAATGAGAAAAACGGTCATGGGACGCTTACCTTCGAGCAGGCGTTGAATAAATCCTGCAATATCGCCTTTGCACAGATCGCCCTTCAGCTTGGGGCGGAAAAACTGACTGCCACGGCGGAGCAGCTCGGTTTCAATCAGGCAATGCAGATGGACGGAATCAATATTGCCATCAGCAAATTTGATCTGTCCGGAGCGGACGACCGCGGCATTGGGCAGGCCGGCCTCGGCCAGCATACGACGCTGGTAAATCCGTATCATATGCTGACGATCATGGGAGCGATCGCAAACGGCGGCACGCCGGTTACCCCCTATGTGGTTAAATCCATCACAACTCCTGGCGGCCTAACGCTGAAAAAGGGGAGCGCGAATACGGGGAAGGCGTATCTTTCCTCATCGACTGCGTCGAAGATGGTGGAACTGATGCGGTCGAATACCGTCCATTTTTATAGTGACAGCCGTTTCCCAAGCGGAATGCAGATTTGCGGCAAGACCGGTACGGGGGAGGTCGGCGGAGATAAAGCGCCACATGCCTGGTTTGTCGGCTTTTCACAGAATCCGGCAACGCCGTATGCCTTTGTCGTCGTCGTGGAGAACGGCGGCTCCGGCTATCAGCAGGCGATTCCAATTGCGAATAAGGTTTTGGCGGCGATTCGTTCCGCTTCATAAAGGGGGGGATTCCGCTCCTGCGAAAAAGCATATGCGGGCCAACGGATGTCAGCTCGCGTGGTGCGTCTGATCGGATGAAAAGTACAGCGCCTCGGCTTGTATTTTCGTTTTTCAAAATTCAGGTCTGTTTGTTGGTAAAAATATCTGATTTGTACAACGATTCCAGGTGCTTTTCTATTGACGCTTGGCGGGCAATCCTTTATAATAATTCTCATGTGGCAAAGATTTTGTCCGAAAGGGTAGGAGTCCGGCGCTTTTCGCCGGAAAGGACACAGGATGAGCCGTTTCAGACGGCGAAAATCAAGAAACGGGGTAAAACGCATGAGCTTTATTGAGTTCGATTCTGTCTACAAAAGGTACAAGATGGGCGAGATTACCATCAATGCTGCGGATGGGATTACGTTCAGCATTGAGCAGGGCGAGTTCGTTGTTGTCGTCGGCCCTTCCGGCGCCGGTAAGACGACGCTTCTGAATATCCTCGGCGGAATGGACGACTGCGACGATGGCAAAATCCGTGTGGCGGGCGAGCTGATCAACGATTATGACCGCAAGCGCCTGATCGAATACCGGCGCTATGATGTGGGCTTCGTCTTCCAGTTTTATAACCTGGTGCAGAATCTGACCGCGCTGGAGAATGTGGAGCTTGCAACACAGATCAGTAAAAAGTCGCTGCATGCGGAAAAGGTGCTGGAGCGGGTGGGCCTTGCGGATCGCATCCACAATTTCCCCTCGCAGCTTTCCGGCGGCGAGCAGCAGCGCGTTGCCATTGCGCGCGCGCTGGCGAAAAATCCGAAGCTTCTGCTTTGCGATGAGCCGACGGGCGCGCTGGACTACAATACCGGCAAACAGATTTTGAAGCTTTTGCAAGATACGAGCCGCGAGACAGGAATGACCGTGATCGTTATCACGCATAATCAGGCGATTACGCCGATGGCGAACCGTGTGATCTCCCTGCGCAGCGGCCGTGTACACAAAATTATGGTGAATGATAACCCAACGCCCGTGGAAAGGATTGAATGGTAACAATGAGCAAAGCCTTGTTAAAAGACACGTTCCGTTCAATCTGGAGGACGAAGGCGCGTTTTATTTCCATCATTTTGATTGTTGCGCTTGGAATCGGCTTTTTTGCCGGCATCAAGGCCACGGCTCCGGACATGAAGGAGACGGCCAATCGCTATTTTGTCACCAACAATCTCATGGATCTGCGTGTGCTTTCGACGGTCGGATTTGAAGAAGCGGACGTAGAAGCGATCCGCCAGGTGGAGGGCGTCCAATCGGTCATGCCCGCCTATTTTGCGGACGGCCTGGTCAAGGTCAACGGTGAGAACCTTGTTGATATGGATGGCTCTGCCTTCAGCGTGCGGGCGCACTCCCTCAATATGGAGATGCTGGAACAATGGAAAAATGGAACGAACGACGCGGCCTATATGAACCGGCCCACGCTCATTGAGGGCGAGTGGCCGAAAAACGCAAACGAATGCTTGGTGGACCGCAGCGAGCTGTCTACACCGGAGGAGTTCAAGATTGGCAGCACGATTACGATGGAGAGCGATCGCGAGGATTTGAACGATTCCATGGCGACGACGGAGTTCAAGATCGTCGGCATCGTGGAGTCGCCTTACTACATATCCTTTGAGCGCGGCAACAGCCTTGTCGGCAGCGGCAAGGTCGGCGCCTTTATCCTGGTGCCGGATACGGCGTTCAAAACGGATTACTATACGGATTTGTATATCAAGGTCAATGGTACCACCGCGAACAGCTTCGATGCTTACGGGGACGAGTACGATAAGCTGATGGCGCCGGTAATCGAGCAGATCGAAGCGATTGGGAAGGACCGCGCTCCGGTGCGTGCGGAGATCCTTCGCCCGGAGATGACCGCCAAGCTCGAGCAGGCGCGCGTTGATTACGCGCAGGCGGAGGTTGACACCCAGCAGAAGATTGACGACGCGCGCAAGCAACTTGACGAGGCGCTGGAATTTGCGAAAAACGGCGACCAGATTCTCAAGGATAAGCAGGAGGAATTCAATAGTACGCTGAGTGCCGCCCAGCAGGAGTATGCTTCTGGAAAGGCGGAGCACAGCGCAGGTTTGAATCAGTATTACCAGAAGCTGGCGGAGCGCAATGCGGCAGCTGCTAAGCTCAACCAGGCGAGAAATGAATTGAACACTTCGCAGTTGGCCTATGAGCAAAATAAGGAAAAGCTCGATGCTGCGGAAAAGCAAATCAACCAGGCGAAGACAGATATCAGCAACGGAGAAAACCAGATCCGGATGCTGAAGCAAATGATTGCTACGGCAGAGTCGGTAGCAGGTGACCTGGGAAGCAGCAACAACGCATCCTATGAGGAGCTGCTCAAGCGCGCGGAGGAAGTTTTCGGACCGGACAGCACGGTTGTAAAGCAGATCAAGGAGCTTTCCAATATCACTGCCGGCGGTATGGTACAGGAGGCCGCACAGGCCCTGACAAAGTATCTGGGCGATTATAAGGATGATCTGGCAAAAGAGCAAAACAATCTTACAGCTGCCAAATCAAAGCTGGCAAGTGCACAAGCGGACTATGCAAAAAATGAAGCTGCTCTAAAAGCGGCCAAAACAAAGCTTGATTCTGCCAGTGCGGAGATCTCAGCCAAAGAAGGGCAGCTCAAGGCAGTGGACGAGCAGCTTGCGTCTGCAAAGGATCAATTGCAGCAGGCGGGCTTTACGCTCGACTTCGGGCAGCTTCAGCTCTCTACGCAGCAGAGCCAGGCGCTCATGGAGCTCCAGCAGGCGCAGCAGAAGCTCAAGGAAGCCAAACAGGCGGCTCAGACAGGCGAAGAGGAATTCCAAAAGAAAAAGGCGGAAGCAGAGACAGAACTCTCCCGCGCGAAGCTGCGTCTTTCGGCTGGCGAGCAGAAATTAAACGATCTGGGCAGCGCCAAGTGGGTCGTTTCCGATCGCAACGACATTCCTGGCTTCACCGGTTATGGGCAGACGGCGGATCGCACCAAGGCGTTTGCGCAGGTATTCCCGATCTTCTTCTTCCTGATCGCGGCGCTCATCTGCCTGACGACAATGACCCGTATGGTTGAGGAGGAGCGCACCCAGCTCGGCACGCTCAAGGCCCTCGGTTATGACAATAAGGCGATCGTCTCCAAATATATCATCTATGCGATTCTTGCGAGCCTGATCGGCTCGGTAATCGGTCTGGCAGTTGGCTTCGTCGTATTGCCGCTGGCGATTTCGGCGGCGTATGGCATTATGTATACGCTCCCCACGGTGCATCTCCAGTTCATTCTGAGCTATGCGCTCATTGGTACGGCGATTGCCATCCTTTCCACAGTGGGCGCAACGTTCCTCGCCTGCTATAAGGAGCTTGCCACCTGCCCGGCGCAGCTCATGCGCCCGCGTGCCCCCAAGGCCGGTAAGCGCGTGCTTCTCGAGAAGATTCCGTTCATCTGGAAGCACCTGAACTTCACCTCCAAGGTGACGGTACGCAATATCTTCCGCAACAAGCGGCGCTTCCTGATGACGGCGTTCGGCGTGGCAGGCTGTACGGCTCTGCTGTTGACGGGCTTTGGCCTCAACGATTCCATCAGCGCCATCATCAACAAGCAGTTTAACGACGGCGGCATCGCCATGTATGACGCGCAGCTCGTTTTGAAGGACCCTGTTTTGACCGATG
>DCJV01000107.1:0-1357 GCA_002320555.1 Ruminococcaceae bacterium UBA1691 | reverse complement strand
ACCTATATGAAAGTCCTGCACGGGCACTCCGACCGCTCGGACGAGGAGTTGGAGGTCAATGTCTTGGTGCCGCAGAACAGCAAACAACTTGCAGACTTTGTGAAGCTGCAAAACCGCAAGTCCGGTGAAAAGCTCACGCTGCCGGATGACGGCGTGCTGATCACCGAAAAACTTGCAAGCAAGACGAATACCGATGTGGGCGACGAGATTATCGTTACCAAATCGGACGGCTCCGAGGTGCGCCTGAAGGTTGCGGGCATTACGGAGAACTATACGTTCCACTATATCTATATCTCACAGGCGCTGTATGAGCAGACCTTTGGAGAGCAGGCGCAGTTTAACTATGTGATGGCCCAGCTCAAGGATGAGCTGAAGGCGGAAAAGACAGAAAAAGGCGAAGAGAGCACACGCAAGGGCCAGCTTGCAACCGAGTTGATGAAAATGCCTGAGATCAACGCAGTCGTTTACACGACCCAGACGATCGATACCTTCAACAACGTCATCAACGCACTTTCTCTAGTAGTTGCCGTCTTTATCATCGCGGCAGCGGCGCTGGCGTTTGTGGTGCTGTATAACCTGTCGAATATCAATATCAATGAGCGTGTGCGCGAGCTGGCCACGATTAAAGTGCTCGGCTTCTACGACAAGGAGGTCGATGCCTATATCTACCGTGAGAATGTTTTCCTAACGGTCATCGGCATCGCTCTCGGTCTGGTTGGGGGTATCTTCCTGCACCGGTTCGTGGTCAATGTCGCTGAGGTTGACGTGGTCATGTTCGGCCGTACGATCGGCTGGCTGAGCTATGTCCTCGCGGCGGCGATGACAGCGCTGTTCGCAGTGCTTGTCAACTGGATCATGCACTTCCGTCTGAAGAAGATCAGCATGGTTGAATCGCTTAAGTCCGTTGAGTAAAATCGATTTCGATAAGATTCAGGAGCAATAAAGGTTTGCTGCAAAATGCGAGCCCGCAATTGCTGGCACGCAAATGCTTTTGCTTAAGGGCGCGTTGCGAAATGAAAGTTTCGCAACGCGCCTTCAGCTTGTCGATCAACTCTGAGAGAAGAAAAAAGTGGACAAAAAAGCGTGGGTTCTGATCGCTTTCGTAACCGGCATCTTTATGCGCCGCTGGGCGCTGACGGAAGGCCGAGGCAGCGCCCGCGCGGCCTGAGCGCGTCTCAATTCTTCTTCCATTGACAGGCTGCTCTCCTGACGGCGTCAGGGGAAGTTAGTCTAATTACTTTCACTGTGCTGCAGGTTTCGCTAACGCGACTTCATTCTCTTTGCTCGATGCAAAGAGAACGAAGCAAGAGAAACACGCGTGGGGGAGTGTCCCCCACGACCCCCGCGCACGGCACTT
>DCJV01000159.1:7759-13327 GCA_002320555.1 Ruminococcaceae bacterium UBA1691 | reverse complement strand
CGGGCGGCTCTTGCAGTAGGCGCGCACGCTCTTGTAGACGTCCATGAAGTTATCCCAGTTGACGGAGCATTCGAGCGTGTCGAGCATCAAGCCATAGTCGCCCAGATCCTCGCGTAGGTATGGGTCGCGGAAGCGGCCCTTCTCCCAGCCCCTCGTGACGATGCCGGTGGTATACATCGCGCCGTATTTGTGGCAGATATCCCAGATGCGGCGCTTAACGTTTTTGCTGAAGTGGCGCTCGCCCTCTGTAAAGCCCAGCATCAGGCAGCGCTTGTTGGATTCATAGCCGCGCGCTTTGAGCAGCGCGTCAATAGGCGTATCCGCCACCCCATAAAGGTGAAAGGCGATCTCCGTCTCCTCCGCATCCGATACGCGGAACACGGACGGGAAGCCGAATTCGCCCTGCATGATCTCGCGGGCGGCGGTAACGGCGTCATCCCAATTATGGAAGACGTAGCTGAAGCGGAAGCGGTTCTCCGGCATGTATTTAAACACGCGCAGGGTGACATGCGTCAGGATGCCGAAGGTGCCCTCGCTGCCCATCATGATCTGGTCGATGGAGGGTCCGGTCGCGTTGCGCGGGCATTCGTCACTTTTGATGATACCCACGGGGGTGACATATTCCTGGCTGATGACGATATCCTCGATTTTGCCGTAGTAGCTGGAATTCTGGCCCGCACCGCGCGTGACCGTCCAACCGCCGACGGAGGAATACTCGAAGGACTGCGGGAAGTGGCCGCAGGTATAACGCCCCTTGGCGTGTAGTTTCTCCGGCGCGTGGTTGAGGATCTCCTCGAGCTGCGGGCCGCTCATACCGGCCTCTACGGTGATGGTCTGGTTGTGCTCGCTGAAGCGGATCACCTTGTTAAAATTTTTACGCATATCAAGCGTAATACCGCCGCACACGGGCTCCACGCCGCGGGTGACGGAGGAGCCGCCGCCGTAGACATACATCGGAATTTTGTGCTCGCTGCAGTATTTGACGAGCCCTATGATATCCGCGCGGTTGCGGGGGTAAACCACCGCGTCCGGCACATTCTCCACGATGTGCTTTCTAAGGCGCATCAGGTCGATCATCGTCTTGCCGTAGGCCACGCTCAGGCGGGCGTAATCGTCCACGGTGACGTTCGCGCGGCCGACAATGGCGCGCAGGTCGTTTAACTGCTCCTCTGTGAAACGGGACGGATGGTCGTATTTGACCGGCTCCAGGCCCATCTCCTTTTTCTCCTGAAAGTCGCTATCCGTCATGTCGAAGACATCCTTCATCATACGGTAGAGGGAACGGCTGGGGGCCTTGAATTCTTTCGGATCGCCCCATTTGAGGATCGAGCGCCAGGAACCGGCGGGCGCCTCCTCGTGGTACCAGTCCGGATAAAAATCGGATACCTTTTTCTTGGTGAGAGCCATTGCTGCGTACCTCCTATTTTTTGAAATTGTATTTCGATGCCTGTTTATGCTGTTTCCTGTGCCTCGCCGTGAATGCGGCAGGGCGCAGGAGTTTTAGTCATGTCGCTGGTGGCGACGATATTCACGCCAAAAACGTTTTTGAGCACAACGCCGCCGATGGGCAGGCGCTTTTTCACGGTGACGGCGTTGATCTTTTCCATAGCCTGCATGATCTGATCCTTCGGCAGCTCGCCGTCGGTCTTGACGCTGAGATAGGGGCAGTCCGGGAAAATAGTCTTTACCGTGCTCGCAATCGAGCGGGTCGGATTTTTCAGTTCGTTTTCCGCAAAGGCGACGCCCTTTTTGCAGGTGGCGCCTGTTACCTCTATCTTACCATCCTTTTCCATTACCTGCAAGCGGCAGCCGTTTGGGCAGACGATACAGGTCATCTCCTGCACAGTATTTTTCATAAAGCACACGCTCCTTTACTGCCGCGCTTCCATCTTCAGCTGAAGGCTGCGGACCTTTTCTTTGGGCGTAACGGTCAAAGTCTCCATCTCGGAGGGGAGCAAACGCAGATAATTTTTCTTTTTTTCCACTCGGTCGTTCACCAGCAGCGTAACGGATTGACTGCGACGGTCTGTTCGGCTGCGGAAGTAGACGGTGAAGGCACCGGGCTGCTCCATATCATAATACTGCGGCACCGCATAGAGAAAATCGCCCTTGCGGTAGAGAAGCTTCACCCGGCAGCGGTCTGCGGGCGTATAGTGGGCGGCTGCTTTGCCTGCGAGCTCGCCACTCTCCGAGACATAGTCAACGAGGTCGTTGACATGCAGGGCGTTGCCGCAGCAGAATACGCCCGGCACGCTCGTCATCAGCCGCTGATCGACATAGGGGCCCTTGGTAGCCGGGTCGAGCGCCACGCCGAGCTGCTCCGCAATCTCGTTTTCCGGCAGCAGGCCGACGGAGAGGATCAGCGCATCACAGTCGATAATGCGCTCGGTGCCCGCGATGGGCTGCATCTGCTCATCCACCTGGCAGACCTCCACGGCCTCCACACGCTTTGTGCCGATCACGCGCGTCACGGTGGTGGAGAGGTGCAGGGGAATGTTATAGTCGTTCAAGCACTGCGCAACGTTGCGCGCAAGGCCGGCGGGTGCATCCTTGATTTCATATACGCCCTCCACTTCGGCACCCTCCAGCGTCAGGCGGCGGGCCATAATCATGCCGATATCACCGCTGCCGAGGATCACGCATTTTTTCGTGGGCATACAGCCCATAAGGTTGACGAAGTGCTGCGCCGTGCCCGCAGTATAGACGCCCGCAGGGCGGTCGCCGTGGATCCAGACCTGCCGGGCCGTTTTTTCCCGGCAGCCGCAGGCCAGCACGAGTGCATTGCACTCCTCATAGAGAATGCCGTCCTGCGTTTGGATTTCCAGCCGGAAGCCGCCGCCCGGCAGCTTCTCCGCATTCAGAACGAAGGCGGACGTGCGGTAATCGATCTCCATTTTAAGCAGCTCCTTAAGAAACCGATCTGCATACTCCGGGCCGGTCAGCCGCTCGCCGAAGCGCAGAAGGCCGAAGCCATCGTGAATGCACTGCTTTAAAATGCCACCCATTTTGGCCTCGCGCTCAATGAGCAGGACGCTTGCGTGTTCCTTTGACGCGCTGATGGCGGCTGCAAGCCCGGCAGGACCGCCGCCCAGGACGATCACATCATACCGTTTCATGCTGGACCCCTCCCTTGTGTGTGCGTTCCAGAATCAGGTTGGAATCTTCGCCGCTCTTTGTGACCTCTTCTGGTGTGAGGCCCGTTTCCTCGCAGATGATCTGCGTCACCAGTGGGGAGCAGAAGCCGCCCTGGCACCGGCCCATGCCGGGGCGCACACGGCGCTTAAGCGCGTCGATAGTGGTTGCGGGGATGGGGGAGTGGATCGTATCCACGATCTCGCCCTTGCTGATCCCCTCGCAGCGGCAGATGATCACGCCGTAATCCGGGTTCTTTTTGATGATCTCCTGCTTTTCCTTCACGGTTAAATCGCTCATATGGGGAACCACCCTCCGGCGCGGGTTAAAGGATGCATTGGGCTTTACCTCCATCTGCTCCTTGAGCGCATCAACCGTGATTTTTGTAATTTCTTCCGCAATCGCGGGAGCGGAGGCGAGGCCTGGCGACTGAATGCCAGCCGCATGAACAAGGTTGGAAACATATTCCGAACGCTCGATGATAAATTCCTCTTCATATGTAGCGGCGCGGATCCCGGCGAAATAGGTGATCACATCCGCCGGGGTAAAGCCCTTGATGAGTGGGAGATGCTTTTTCAAGATCGCGTCAATATTTTCGCGGTGTGTGCTGAAATCCTCCCGCAGTGGCTGCTCGTAGGCGTCCGGCCCGACGAGGACATTTTGGTCGATTGTGCGCATCACGCCGCCGCCCTTGGTGTCGGACGTGGCCTGGGTGAGATCGATCAGGCCCATCGAGCGGGTTACAAGCGGACCCTTCTTTTTATCGAGGATCACGAGCTCACCCTTGCGCGGGTGGATCGAGAAAAAACGGTCGTTCGCCATATCGGCAATCTGATCGGAGAAAACACCTGCCGCATTGATCACCAGGCGCGGATGGATCGTGCCGCGGTTGGTAAAGACGCTGCCGATCACATCTCCCTCCAGCTCCATGCCGGTGACGATCGTATCGAGCGAAACCTGCACGCCGTTTTCCACGGCGTTTTCCGCCAGCGCGACCGTCAGCTTATAAGGGGATAGCACACCGGAGGAGGGGTATTCAAACGCGCCTAACGCGCGGTCCGTAATATTCGGCTCGATTTCATGCAGGCGCTTGCGGCTGATTTTGCCGCCGATGATGCCGAGCTTGCGGGCCCGATCACTGAGATAGGGCTCTGCTACAATCCCGAACACAGGGTCGGCGTAGAGGATCAGGTTGCCGTAGCGCTGGAAGGGAACGCCGAGCTCCTCGCAGAGCTGCGTATACATGGCGTTGCCTTTGACGTTCATCTTGCCGCGCAGCGTGTTGGCGTGCGAGGCGATGCCAGGGTGAATCATGCCGTCGTTGCGAGAGGAGGCGTGCATCGCAACATCACTTTCTTTATCAAGCAGTAGCGTATCAAGCGCATATTTGGAAAGCTCGCGCGCGATGGCGCAGCCGATCACGCCGCCGCCGATGACGAGCACATCCGGCCTGCGGCCTTCCAGCGCGTTATCCCGCCGTTTCGGCGCGCGCACAGCGGGCGGTGTGAAATCCTTAAGTGAAATATCATTGATTACGCCCTTGTAGCCCGCTTTTGCGGCGATTTTGCCGGCCTTGATGATGGCCTTCCAATCGTCGAGCTCCCCCTCCAGCCGGATGGAATTGCGCCATTCCGTGCAGGAGATGCTCTCGTACCCTTTGCTGCGCAGGGTGCGTTCCAGCTTCTGAGCTGTTATCATGGAAATCACCTCTTCCTTTATTTCCATCTATTTTATTTCTCATGTGAGATCGGGAACGATCATCCGGTTATCCGAACCTCTTGACAAGATTGTACCAATTTACTATACTTTTGTCAATCAATATTATTTATTTCGTTTGGAATGGTCAAAATGCAAAGATTTCGATTTTTGAAGCTGTTTCAAAATAAATTGTTGTTTGGATTGGGATTGACGCTGATTATTTTGGCCTTGTTGAGCGCGATCGCCTTTTTTCTTGTAAAAAAATTGCGGCCGGCAGTACCGGAAACGATCGATATCGGTGAGGCAGACGCGCCCTTTAACCGCAGAAAGGCAGATAGGAAGGCCCTACAGCGTCTGGCAAAGCGGGAACAGCCGGTTACCTGGGTGTTCGCCGGGGACAGCATCACCCATGGCTGCATGCATACGGATTATCTGCGCAATTATCAGGAATATTTTGCACAGGCGATGAAAGCGTCGCCTCAGCGCGCACAGGATATTGTCGTCAATACCGGGGTTTCTGGGGCGACCACGGCGGAACTGATGCAATATTTCGATGCGTGGGTGATGGATTACCGGCCAGATGTCGTTTTCATCTGTTATGGGATGAACGATTGTGCGGCGCAGGGGATGACAGTGGAAACATATCGGCAGAATTTGGGCGAGGCGGTGCGGCGCATCCGGGCCAGCGGGGCGATCCCTGTTCTGCACACGCCGAATACGAGCAGACGGCAGAGGAAC
>DCJV01000159.1:7084-7707 GCA_002320555.1 Ruminococcaceae bacterium UBA1691 | reverse complement strand
GAGGTCAAAAACCTGATGTCCGACGCGATCCATCCGAATGAATACGGTCATCTGCTGTTGTGCCGTTTCCTTTTGCAATCGCTGGATCTTACACCTTTCGCGAAAGGTCTGCTGAAATCCGGCAGCTATCGCGATATCCCACTCCCGCCGGATCAGGCGCCCGTACCGGCGCCGTTGTCTCATGATATGCAGAAGAGCCGTTTGCTTGCGCCCTGCTTATCAAATGGAAAGCCTTCTGTGTGGGTCTATCTTGGCGGGGTGGCAACGGCGGGGACGCAATTGTCTGCAAACGGCGCGCGGGCCTATCCGGAGCATATCCAGGAGGTCGTGCGCTGGGAGATGATCGACGATGAATATACGACCAGGATGCGTTACTGCTTGAACAGTGCCCATCCGGGTGATACGGTTTCCGATATGCTTGCGCATTATGACGATTGGGCAGGCCGCTTCCGTCCGGCTCTTGTATCCATTATGCCGGAATTAGAGGCGGACGGACTTGTGTCAGAGGATGTGTTTGAACGTGATTTGGCGGCGCTCGTCAGGAGGGCGCGAGCGGACGGCGCACTGGTATTGCTGCAAACGCCGCTTTTGCTGCGAGAGGAGGCGGGTGCCTATCTTTCTGT
>DCJV01000159.1:0-7022 GCA_002320555.1 Ruminococcaceae bacterium UBA1691 | reverse complement strand
AGAGCAGTATCCGAATACAGGGGACAAATGGCTTTTCTCCAACGGCATGCCGAATGAAGAGGGCGAACTGATCATCGCGCGCAATTTTTGCGTAACGCTACTGACGGTGCCCAAAAAGAGTAGAATTTTGACAAAAGATTACTCCTGTGTATAATATATAGCGATAATGGATCGATCATTGAGGAAGGCAGGCGCGTGGAGATGCTGGATAAAACAAGCTACACTCCTTTATATATTCAGGTCCGGGAGTATATATTAAACAGAATCCAAATAGGGGATTACAAAGTCGGCGACCGCCTGCCCACGGAGAAGGAGCTCATGGAGCAGCTTCAGGTAGGGCGTGCCACTGTGCGCGCCGCACTGAACGAATTGGAGCACGAGGGGCATGTGGAAAAACGGCACGGGATTGGTACGTTTGTAAAAGAGCCGAAACCGGAGATCGGCTTCGAGCCGCTGATCTCCCTCTCCTACTCGCTGGATAAGATGGGCATCCGCTGCGTCAACCGCGTTGTGGCCGACGAGCCGTTTACTGTGGAGGGAGGCATCCTCAGCGACCGCTGGGAGCCGGGCAGGGTAGTGCACCGCTTCAAGCGCGTGCGTTATGGCGAGAAGATCCCGGTTGCTGTGGAGGACAATTACTTTACGCCGGAGCTTTATAAGCGCATTGCCGGGAGCTCCGGTAGTGGAGCCTCCATCGCCCATGTGATCCTGACACAGAAGGATCTGAGCGTTGGCAAAATCGACTATTCGATCGTGCGCCGCATTCCGACAGAGACGGAGCAGGCAGAACTACGGGTGCTGCCGAATCAGCGTGTGCTGGAAATGACGCGCTGGCTGTATTTTGAAGGCGATGAGACGCCGTCGAACTTTGTGCGGTTCGTCATGCCGGAGCGGTTTATGGATTATCCGTTTGCGGCGATGAAAAAAGAGTAAAAGAGAGCGAAAATCAGGCTTAAAACGAATGGGATTTGCCGGATAGCAGAAAGGCTGTTATCCGGCCTTTCTTTTTGATTTTCATCGCCTTGGAATATTTGTATCAAAAAGGCAAAGAATAACGACGCAGAAAAAGCCGGATTTCTATCCATTGCGGCTTTTGACTCAGGGAGGCGTGCAGGCTGTCTGTTCAGGTCTCTGTGAAAGGAAGGAATCATACGCATGATTTTTTTAAAAGCCTTTCTGGTCGGCGGATTGATTTGCCTCGTCGGTCAGATTTTGATTGACTGGACCAAGCTCACCCCGGCAAGGATTCTGGTTTTGTTTGTTACAATGGGCGTGTTTCTGGGCGCGATCGGCCTTTATGAGCCTCTGGTCAAGTGGGCCGGCATGGGTGCGAGCGTCCCGCTGACAGGTTTCGGCTATCTGCTGGCAAAGGGGACGAAGGAGGCCGTTGCAAGCCAGGGGCTGCTCGGCGTCCTGACCGGCCCGCTGACTGCGGGCGCGGCGGGCATTACGGCGGCGATGATCAGCGGGCTGCTGGTATCCTTTTTTGCAAAGCCGAAGGACAAGTAAAACAGGGTATCAAACGAAAAAGGCGCGTTGTAACAATACACATTTTTACAACGCGCCCTTTTTGGGTGACGGAATTGTCATCGGCCGCTCACTGGATATTCACCCGGCAGTCGTATACTGGGGCCAAAAGGCATGGAAAGGGTGTCATCGACACGCTCAAGGAAAAAAATATTTCATTCAGACTTTTTGCGGCCTGCCTTTCCGGCGGGCCGCTTCCTGTATATTCTATAAAATATCCAAAAAAATGCACCAACCTAGCAAATATGCTATAATAAACAGCATGATATCGGTTGCAAAAAAGCCTTTTTAGTCTGAAGGAAGAGAGGCGGGAAACCATGCTGCAAATTCCTGGTTACACCGCGCCGGATGGTCGGGCGAATTTGTGTCGGTCAGCTTTTTGCAGCTTGATTTCTATGCAGCCACGATTTTCCCAGCGTATTTCAAGATCGACGGGAACTTGCCGCTTCCTGGGGGCATCCTAGGATCAATATTAGTAAAGAAAGGAAGCTGTCATTATGAAGGCATTTATGGACGCTGATTTTTTACTGGATACAGAGACCGCACGCACGCTATTCCGCGAGGGGGCACAGGCCACGCCGATTTTTGACTGGCACTGCCATCTGTCTCCAAAGGAGATTTATGAAGATCAAGAGCCGGAGGATATCGCGGCCCTGTGGCTCGGCGGCGACCACTATAAATGGCGCGCCATGCGGTCCTTCGGCATTGCGGAGGAATATATTACAGGTGGCGCGAGCGGGTATGAAAAATTTAGGGCTTATGCCTCCATGATGCCCGCCTGCATCGGGAATCCGCTCTACCACTGGTCCCATCTGGAGCTGCGGCGGTATTTCGGCATAGCGGAGACGCTGAGCGAAAAGACGATGAACGATATCTGGAGCCGCGCGAATGAGATTATCCGTGCGGGCGGCTTTACGCCCCGCAGGCTCATTGAAAAATCAAATGTGGCAGCCCTGTGCACCACAGACGATCCGGCCGACGATTTGAAATACCATCAGCTCCTGCAGCGGGAAAAAGGCTTTTCCTGCCGCATCCTGCCTGCGTTCCGGCCCGATAAGGCGCTTGGGATCGAGCTGCCCGGCTTCCCTGCCTGGCTCTCTGCGATGGAGCGGACGGCGGGCGAGAGGATCACCTCCTTTGCGGCCCTGTGCGCTGTGCTAAAAAGGCGGATCGCTTTCTTTGATTCCCTCGGCTGCCGCGCGAGCGACCACGCCTTCGCCCACGTCCCCTATGCGGAGGCAACGGAGCACCAGCTCGAGGAGATTTTTGAAAAGGGAGCGGCAGGCGAGTCGCTCTCCCAGTGGGAGATAGATGCTTACCGCACGGCTTTATTGCAGGTGCTCGCGCGCGAGTATGCCCGCCTCGGCTGGGGGATGGAGCTCCATATCGGCGCGATGCGCAACAACAACACCCGCATGTTCAAAGCCCTTGGCCCGGATACGGGCTACGACTCCTGCGCGGACGATACGGCGGTACAGAATCTTTCCCCCCTGCTGGACAGCCTCGAGGTGGAGGGGAACCTCCCGAAAACGATTCTCTTCGCGCTCAACCCAAAGGACAATTACGTGCTGAGCACCATGCTCGGCAATTTCCAGAACGACGACGCGCCGGGTAAGCTCCAGTTCGGCTCCGCCTGGTGGTTCAACGACCACATCGATGGCATGCGCGAGCAGCTGCGCACGCTGGCGAATACGGGCGTGCTGGGCCGGTTCGTCGGCATGGTGACGGATTCGCGCTCCTTTTTATCCTATCCGCGGCACGAGTATTTCCGCCGCATTCTTTGCGGCATGATCGGGGAGATGGTGGAGGCGGGCTGGTATCCGGCGGACATGGATACGCTCATTCAGATTGTACGGGATATTTCCTACAATAACGCGGTGCGGTATTTCGGGATTTAGCTTATCGTATAGATAGCAAAAAGCACGGCCCCTTCCGGTTTTCATCGGGAGGGGTCGATTTTATGGGATTTACTCAATTGATTTACATGGATAAAATAATCATGCATATGTGAATATGCGTTTTTAGTATGGGCTAAAATATTTTATTTCCCATTTCTGTTGACTAAAATTTCAATTATATTTATAATTAAGGAGAAAGGAGGAAAAATTGGATCGAAGGGAAACCAAAAGATTACCTATTTTTCAGAGAGAGAAAGGATGATCAAACATGAAGAAAATCTGGAAGATTTCCGTCGCCGCGCTGCTTCTGCTGACCTATTGCGCCGTTTTCATGCAGGGCTTTGCCTACAGCACAATCACGGAGGAAGAGATGGACGCGTTTTTGGTAGAACAGGGCGTGCCGAAAATCGCCATTCAGAAGCTGCCGTTTGATTTGAAGAAGCGGATTTATCTGGGCGAATCGCAGATCGAGGTGGGGGAGCCTACTTATGGCGTGTTCACGGATGATTACAAGGTGGAATACACGCTCGAAAATGGGCAGGTCGTCATGGATCAGCAGAGCCGGGCGGAGCTTCGCAAGCTTCTCAACGATGAAGAGGCGGTTGCCAATGTGCTGCTCTCCAACGAGCAGGCGGAGCCCGGTCAGCCGATCAGGCTTGCGGCAAATGTTAGGACAGAACAGGATGCGATGGATGCGCGCAAGGCAGAGGTTAAGACATATCGGGCGGCAAATCAGGAGGAAATCCAGAGATTAAAGGAAATGCCGGAGGACGCTGTCGTAATGTCCCTTAGGAATTGGCAAAGCTACCTATTGTGCATCCATATGTCCTATGCTGATTCGATCAGCGAAAAAATATTAATGTATTGCTGGGAATGGTCTTATAGTCCGTTTAATTGTCTGACAGATAAGGCGGGTATGGCTTGGAGCGGCGGCTTTGCGGCAGAACCCGATACTTTTGGATGGGTTTATCAGGCATATTATTCCGATGATATTTATTTTGAAGATGGTGGATCCAATTGTACGGATTACAGTCCTAATGTAGGGATAGGGACAGAGATCGATATTCGGTTCATGTTTACCCATAGCAATGGGCACTCGTATGGTGTCGTAAAACATGTAGGGGTTCTTGCTGTAGCATTGACGAAGCGTACAACAGATAATTCACGGGAATCTGCTGTAGGGAGCTATTTTCATAAATATATTGCAGTGTTACCGAACGGATCACTAAGTTTTTCGAGTGGAGGGGTAAGTGGATCCATCTCAATTAGTTGGGAGAAAACATATGATAAGGCACCGGATGCTCCCGCTGCATTCTGGGCAACTTCTAAGGGGTAAATTAAAATGAAAAAACTTTTATTAGGTCTTACATTTACGGTCGCAGGGGCGGGCTGCCTTTCCTTCCCCGAAGTAGCTCCTTTTTTCCTTGTACTTGGCCTTGCTCTTATCTGCCTTGGTTTGCTGCTTGCCATCATAGGGGCGTTCAAAAAAGAAAAAACGGATTATAAATAGTAATTTCTAAACCTGAGGAAGCATTTGCATAAAAATTCAAAATGATGCGCTAAACAGCATCATGAAAGCGGGGGTATGCAATGAAGCTGCTTATTTTAGGCGGGATTTTTGTTTTGGCTGGGGCTGGTTGCCTAGCTTTTCCGGAGCCATGGATCTTTTATTCTGCACTTGGTCTCGGCTTCATATGCCTGGGCCTGCTGCTCGCCATCATAGGCGCGTTCAAAAAGGAGAAGCCCAGGCAATAAACGCATCCATTGCGCGCCCCCGGGCGGCTCCTGCAAGACGGAAGCCGCCCGGGGGCGCTTTATCCTCTGCTTTTGTCTGCCGCCGCCGAGCTGAGGCGCGTTTGTCACCGCAGCTTCTTCAAATCCTCTTCCGCCAGCGACGCGAGGTATTCGTCATACGTCTCCTTGCGGTCGATCACGCGGTCGGGCAGGATTTCGATGATTCGGTCCGCAATCGTCTGCACGAACTGGTGGTCGTGCGACGTAAAGAGCAGCGTGCCGGGGAAGCTGATCAGGCCGTTATTCAGCGCCGTGATACTTTCAAGATCCAGGTGGTTCGTCGGCTCGTCGAGGATCAGCACATTCGCGCCGGAAACCATCATCTTGCACAGCATGCAGCGTACGCGCTCGCCGCCGGAGAGAACCTTCGCCTTTTTCGTCGCCTCCTCGCCGGAGAAGAGCATCCTTCCCAGCCAGCCGCGGATATCCGTCTCGAGCTGCTCACGGGAGAACTGCCGCAGCCAGTCAATGAGGGAGAGCTCGCAGCCGTCGAAGAATGCGGAATTGTCGCTCGGGAAATAGGAGAGCGACGTCGTCACACCCCATTTGAAACTTCCCTCGTCCGGCTCGAGCTCACCGGTCAGGATTTTGAAGAGCGTCGTCTTTGCCACTACGTCCGAGCCGACGAAGGCCGCTTTCTCATTCGGGCGGATCGTGAAACTCACATGGTCGAGCACCGTGCGGTCGCCGATCGTTTTCGTCAGGTCCGTAACAGTGAGCAGATCGTTGCCCACCTCGCGGTCTGGCTTGAAGGCCACAAATGGATAGCGGCGGGAGGAGACAGGCATGGATTCGATATCGAGGCTTTCCAGCAGCTTTTTGCGGCTGGTGGCCTGCTTCGATTTGGAGGCGTTCGCGCTGAAGCGGGCGATGAATTCCTGCAGCTCCTTCTTCTTTGCCTCCGCCTTCTTGTTCTGCTCGCGCAGCTGGCGCTGGGCCAGCTGTGTGTATTCATACCAGAAGTCATAGTTGCCTACGTACATCGTCAACTTGCCGTAGTCGATATCGACGATATGCGTGCAGACCTTGTTGAGGAAATGGCGGTCATGGGAAACGACGATGACCGTGTTTTCAAAGTCGAGCAAAAAGTCCTCCAGCCACTGGATAGCAGCGAGGTCGAGATGGTTGGTCGGCTCGTCGAGCAGCAGAATATCCGGGTTGCCAAAGAGCGCCTGCGCAAGCAGGACCTTGACCTTATCATCGCCGGAGAGTTCGGCCATCTTGACGGAATGCTTGTCGTTTTCGATGCCGAGGGCGTTTAAGAGAATTTCTGCGTCGCTCTCCGCTGACCAGCCATCCATCTCTGCAAATTCGGCCTCCAGCTCGCTGACGAGCAGACCGTCCTCCTCTGTAAAATCCTCTTTGGCGTAGAGGGCTTCCTTTTGATCCATAATGTCCACGAGCTTCGGGTTGCCCATGAGTACGGTGCGGATCACGTCGTATTCGTCAAATGCATAGTGGTCCTGTTTGAGAACGGAGAGCCGCTCGCCGGGAGTGACGATCACCTCGCCCTTATTCGGCTCCAGCTCGCCGGAAAGGATTTTCAAAAAGGTGGATTTACCCGCCCCGTTCGCACCGATGATGCCGTAGCAGTTGCCGGCGGAAAAGGTGACGTTCGCCCGCTCAAAGAGCACGCGCCCGCCGTATTGCAGGCTGACATTGGAGGTACTAATCATGAAAAGAGCTCCTTTTTTGGTAATAGCGATTGTAAACAGTTCCCTATCATAGCATGGAAGGCCCCAAAAAGCAAGGCGTTACGGGGATCGCAGCCCGCAGAGAGTGTAGGTTGTACAATGATGTGTT
>DCJV01000038.1:8448-17217 GCA_002320555.1 Ruminococcaceae bacterium UBA1691 | reverse complement strand
GCTGATGAAGGCAAGGCGTGAGAACTGTGTGGTGGTCAAATTGACCGGCTGCGCAGCAACTTTCTGTGTGCAAAAGTAAGGTTACGCTTTAGGAGCGAACGCTGCAAATTCACTGCGCCCAAAATAGCTATCTGGAGGCCAAGGCAGCGCCCGCAGAAGAGTTACTGCGGGCGCTGCCTCGCCCTTCCGCCAGCGCAGCGGCGCATAAAGATGTAGGTTCCAAAAGCGATCAGAAACTATGTTTTCTTTTGTGAACGCTCAAAAGAAAATATCCTGCACATTCTCATCGATTTTTGCTGTTTTATCGGTTCCACGGTACCAGCAGAGCTCTCCCACGCCATTTTCATTTGGATTTCGGATAAAGAGAATGCGCTCCGACGATGTATATTCTGCAGACTCATATAAGACATGTTCGCCGATCAGTATCGATTCGCCGTCCCGGATCAGAAAGAGGGCTGTATTGTCGTCTGCGGATTTCCGGTAGTACAGAAGATTTCCGTCGGATAGCTGCTCCAGGGATCGGACATCGTTCTCGATGAGCACCGATTCGCTGTAGGTAAACTTATAAAGCGTTCCGGACTGAACGTTGCTGCCCTTGAGATAATAGGCGGTATCCTTTGCCACGGCATATCGGGAGACATTGGTATCAACCACCGTTTTTTCCGTCAGTCCCGATTGGGATATCGCCGCGCGGCAGAGCGTACCACCGGCCTCCATCTCCTCCAGGATATAGAGATGTGTGCCGTCGTCGGAAAAGGCGAAAGAGCCCTTTTGCGGATAATTTTCCATGGAGAAGGTTACGTTTTTTCCGTCGGCAACCGTGGTAAAGGTCAGGGTAGGATCAGCCATCGCCGTCTGCGCAAGCTTTGTCAAAAAGGACTCCCAACCGTCCGCCTCTGCCTGCGCGAGAAGCTCCTCGTCCAGCGCGGAGAGCTTGGGCCTGTCCTCCTTTTTCAAGGTATAGGAGCGGGAGACAATGGCAGGAGAAGCGGGGGAGGCAGCGTATAAGCTGTCCGTGCGCAGATTTTCCGCCAGAAGAATGGAACTGGTACCGATGAAGGCATAGCAGTCGTAGGACGTGCCGAGCATGCCCTCTGTATTGAGCGAAGACAACTCCTCGCGTATTTTGTCCCGCTTGAGCTTTTCGTTATATTCCGTAAGCGCCGTGTGATAAGCGCCAGCCCCATAATCGCTGAAGTTCAAAAGGGAATCGAGCACACCGCCCACGAAATCGGAAAGCTTTGGCTCCTGCAGCGCGGCGTCGGCTTCTTTTTTGTCATCTTCAATCAAATCGGTCCAGGAGATCTGTTGTGCACCGGGACACAGGTAATATAGCGGGCCGCCCGGGACATACTGATCAAATCTAACGCGGGATACGCCCTCAGCCACCAGCTGTGCATTTCCCCCCGTTCCCTTTTTGTAAAGGGAGGAGGTGCCGTCCTGCTCCTGCTTTTTCAGATAAAAGAGCTCCCATGCGGTCTCTGTGGGATAAAGGTGGAATTCCGTCACCTCCCGGTCAAGCTCGGCCTTTTCTGTTCCAGTGTATACGCACAGGGTTCGGGTGGAGCCGTCAAGCCGGAGATAATAGAGCGGATCGTCTTTTGTGCAGCATCGCTCGAAGGAGATGACATTGGCGTCAATTACAGTCTCTTTGCGCTGCTCAAGCTGATAAGTGCAAAGCGTGCCGGCGTCGCTCTGCTGTCCGCGCAGATAGGCGATTGATTTTCCGTCTGCCGATTCTTTATATTCTCCGAAAACGCTTTCTGCAACCAAAAAGCCCTTCCCGGCCTCCCTGCCGCGTGTGGAAGCGGCATAGAGGTCATAGCTGCTGACGGAACCATCCGCCGCTTTGCGCAGATTGGAGGGATAGAGTAAAAAATCGCCGGTAGCGGTCTGCTTTATATAGGGATCGCCGCTGACCGGGAAGGAATCTGTGACCTGGATGGGGTCATCGCCGGGTGTGCGCTGCAGATAAAGGCTTCCCTCACGAAGATAAGCGGTGGCTGTCTGTCCTTTGGCGCCCGCAAGGCGTGCGCCTGCAAACACAGCTACGCCGATCACTAGCAACACGATAACGGAAACGATCCACGGCCACCTGCTATTTGTTTTCTTTTTGCGTTTCTTTTGCGTCTGTTTCATGAGCGCTCCTCCGGGCGGAAGCCAGGATCACGGCGTCGGCTTCCCTTCCAAGCGAATCAGTTTACTATATTTTCCGACAAACCGGCCGGTTTTATTCCTGGCGTGGCTTTCGAATGTTCACCTTCACTTTGCGGTGCTGCTCCGGCGTTGCTAAGTTCGTTTGCCGGATCGTCTGCTCGATCAGCGAAAGGCTGCGTTCGATTTGCCGTTGGCTTTCAATCAGCGTGTCCATTTTGTCGCACATGCTCTTGAGCAACTGATCTGTATAAGACATAAAAAGACCTTCTTCCCTGTGCCAAATTTATATATTGCTTGCGTTCCAGCCCCAATGGCTGACCTCCTCATACTGCACATAAATGCGTGTAGGGTCGAGAGCAAGCTCCTCCTGTAAAATCCGCGTGACCTCGGCGGTCATCCTCTCATATGCCTCAGGGGATGCCTTCCCGAAAAGCTTTACTACAACAAAGGCACAGGGCTTTTCCTGATTTCCCTGGAACCACAGCCGGCAGTTGTCCTCAAAGGAAAGCATCAGCCAGCTTTCTGTTTTGCCGAGCAGCTTGATTGCGTTGCCGAATTTTGCCTTGAGGGCCGTTTCCTTGTCCGGAGAGAGAGATGTGCTGATTTGTGTTGAAATATAAGGCATATACGATTCCTCCTGAATGAAAGTTTGGGATTACAATGGTTCTTATTATATCCAATTTTAAACGATTTGAAAAGCGAAGTGGAAGAAAAGCGTCGAAAAGAGGGAGCCTTGGAACGAAGCAACACGGGAGAAATTGCGCGTGAGGAGGCAAAAGCGCAGCGATATCCCGGAAGATTGATTTCCCGGGCAATACGCTTTCCTTTTCGGCACGCAGTATGATAAAATATCAGGAGAATATCCTGTAGGAGGGCGGGTTCAGAGAAAAATACGTTTATAGAAGCAAAAGGAGAAATAGCGATGCCAGATATGATGACAAAAATCATTGGGGCTGTGTGGAAGGCTTTTTCCAAGCTGAGCAGGCTGTCACAGGCAGAAAGCGGACGGGTGACCGCGGAGAAAACGATAACGCCCGGCATGCCGGAATTGCTCCGCCGCGCGGCTGCGGAGGGTGCGGTACTTTTGAAAAACGATGGTATGCTGCCCCTGGAGCGGGGCGAGACGGTTGCCCTCTTTGGCAGGGTGCAAAAAGATTGGTTCTACACGGGCTACGGCTCGGGCGGCGACGTGAACAAGCCGTATGCTGTCAATCTGATGGAAGGCATTCGTCATTGCAGCGGCCTGAGGCTGAATGAAGAGCTGGCCTCCATTTATGAAGCGTGGTGTGCTGAAAACCCGGTCGACCACGGCTTTTGGGGCCATTGGCCCCGTTTTTATCCGGAAATGCCGCTGACGCAGGAGCTTGTCCGAAAGGCAGCGGAGACCTCCAGAAGCGCCGTGGTGGTTATCGGCCGATCCGCCGGCGAGGATCGAGAGAATACACTGGAAAAGGGAAGCTTTTATCTGACGGATGGCGAGGAGCAGATGCTCTCCACCGTTACATCACAGTTTGAAAAAACGGCTGTGCTGCTGAATATCGGCAGCATGATGGATTTATCGTGGATCGAAGCCTATGGCGACCGGCTCAGCGCCGTTTTGCTGGTGTGGCAGGGCGGCATGGAGAGCGGCAATGCCGCTGCGGATCTACTGTGCGGCACGGTATCGCCCTGCGGGAAGCTTACGGATACGGTCGTGCGTGCATATGACAGCTATCCGTCCTCCGGCTGCTTTGGCGGCAGGGCTTATAATCACTATGAAGAGGATATCTATGTTGGATACCGGTGGTTTGAAACGTTTCAGAAGGACGCTGTTCTATATCCGTTTGGTTATGGGCTGAGCTATGCCTCCTTTTCCGTTTCGTTTGACCGCGCGGAGTGCATAACAGACGGCATAGTGCTTACGTGCACCGGTTCCAACACAGACGGGCGGTTTGGCGGGAAGGAGGCCGTGCAGGTCTATCTGGAGAAGCCCTGCGGCAGCCTCGGCAATCCAGCGCGAATCCTCGCAGGATTTGCAAAGACGAAACTGCTTGCGCCCGGAGAAAGCCAGCAGCTGTCCATAACGGTTCCGTTTGAACGCCTGTCCTCCTATGACGACAGCGGTAGAACAGGCCATCGCTCAGCTTATGTGGTGGAAAAGGGGAGCTATGGATTTGCCCTTGGAACCAGCGTCCGCAATGCGGAGCGCGTATGGGAATATGTGCAGGAGAAGACAATGGTCTTTGAGCAGCTTCAAGAGGTTGCCGCGCCGAAGGAGGCCTTTTCCATCTTCGTGGCGAAGGAATCAAACGGCGTGCGCATACCGGTCAAAGAGGCAGTACACACCTGTTCCATCGATTTAAAGCAGATGATATTACACGCGCTTCCGGAAAGCGTTCCCATGACCGGGGACCGGGGGTATCGCCTGTCTGACGTGAAGGCGGGAAAGGTAACGATGGACGAATTTGTCGCCCAGCTTGATTTGACCGAGCTGGAAGCAATCACACGGGGCGCTGGTATCATGGACAGTCCGCTCGGCGTACCGGGAAACGCGGGCGTATACGGCGGTGTGCTGCCGTCCCTGCGCAAAAAGGGGATTCCACCGATCACAACGACTGACGGCCCCTCCGGTATTCGCCTGCAAAGCTGCTGTTCCCTGCTGCCCATCGGTACGCTGCTCGCCTGTACCTTTGATGAGGCGCTGGTCAGGGAGGTATATGAGGCGGAAGGCCGGGAGATGCGGGAGAAGGGCTCTGATGTGCTGCTGGCGCCCGGCATGAATATCCACCGCAATCCGATGTGCGGCCGGAATTTTGAATATTATTCTGAAGATCCTTTTCTAACGGGAAAAATCGCAGCCGCTGCCGTGACCGGGCTGCAGAAGACGGGGGTATCAGCCTGTCCTAAGCATTTTGCCTGCAATAATCAGGAGTTTTGCCGGAATTTCAACGATTCCCGTTTATCCGAGCGCGCCCTGCGCGAGATTTATCTCAAAGGCTTTGAAATCTGCGTCAGGGAGGCAAGGCCGAAGAATCTCATGACCTCCTATAACAAGATCAACGGCGTGTGGGGCCATTATCAATACGAGCTTTGCACCACGGTCCTGCGCGGGGAATGGGGATATGAGGGCTGCGTGATGACCGACTGGTGGATGCGCTCTTCCAAAAGCCCTGAATTCCCGGCCCTGCGGGACAATGCGTACCGCGTCCGTGCGCAGGTCGATGTGCTGATGCCGGGCGGAAAGCGCATGGGAAAGCAGAAGCGCGACGGCACGCTTTTGAAAACCTATGGAAAGCAGGACGGAATCACCTTGGGAGAGCTGCAGCGAAGCGCCAAAAATGTGCTGCGCTTTGCAATGAATTCCACAGCAATGGAGCGCGGCAGGTTCGATCAATAAAGTTATTACAGAAAAAGAGGCGATGCAAAAATCCCCTCCGGGCCCCTGTTCACCGATGCTACCGCTCCTATTTTAAAAACAATCCAAATTCCACAAAGGAATAGCCGTCTGTCCAATCGGGGTTATCACCGTCCCGCCAGACCTGTGAGCGGCGGTAAAAGCTGCCGGGAGACACGCTGTAGCATTCGCCTTCTTTGAGATGATGCGGGCCAAGCAAATTGCGCAGGGAGCCGGTGAGCGTGATTTCAATTTTGTTTTCACCCTCGTGCAGCAGCCCATCAAGGTTGATTTCATAAGGTCTCCAAAAAATTTTTCCAGCGGGTCTTCCGTTAACCCGTATGTTGAGCACGATGGCACCGCGTTTGGCAAAGCGTAGGCAGCGGCCTTGACATTCCTCCTGCGTGAGCTGAAAGGTATTGCGCAGGGTCATCTGGCCGCTGAAGAACGGAAAGCCCTGCCCGACAAGGTCGCCGGAGCAGACATACGGGGAAGGAGGCGTCAGAGAGAAATCCCCCTGATAAAGGCGATCCTCTCGCTGTCCTGCCTGAAAAACGCCGGGCGTATCGACGCGGAAATTGCCAACGAGATAGATGGCTTCCACTTCTTCATCATAGGTCAGGCGGTTCCGGACGGATTCAAAGCCCTCGGCCGCCGCCCGAAAATCACTGTAGACGGAGCCGTATTGCTGGAAGCAGGTGTCCATACAGAGCTCATTGCGCCCCGTCTTTACGAATTTACTGATATTCAATTTGACGAATGATTTGTCCCGATAGTATCCGCAGGGGGAGAGCCGCGCAATTTTGCCGTTGATGGTGAAACGGTAATTTTTCGGCGATTCGCATACGAGATAGAGCGGCCCGGAGAGCGGCTGCGCGATATGGAAACGATAGGCCAGCCGGAGCTCCACAGGCTGTGCGAGCGCACAGGCAAGCTCCGTAATTTCAATGGCCGGGAGATTTTCGCCCGCCGGTTTTCCGTGAAAGAAGCAGTCGCAGCGGTCTAGCGTCAGGGCGTTGGGGTCGCTGTGGACGATTTCCCACGTGGGGGAAAGGCTTGGCGCGATGGAGCGCGGATGTGCGGTCATTTTTTTCTTTTTGCGCCCCGTAAAGAATCCCTGTGATTTTTCAAAAACAAATATAACGGCGCTATCCCGCTGCTCCATGTTGAGAGAAAAGCGTAGCTCGCCGTCTTCCCGTACAAAAGATAACGGCTTTTTCTTCCCGGAGGTTGGATCAAAGATCACCGCATCCGCTCCCTTTGTCCGTACAATAAGCGTACAAGCGGGTGAGTCCGTGTTGACCAGATAGTACATCCGAAAGCCTTCCTGATCAAAATCGCGCATTGTGGCGGCGATTCCGGCGGCGGGGGAGCCATCCCCAAGGGAAAGGGAGAGCGGCTTGCAGCAGCTGGGAATCGCTTGTGCTACATGCAACAGGGGAACGCATATCGAGGCGGCGGCGAGCCGATACGGATCTGTGCAGGGAACGCCATCCACCATGCTCGGAAGCCCGGCTTCGTGCGCCGGAGCCGCGTGTATTTCCTGCTTCACCCAGAGGAGCGTTCCGCCGTTTTGTGAAAACTGCGTGAGAAGCGAGAGCACCCGCGCGTCTAGAGAGCGGCAGGGCGGGACGATCACCGCGCGATAGCGCTGGGTTCCCACACACAGGCGCTTTCCCTCTACCTGCGCATGCTGCGCGAGGATCCGATCGTCTCCCAGGTGAAACGGAATCTGTGCATCCTCCAGTGCCTTGATCACGGAAAGCAGGGAGGCATTGAGCGCATCAATCTTAGCTTTCCCCTCCTCGCTGCCGTCATAGAGCAGCCAGGCGGATTGCTGCGGATGTAGCAGGAGAACGTCGAAATGAACACTGCCGAGGGTGAGCAGCATGCCGATCCGGCTGACGAAATCATTGAAGCGGCTATATTCCTTCCACCAGGGCTGCTGAATGAAAAGCGCCGCAGGATAGTCACGCTTGCGGATACCTGCAAGGCTGTACGGCTCAAGGTGCTGGCATAAGAGCGTGATGCCGCGCACCATCTGCCATTCGAAAATCCAGCGCAGCTCCTCAAAGCTGACATTCCAGCCGCACATGGCAAAGGATTCGCTCAGGATCTGCTGCCTTCCGAGCTGGTGCGCCACAGAGGAGGCCTGCAGAGGCGTCAGGCAGTCGGAAACTCCGCGGCCCAGCCAGTCAATGCCTGGGATATCAAAATATTCATAGTGCGGCATGCATGCGCCGTTGGAGGTCATCTGGCTGCCCAGCGTCTCCTCGCAGACCAGATGGCCGGTCAGCTTGACGCCGTTTTCATGGCACCAGGAGGATACCTGCTTTGCATAATGCTCTGCAAAAAGATCGGTGACCAGCCGCCAGTAGCGCACCCGCGTCCGGCTTGCGGTATCAGTGGGGAAGAAGAGATCGGGAAGCCTCTCCAATAGCGGCTCGCCGTATCTTTTCCGATATGCCGTCGGAAGCGTCTGGGACCATGGATAGCCGCTGCGAGAGAGCTGCGGCTCGTCTGTAAAAAATCCGGCCAGGCCGCCCATCTGTTCTCCCAAACGCCGCTTATACTGCTGATGGACGCTGCGCAGGAATGCGCGCGTTACCTTGGGATCCAGCAGATCTACGTAATTTTGATTGATTTCGTAGTAAAAATAGAAAAGTTGGCCCTGCACCGGGAGGCTGGTAATGGATACGGCGTTCTCCCGCGGCGGCGTATGTGAGCAGCGCAGATATTTTTGCTGATATTTTGCTCCCATCCGGTTGACGAAACCGCCCCCGAAGCCGCTGGGCCAGCCGTTTTCGTCATATCCCCAGGCGGACATGCCGCGCCTTTTGCATTCGGTAACCGCCGCGCGGATATTATCCATCCATTCGTGCCCCATATATCCGGTTTGCAGGCCGCCACGTGCATGCATAAAAACGCCGCCGATACCGGCTTCATCCATCTGTGCAAGCTGTTGCGTTGTTTCCTCCTCGCACAGTCGCGCATTCCAGGACCAGAAGGGGATAGGGCGGAATTGCTTTGGCGGGCTGGCAAGCAAACGCTCAAATTCCTTGTCCATAGGTGTTCTCCTAATGTAAAGAAAAGATCGGATCAAAGCAGCCGCTCTAACGGCTTGCATTTTGAGAAAAGCAGGAGGCACGATTTTGCCGCCTGTTCCCATCACAACAAATATCATACATGGAATCACAAAAAAATACAAGTAAAGTTGCCAAAAACAAATATTAATAAAC